>JABDQA010000047.1 GCA_013042475.1 Desulfofustis sp.
AACGATGCAGTGTGGAGGCATAGCTGAGCGATTGAACACAATTTACACGGGAAGCGATGAAAAAGGATACCAGTGCAAAGGTAGTCGGCAGACGTGAGGAAATTGCCAATCTGGTTAATGCCCAGGGGTATGCGAGCATAGAATTCCTTGCCGATAAATACCAAGTATCTAACCAGACGATCCGCCGTGACATCCTGGCCCTGAGTGATGAAAATCTGGTCACCCGTCTGCACGGTGGGGCTGGATCGGTCTCATCACTGGTCAACGTCAGCTACGATGCACGACGGATATCGATGCTTGATGAGAAAGAACTCATCGCTGCCGCCGCAGCCACTCTCATTCGCTCCAGCCAGTCGGTTTTCATGACCGGGGGGTCGACCATGGAGATCGTCGCCAAGCATCTCTCCCTAATCCCCACGCTCTGCATTATCACCAACAACATTCATGCGGCGATTCATCTCTACAGCAAGAAAGATATCGAGCTGCTCATGCCGTGCGGTCGGGTCAGGAATCATAACGGCTGTATCATCGGGCCGGCGACGATGGAATTTATCGCCAATTTCCAGACCGATTTCCTGCTCATGGGCATCGGCGCCATTTCAGCGGAAGGGTTGCTGCTGGACTACGATTACGAAGAAGCGATGTTGATGGGCAAGATGATGAAGAATTCCCGCGAGGTAATCCTGGTCACTGACAGCACCAAATTTGAAAAGAGCGCCACCGCCCAGGTTGGACACCTTCGGGACGTCTCCTACCTGGTGACCGATCGTAGACCTCCGGCTCCGGCCTGCGATCTGATTGACGAACATAATGTTTCACTGCTCGTCCCTGAATCCCGCTGAGCCGAGAGACGAACTCAGAATTTCTTTTCAAAGACTTTTCAATAGCCGATCTGCTGAAAACGTTACGGCATAAATGTTGTGGTGTGAAAAAGGTTGATTTTCGTGCCATTGCCGAGTCTCGGCTAGTTGCCGTTTTCGCAACCATTGATCAGGATGGCAGGGCAGGTTGTCGGAGCAGCCCGTTGCGCCAGCGCAGCGGCCAGGCTTCAACTCCACAGGCCGCTCCCAGCAGGGCGCCAAGCAGGCTTCCGCGGCCGCAATTGTCTCCTCCGCACATGGTGTTGGCAATCAACCCCTGTTCAGGCTGGCCGTGATACTTGGCAGCCAGGAAGAGGGTAGCGGGCAGGGCCTGGTCCATGTAGCAGGCCGATGAATAATGTCTGCCGACAACTATATGGTCCGGGTAGTCGAGCAGATCGAGAAAGCAGCGGCCTGCTGGCTTTAAAGCGCTCGATTGCAGAACTTCTTCGAGCGCTTCGATCATCGGTGCACCGTGCAGGAGTTTGATGAGCAGATCGGTCGTCAGGGCGGCTCCTCTGCTCATGAGCGGGCCGCCGTGGGTCAAGGCCAGATGTTCTCGGCTGATCTTTTTGGCGTAATCCGGTGCATCCGAGAAATAGATGGTCAGCGGCAGCATCAGGGTAAGGCCGCCTATGTGGTGTTCGTCTTTTCTGCCGCATCGCTCCGGGTCGATACCACGGCCATAGTTGGTGAAGAAATGCCTTAGATGCTCCTCCACATAGGTATCACGATGGTTGCCGGGGGTGGTGAGAAAGCTGATGAAATGATCCAGCCAGGGGCCCGGATCGTAGTTTTTTCGACCGCAGACAAACTCCAGAAGCTCTGCAGCAAGCTGCCCGTTCAGGGTGTTTTCCCCGGCCGTGAGGAACTGGTGGTAATGGATACCCTTTTCTCCCCAATACTGGGCCTGGTCGTGGAGGATATCACCTTTCGTGCTGGTCGGCACGTAGGACGATCGCCACAGGATCGAGTCCGGGTGCGGGTTTTTGGGGGGCAGGTAATTTCTGATCTGGCCGTAATCACGACGCAGAGCATCGGTATCGTAATACCAGTGTACCGGCATCGCTAGGGCGTCGGCAATGAAAAGGCCATAGATGGCGCCGGCGACTCGATCTCGATATGAAATCTTATTCTTCATAAGTCAACGATAGATCCTCCATCGGTGACGGCAAGTCGGCCGGTGGATTTTTCAGGCTGCCGCTCCTGGCTCATGCATCTCCGTATTTAACGTGTAGCTGAAGCTTTATTATTGGGGCAGCGGTGTTTACCTTGACCCTATGTGAGCGGTCTCTGAGGGATGGAAACCCCGGTATGGAGATTAATAAATGACCGGAATAAGGATTCAGGGTGTTGGTACAGCCGTACCTGAACATGTCTGCGATCAGACTTACGTGCGTAAGGTAGTCGAAAACTTGTTCAGCGAGCGGGTGGAGAACCTTGAGCGGTTGCTGAAGGTGTTCGATCATCTGCACATAGAGCAGCGCTACATCGCCCGGGAACCCGAGTGGTATCGTCAAGACCGGGGGTTTGGCGAGACCAACGATCTATTCATTGAAACGGCCACGAAGTTGTCCATCAGCGCTGCCCAACAGGCGATTGCCAGGGCAGCAGTCAGGGCAGAAGATTTTGGCGGTATTGTCGTAGCCAGCACCACCGGCATGATGACTCCCAGTCTCGAGGCTTATCTGGCCCAGGATCTGGGTATGCCCATGGATGTCGTTCGTCTGCCGCTGTTTGGTCTCGGCTGTGCCGGCGGGGTCGCCGGCCTGGCCAGGGCTGCGGAGCTGAGCACCATCAAGGACGGCGCACCGGTGCTGTTCGTTGCGGTTGAGATCTGCAGCGCCACCTTTCAACGCAACGATCTGTCTAAATCCAATCTGGTCGGCACCTCGATTTTCGGCGATGGTGCTGCTGCGGTGGTTGTCGGCCGGGCCGAGGTCGGGCCTGAAGTCGTGGGCTCCTATCATCGACTGTTTCCAGATACCTATGACATCATGGGCTGGGATTTTATCGACAGCGGCATGAAGGTGCGCTTCTCCCGCGACATACCTCACTTTGTCAAAACGCATCTGCCCGGGGTGCTTGAAGAGGCCTGCGCGTCATGGTCCATAACAAAGGAAGAGATCACCTCATTTATTACCCATCCCGGCGGCGCCAAGGTACTTGAGGCGTTTGCACAAGTGATCGGAGGAGACCGGCGCACGCTTGCCGCCTCACACGAGATCCTCCGACTCCACGGCAATATGTCTTCCGCCTCGATCCTTTTCGTGCTTGAGAAAATGGTGAAAAACAACGACCTGCAATCGGGCTACGGACTGATGTCGGCGCTCGGCCCGGGTTTCAGTTCCGATCAACTTCTGCTGCACAATCGATGACTCTGCTCGTACTCGTTTTGACTATTGTAATCGCCCAGCGCTTGAGCGAACTGGTGCTGGCCAGAAGAAACTACCGCTGGGCCATGCACCACGGCGGCACAGAATATAGCGCCGATCATTATTGGCTGTTCGTCGTGCTGCATTCGCTATGGATGGCCAGCATGGCCCTTGAATCTCTGATTCGCCAGCCGCCGGTACCGACCTGGTGGCCGATCTTTCTGACCCTGATCGTGGTGGCTCAGGTCCTTCGCTATTGGGCAATCACCGCACTGGGGCGCTACTGGAATACACGCATCGTCATCTTCGATCGGATGACCAGGGTTCAATCCGGACCTTACCGCTATCTGCGTCATCCCAACTATGTGGCGGTCGTCCTTGAAATTGCGGCTATCCCGGCCCTACTGGGGGCCTGGTATACAGCCCTGCTGTTTTCGATTGCCAACGGTGCACTGCTTCTGCTGATCAGAATACCTGCTGAAGAGCGGGCCTTGAAAGATCGTATTGTACGAGGCGAATAATGGAGATCAGCGCAATAAATAGATGAGTGATTTAAAACTCGGACGAAGGGTAGGTAACGAGCATCCACATCCGGTAACGATAATTTAGAGGAGGGAAAGGGAAAGAATGTCACGTAAGATACTCATTTATGGAGGTACCGGCGGTATCGGTTCGGAAATAGGCCGTTTGCTCCAGGGCCAGGGAGATGAAGTCTATCTGGTGGGCCGGCACACAGATAAAGCGCCCGACCTGGTGTCCATGGACAGGGTGCACTTCATCAGCGGCGACGTCACAAGTGAAGGTGTTTTCGACCAGGTTATGGAAGAGGTTGGCTCGGAGCTGAATGGGCTGGTTTATGCGGTGGGATCGATAAATCTAGGCAGTCTTCGACGTCTTGGCGCCGAGGACTTCGCCAGAGATTTTCAACTCAATGCCATGGCCGCGGCACTGGCGGTTAAAGCGGCGCTGACACCAATGAAAAAAGGCGGTGAAGGTGGGGCGATTGTCCTCTTTTCCAGCGTGGCGGCCATCCAGGGTTTTCCCATGCATGCCTCGGTGGGTATGGCAAAAGGCGCAGTAGCGGGGTTAACCCTGGCGCTCGCAGCAGAGCTTGCCCCCCGAATCCGGGTCAACGCAATTGCCCCGTCGCTGACCAGAACGCCGCTTGCACAAAGTCTTCTGAGCAACGAAGAAGCGGCCGAGGCCCTCGCCGCGCAGCACCCGCTCAACCGGCTTGGCCTGCCTGAGGATATAGCCCACCTGGCGGTCTTTCTGCTGTCGCCGGAGGCCGGCTGGATGAGCGGCCAGATAGTATCTGCCGACGGCGGTCGTTCCTCGCTGCAGACCGGTCGGTAGGAAAAAATAGGGGACAGACCACGGTTTTTTGCGTTTTTTGAAAAAAACCGTGGTCTGTCCCCTATTTTGCTATTTCACTACTGCAGCAGCTTCAATTGCTCGAGAAAATCAGCGTTTTCGGGTACGCCTTTCTGGATGAACTGGATGATGCCTTCCTTGTCGATCAGATAGGTCAGACGCCCTCTGCCATAATTCTTTCTGAACTGGTTCTCAGAGTCTGAAACAAGGGGAAATTCAATACCGTTTTCCTCTATGAACTCTCCAATGGTTTCCATATCGTCATCGCTGACTCCGATTATTTCCGCATCAAGCTTTCTGAATTCTTCCAGATCCCGCTGGAAGTTACCAAGCTCACTAGCTCAGACGGAAGTGAAGACGGCGAAGTAAAGCGCCAGAACGACGTGTTTCTTGCCTTCATAATCGGCCAGGGAAATTTCACCCTGGGAAGACGGTGTAGTAAATACGGGAGCTTTATCTCCCACGCTAAGCGCAAACGATGTTGCCGGCATGAGCAACAGGCAAAGAATTAGGAGTAGGGACATTCTGGTAACAGTTTTTTTCATGAGCAGACCTCTCGAATTAGTTGAGGCTGGATTTTAGAACCAGCAGTCAGGTGAAACTCTAAACATGATTTCAGCTAATGAAATCGATTATTGAGTAAGGGGAAGAGGACTTCTCACACAAACCCTTTCGTCTCGACCACGAAGGTTAAATGCGAGGGTGCGAGTTCCTTGCAGCAGCATGAAGCGGTAGAATGTCCGGCAAGCAAAGAACGTCGCCGGGCTCACGGTCGATTGAAAATTTCACTCAATAGCTGTCAGGTCCGAGCGTCACTTTTCCTCTGAAGGTCCAGTAGATCAGTGAAGTGTAAGACAGCACCAGCGGCATGCCGATAGCCACGATAATCAGACCGATCGTCAGAGTCAGCCGACTCGAGGCACCGTTGAAAATCGTAATGTTGTAGGCCGCGTTGTTGGCTGCCGGCACCAGGTTGGGGAAAAGGTTGGCGCTGAACAGGATGATATGAGCGGCAATTACCAGGCAGCTGCTGATGAAGGCATAAAAGGGGCGTTCCTGCCGTATCGCCCGCATAATGTTGGCGATGGCCAACACATTGATCAACGGCACAACCCAGAGCACCGGGGTGTTGCGGAAGTGCTGAAGCGAGGCGGGGACGAACATGGTCGACCAGATGGTGACCACCACGAAGAGGATGACGTAGACATACCAGGATCCTTTCATCCAGCCGTAGAGCCGTTGCTGTAGAACACCCTCGGTTTTCATGTAAAGATAGATGGAGCCGTGCATGGCGAGCAGAGCCACGGTGAAAAGTCCCACTACCACACTGAAGCCGTTGATCAGATCGAGCATCGAGCCGAGGAAATCCCCCCGCTCCGAAATTGCCACCCCCTGCATCAGGGCGCCCACGGCGACGCCAAACAGCAAGGCGGCCAGGGTCGAGCCGGCGAAAAAGAGAATATCCCAGAAACTGCGCCAGGCTGGACTCGTCCGCTTGGATCTAAACTCAAGCGAGACTGCCCGGAAAATCAGGGCGAAGAGCAACAGTACGAAAGGCAGGTAAAAGGCGGAGAAAATCGAAGCGTAAGCTTCAGGAAACATCGCAAAAAGTGCGCCGCCGAAAGTAACCAGCCAGACTTCGTTGCCGTCCCAGAGCGGACCGATGCTGTTCATCACCAGGCGCCGCTCGGTGTCGTCTTTGGCCACAAAGGGATGCAGGAATCCCACTCCCAGGTCAAAACCGTCCAGAATCGCATAGCCAATCAGCAGGACATTGAGCAGGATAAACCAGATGATGCACAATAATTCGTAACTCATTTTATTCTCCTATCACATGCTAAGACTGGCTGAGCCGGGCGTGCTGCCTTTCAGATGAGGCATCCTGAAAGCCGTGCTCGGTTCCGTCTTCCGTTATCTCAATCTCTTCCGGGCCCTTGCGGATCTTACGATCAAGTACAAAGATCCAGACCGCGGCCAGGCTGAGGTAGAGAATGGTGAACAGGATCAGCGAGGTGGCGGCTTCCTGGGCATTGACTGCGGGGCTCACCGCATTGACGGTGCGTAAACCTTCGCGCTCTTGATATTCATAGAAACCGTCTGCCCCAACGACAAGATCACTACCGTCTTCGTTCCAGACCACCGGTGGGTGCACAATCCAGGGCTGGCGGCCGACTTCGGCGCCAATCCAGCCGGCTTGGTTGGAAGCCATGACCAGACCGATGCCGAAAACAAAGCACCACAACAGCCAGCGCTTATCGTTCAGGGTTCGGCGCCAGTTGTAATAGAGGCCTAAAACGCTGGCGATGATCATCAAACCGCCGATACCGACCATGACGCGCCAACTCATATAGGATAGCAGCAGCGGCGGACGGTCCTCGGGTTTGAAACGGTCTAAGCCGACGACCGGTTTTGAAAAAGTGAGGTCATCAAAGACCATGAAACTCAATCCCCCGGGGATGCTGATATCGAAATCGATGCGCTCCTCCTTCTCGTTGGGCCAGCCAATCAGATTGAGATCGGCCCGGCCGGTGTCGAAATGGGCCTCGAAGCTGGCCAGTTTCGCCGGCTGGTAGCGGTAGACATTCTGGGCCTGGGTATGTCCATTAATGGCCAGGCCGAGCGATGAGATCAGGGCCAGTACCAGGGCGCCGTTGATCGAATGGCGGGCAAATTCCTGGTGACGGTTCTTCAGTATGAAATAGGCCGATACGCTGAGCACGAAAAAGGCGCCGACCGCAAAGCAGCCCAAAAGCACATGGCTCAAACGCTGAACAGTGGACGGGTTGAAGACCAGGTCGAGGAAATTGACGATCTCAGCCCGACGCTGGACGATGCCGTCGATGACCCAGGGGGTCATACCGGAACCGCTGTCCCGCATGATGTCGACGACGTGGTGGCCGGCCGGGGTCTGCTGCCAGCTGTTGGCTACGACAATCCACACCGAGGAGAAAATCGATCCAAGAGCAACCATATAGACGCTGAAAAGATAGAAGCCGCGGCTCACCCGTTGGCGGCCAAAGGCGACTACGGCGAGAAACCCCGATTCAAGAAAGAAGGCGAAAATACCCTCGGCGGCCAGGGCGCTGCCGAAGACGTCGCCGACGAAGCGGGAATAGGTAGCCCAGTTGGTGCCGAACTGAAATTCCATGACGATGCCGCTGGCCACGCCGATACCGAAGTTGAGCACGAATATTTTCATCCAGAACTGGCAGGCAGCGGCGAAGACCGGCTTCTTGGTGAGATAGAAGCGCGTTTCCAGGTAGGCGAGGATGATGCCGAGACCGATGGTCAGGGGCGGGAAAATGTAGTGGAACATTATGGTAAAGGCAAACTGCAGCCTGGACAGTAAAATGACCGTATCCATCAGTTGACTCCTCGAATTCTGTCTTTCACGACTTTGGAACCTCGCACCGATGAGGGCACAGGTTTACCCCTGCTGGACAAGTCCCACCGGTATACCCATCGTGTAAATAAAACCGAGATTCCTTGATTTGTCAGGCGAATTTTGTTTGAGAACCTTCTGTGTTCATTAATTAACCATATGGATTCGTAAAGATTATTGAAAATATTAATGGTGCGTTTTGAGCGCGATAAAATCGTCATTGGGATGATAATTCACTGTGCTGCCGAGGACGCGTGGCGACTACTCATTGATACACAGCAGTGGCCGCATTGGGGCCCTTCAGTTTTCGAGGTTGCCTGTGAGCATCGTTACATAGGACCAGGCTCGAAGGGCCGGGTTAAAACCCTGCTTGGCTTCTGGGTCCCGTTCTCCGTTACCGAATTTCGCGACCAGCAGTTCTGGGGCTGGCGGATCGGCCGGTTTCCGGCAACCGGCCACCGGATAAGCGTCGAAGATGAAACCACTTGCGTGGTGGCTTTTGACATGCCCTGGTGGGCGATTCCCTATCTCGTGGTCTGCCGCATCGCACTAGGCCGGATCAGACGTTTACTCGCCTCAGGTGGCCAACATTTGTGATAAACCATTTTACTGCGGTATTCAGGAGGAATCGAGCATCTGTTTGCTTTTTCCCTTATTGATGACCAGCGTCATCAGCGCCGGCGCGAGCAGAAGATCGGCGCCCAAAGCCAGAAGTACGGCGCTGCCGGCCAGCAGCCCAAAGTAAAAAAGATTGTTCATGGCGGCGAAAATGAAAATGAAAAAGCCGAACGAGAGCACCACACTGGTGGTCAGCATCGCCCTGCCGGCGGTCATCAGGGTGTTCTCCACCGCCTCCTTTAGATCTCCCGTGTGCTGATAGTAGCGCTTGAAATTGTACATGAAGTGGATGGTGTCGTCGACGGCGAGGCCAATGACGATCGAGGCGATGAGCATGGTAAACATATCAAGATTGATTGCCAGCCAGCCCATCAGTCCCAGTACGGTGATGATCGGAGCGAGATTGGGGATCATGCTGATCAGACCAAGCTTCAAATTACCAATCAACAGGATCATCATGATCGTGATGACCACCAGAGCAATGCCATAGCTTTGGGCTGCGGAGTACATTGCTGCGTATATTATTCTGCCAAACAGCGACATGATACCGGTGGCTGTCACGTGCATGGATTGGCCGCCTTCCAGTGTCCTGTGACCGAAGGTATCAGAAAACCTGTCGGTCACATCGCTGATGAAAGGAATGTAGAGCAGGGCATCCTGCCAAGGAACTTTGAGTGTGATGCGGGCAAACCGATATTGGCTGTCGGTGAGGTTGTCTAAGTCGTCTGAGCCGGTATTGGTAAAAAGCAGGAATTCCTGGGGAATCAGTTTCTCGTTTTCGGGTATTATGTAAAAGGCCGGGTCATTGCCATGCAGGGCCTGGTGAATTTCCTTGAGCAGCGTACTAATGGCCAGCGTTTTTCCAATCGGTACCTCGTGATCGGCATAATCGGCCACCAGCTCTTCCATGAGCTGCTCCATATCGAGCAGGGTCTCACGGTCGTAGAGTCCGTTTTCTCTGCCGGTGTCGAGCACTATTTCCAGCACCACGGTTCCCTTCAATTCCCGATCCAGCAGCTCGGTCGCCTGACGGACGCCTAATTCCTCGGGCAGCCATTCGAGCCCGTCATGGGAGAACAGCACTTTGGTGACGCCGACCAGGCCGAAAACGACGATAATCCCAGCCACTCCCAGTACCAGACGGTAGCGGGATATGCTGAAGGTGGCAACCGATGATAGAAAACGGTCGATCAGGGTGCGTTTCTGCGATTTTTGCCGGGAAACCGGTTTCAGAGGTAGAAGCGAGAGCGTCGCGGGTAAGAAGGTAAAAGTGTAAACCAGTGAAATTCCGACACCCATGGCCGAAAAGATGCCGAGATCAGCGATCGGGGCAACCTTGGCCATGGAGAATGAAGCCAGACCGGCCGAGGTGGTCAGCGAGGTCATCAGCAAAGCCATTCCCGAATGACCGTATGCGCTGATTATGGCGTCGTGCCGGGCCATACCTCGGCGGATGTTCTGGTAGGTAAGGGAGAGGACATGGATCGAGGCACCGACACCGACGGTGAGGATGAAGGAAGGGAGCATCGTGGTCGGCAGTTTGAAAGATACCCCCAGAAGGGTCATCAGTCCCACGGTGGTTACCAGCGAAAGGGCAACGAGCATGAGCGGAAGAATTACGCCGCTGGCGCGACGAAACATCAAGAAAAGGCAGAAACCGATGACCAGCAGCGCCAGTTTCATGAAAGTGAAGGCGTCTTGCTGCATGTAAACCTTGATGGCATGGAGGTTGACCGGAGGCCCGGCAGCGGAGATCTGAAAGTTCGGATCCTGGTGACGAGCCACAACTTCATACACCGCCTCGACAAATTGATCGTTTTCAAGGTCTGAAAGATAATTCTGTTCAGGTTGCCCCGCAGATTCTGTATCTGCATCGAAGGGTTCGTCGAAGCCTGAAAGCAGATCCTCTTCGGCCACACCGCCATACACCTGGCTCTGCAGAAGAATGGCTGTGTACTTGCCGTTCTCAGAGATCAGGTTGTTGATATAGAGGGGATTATTTAGAATGCGCTCGCGCAGCGCTTGAAGCGCGTCATCAGTCGTTGGGGTGCGGGGCACCAGGTCTTCAACCAGAAGGGTGTCTCCCACCCCGCGCACATCTCTGACGTTGATCAGAGATGTGATGTCTTCTAGAAAAGGGACCGATGAGTCCAGATCATCATGCAGTACCCTGAGTTTTTCGAGCACTTTGGTCGAAAAGAGATCCTCACTGAACACTGCCAGCACGAGGAAATCGTCTCTGCCGAACTGGTCTCTGAACTGATTGTAGGTTTTCAGATACGGGTCGTCCTCATGCAGGAAACCTTCGTTGGAGGTGTCAAAGGTGAGGTGCTGGAGCTGCCACCCGAGCAGCCCGGTGCACAGAATCACCCCGGCCAGCACGACAGCTCGGAAACGCAGAATGGCAGCAATTAAAGGTTCGATGTAGCGACTTGCTTTGCCAAATTGACCAGCCAACGCTCACTACTCCGACGATGGGTGATGCTGAGAATCAGGGTGAATGGTGCTCGAAAGGTGTGGCTGCATGTAATGGTCTTTAGCCTGAAGGGGGTTGCAGTGAGAGGGCAAGCACCAGAATTGCGCTGGCGGCAACCCAGGAGCCGACTATTCGGACTCCTATTTTTTGCCAATTTCTATCACTGAAATAATCGGCAAATGCCAGTGGATAAAGAAACAGAAAACAGAGGCCCAGGCCGCTGCCGAGTAAAGAAAAGAATTTGGCGTCGCCCACCAGCACCGTCTGAGTCGAGTCAAATCCGAGGAGAAAACCTGTAAGAGCTGCAAGTATAAAACAGAGAATAAACGGAATTCTGAGGTTGGCGGCGATCAGCAGGCCAATAACCGCGGCCACCCCAAGTAGATATCGTTCGCCGATGCCTCCCGCAAAAAAAGTCGTGGCCACAAGACCGGTGAGTGTAAACAGGCAAAACAGCAGAAACGACGGGGGGACAGCCCTGGACCCTTGTTTTCCGAGGAGAAGTCCGGCAGCAGCAAGCAGCAGCAAGTGGGCGGGAACGACCACGGGATGCAGCAGTCCGTTGTAGAGATCGTTCAAGCCGGCAAAAGGCACGTGGGCCAGGGCCAGCCTCGGAGCCATGCTGCTGACCACCAGGAACATTGGAATTGCAATAAGAGATCTCATAAAAGCCCGGTCAGAAAGCCAACACCGGCGAGCGATATGATCACCCCACACGTTCGTACGGCAACTTTTCCCGCCGGCCAGCGCACCAGTAGGCCAAACGCAATACCGGACAGGTGCAGCATGCCGGTGGAGATCACGAATCCCGCGCTGTAGGCGAGGGGATTGGCGGCGCTCGGCAGTTCGGTACCGTGGGCGTGACCATGAAAAATGGCGAAAATGCCAACCATAACTGCAGCGATCCAGAGCGGCGGTCGTACCGCAAAGGCGACCATGGCTCCCAAGACAATGGCCGAGACGGCTATTCCCGTCTCAATGGAGGGGATGGGAATACCCATGACCCCAAGCGCCCCACCAAAGGCCATGACCAATGGAAAGACAACTGGCAGAACCCAGATGGCCGGATTGCCCAGAAAGGCTCCCCAGAGACCCACCGCCACCATTGCAGCCACATGATCCCACCCCAGGATAGGATGGACGAACCCGGACACAAAGCCCCCGGTAATGCCTCCGCCCTCGTGGGCTTGGGCAATAGTCGAACACATTAAAACAGCACATATCACTAGTGTGAGTCGGCCAAATTTCATTTGCTGCCTCCTTGACTGAAACCGATTACCCCATGTGATTTCGACTGAGGAAAATTTTGATAATCACTATAGACAAGAGTGGATCGTGACGCAATACCACTATCGTCCGCCGATTGCCGGTGATGCCGATTTCACACCGATACCCAGATGGGCCCGGACCGAGAGGCAATCCATTGCCCTGGCTGCTCTGCTGCGGGCCATCAACTATTGTCTCGATGATCCCGGCGATCCTATAATCTTACCCAGGCAGCCATCCATGGCTGGGTCGTGCACCGTTTTTGGAAACACATGGCACGCTATTACCAGAAGCCGTGAAAGAAAATCCTAATCTTGCATGATGCCTTAATATCAATATGATTTCTTCTTGAAATTAAGTTATTATCAATGGGCTACACGGTATTCATCGCTGTTGAGAGGACTGTTCCTGACCTGGTTTCTGCCAGGGACGAAACTTGGTATCACCACGTGATAGGAAATTAGCCATACGCACAGGTTGACGATGTCCTTCGAGTTCATATTAAAAATGCTCGCCTTGCCTGTATTGATCCTCTGCATATTTCTGCTTGGTATTCCTTTGCTGAGCTTGAAGCAGGACGATGCGCAGCAGAATCTGGTAATGGCTAACCAGGAACAGGCGCTTACCATGAGTGCGGAATCGATCGCTTCCGCCTTGCAGGAACGATCAGATCTTTTTTATAAGCACACTGAAGAAGGGGCTCCGGCAGGGGATGACATAGCACCACCCAAGATCATTGAACTGATCACCCCCATCCGGCTCAATGGCGATCTCAAGGATTGGCAGCCTCGAATAGAGAGCTCGGAGATTTATGGTGAAGACCATCTCCTGACATCCAACCCCGATTATCAGCCGGGTACTTTGAGCTTTCGCCACTTAGCCGGTACGCAAGGAGAATATCTCTACGCATTCTTTGATGTTTACGACGATGAAGTGGTCTATCGGAATAAAAATAGTTTGAGGGTAGACCGCGCCGATCACCTCAAGATCACCATAGATAAAAAGGGAGAGCGGAAAAACTACATTGTCTCAACCTTTGAACCCGGCTGGGTGACCGGATTTGATATACCGGACGAGCCTGAGGAGATCGCTGCCCATGAAAGGCGAATTCATGGGAACTGGAGGCGCACGGACACGGGCTACCGACTGGAAATTCGAATTCAACGTGATCTGCTCGGCGACAAACTGATCTTTGCGGTTGCCGATGTGGACGATTTTCAGACGGGTCTTACGGAAACGCTTATCGGCACTGCCCGGTTAGCAGATGAGAAGGAAGCGGAAGAAGAGATCGTTAATGCTGAGGTGCTGAAAGAGATTCTGAACGCACAGAAACTGCTGAATACGAGGTTTCGTATCGTCGATGAAAACGGAGAGACGTTGGTCGCGGTAGGAGAACTAAAGAAGGAATCCGACGCCGCAGCCAGAGAAGCCATACAATCCGTTTCCTTGCCGCGTGAAATACCAGCCCCCGACATTGCTGCAGTGTTTGAGGGTCAGGACAGAACAATTCGTTATTTCAGAGATGATGGTCCAGGGCAAGTTATCGCAGCGATGATCCCACTATATGACGGAAACGATCTAGTCGCGGCGACCATCACGGAACAGGCGGTGACCTATTTGCCGCCCGCAACCAATCAATTGTTCAGGGAGACAATGTCGCCGCTTATCGTGGCCTTTTTCCTCGGCGTTCTCGGTTTATTTCTCTATGCGAGACGGATTTCCTCGGCTGTTTGATTATTCTACGAAAATAGATCTCTCCAATCGTTGCCCTCACATCCAGCAGTCTTTTACAAAGCGACTCACTCCAGATCAATTGCCGTGATCCGTTGCCAATGGGTCGAGATAGTGAGGCTCGCTAAGGCTCATCTTGCGCATCGCCATCCCTGTGAAACATTCACCCACAATCCGGTTGACAATCATTGCCGATATATGGGCGTGGTCCTCTAGCGGGTTGAGCTCAACCAGTTCAAAGCCAACGACATTGGTTTGGCGCATAGCCGCCGCACACCTCGGAGTTTCTGAATGCTGCCGAGCCGTGTTAATATTGCTGGGACTGGCGAAATTAATGCAGAATTGTGATCAGTATCGGGTATCGGACAGACTCAGCCTCAACAAGGGGTAGGTCTCGCATGATGGTAAATTAATACCGCGGTGTAAGGTTACTGGGATCTTACTGGAGAGGACATTGGCCTTAAGGGACTCGAGGCGCACCCGGCGGCGACCTCCAGTATAAAAGTGAGCGTCGAGCCTTTTGCAAAACTAAGATTTTCGCTCAAAATCAAGGCATGCGAGAAATTTTACCACAGGCATATGATCGATATTCCGAGGATAAAATTTTGAGCATAACGAAGAGTTTGGGCGAAAAGATCGTTTTGCAAATGGCTCCGTCGTCAAAACATTTAGAACAAATGAGTATTCAAATGTGAAGGCACGTTCCCAAAGTGTTTGGGGTCTGCCCCATTTTACTTTGTTAGTTTCGGGGGTAAGAGGGTATCAATCCCTTCGGGAGCTGTAACAGAAAATAGGTCGCTGCCGTCTGTCACAACAGCGACCAATGCATTCTTTTGGTATACTTCTCTGCGTTTTAAACAATTACGTCATTGCCTCGCGGCGCACTGTTAAGGTGTCTGCTTTGGCACCGCAGCACTGCTTTTTTTGGTTTTTGCTGGCGCCTGTTTTTCTGCAGTCCTTTTTTTCTCTGCAGAGGTCTGTTGTGACGCAGCCGGCTTTGCAGGTGGTGCTGAAAGTTGCTGTGTCGATGCCACGGTTTTTGTGGCGGCCGCCGATTTTTTTGCAGTTCCTGTTGCGCTGGCGGTTGCCTTGTTCTTTGCGGATTTTGATTTGGCACTTGCAGCGGCAGTTTTTTTCTGGCTGACAGCCGCCCTCTTCACCTGCTCCTCTTTGGTACTTTTTGACCCTGCAGTGCTCCGTTTGGGTGTCGCTTTATTTTTGGCAGATAAAGCTGCTTTTATGGCAACCTGAGAGATAGCCTGGTTCTGGGGGGTGGATGTCGCTTTCTTTTTTGCTGAAGTTGAAGCTGCTGGAACCTGATCGGATAGATGTTTCTCGACTTCCAGAAAACTATTGTCTATCAGTGATTTCAGGTATTCGGTTGTGTGGAGGCAACTTTTGGCCCAGGTGAGATATCCTTGTTTATCTTTTCCGGTCAACCAGAAACATTCATTCAATGATGTTTCTAGTATATTTTTGCCTTTGAGTTGAACTGCCGAACACATAGAAAAAGCATTTATCCAGGCTGTTCTCTGGAAACGAGTTGCCTGAGCTAATAATTGCCATTGGGTCATTGGTATACCTCCGATTACTGTATTTTGTTTCAAGCCATCTTTTCCAGCTTCAGAAAATCCTGATCAACAAGATTCCTATCATCTTCATAAACCCTCTTGAGACTTGTCATCGAGTCCAAATTGAGGTTCAGGAAAAGAGAATTGATCGTGTTGTTTTTTGTGTAATTCTTTGAGTTATTAAGTCAGATTGGTGTAGTCGAAACTATTCCAGTCTCCTTGTATATAGGGAAGCCTCCGAGGCCAGCATCTCCGGTGTTCAGTACACCCATTATTGCCGGACAGAGGAGGCACTTCCCCCTGAAGAGTATCCAAGCTATTGTTTGTCAAAATAAGCTTCGACTTTGGCGTAGTTTCCGTCCACTATTTTTTTGAAATCGCTGCAGCTGTTGCGGTAGGCTGCCAGCCAGTCAGTGATGCTCTTTTTGCCCTCTTCCGGCATCCAGGTGGCCTGGCTCAGAAAGGCATCCACCATTTTTTCATTCTGCTCGATAACCATTGTTATGGCGCTGAAGCTGCTGTCGAAAGCGGTTTTGTTGAAGTTGGTCATCTGTCTGGCGATCTGTAGGTTGTCCATGTGTCATCCTCTGTTGTTAAGATAGTAACTCGAAAGTTATTTTTGGTTTTAGCCCGGGGGCTACAATGCTGTTGTAATAAGTATAAGCGCCCCCCCTATTTGTCAATAATTAATTTTGCAATGCACAATAATTTTTAAGGGCGATTTGGCGCGATCAACACCGGGACTGATCAATTAGAATATATAATTTAGGAAGGTCGAAGGGGTTAATGTGAGGATTTGTTTTTTTGATAATTTTGCATCGCGCAATCATCCTGCCCGGAAAGGGCTCGGTGGGAATTGTAGAACTACTCGGTTTAGCCTGCCGCTAATCGATACATGGGGGTATAAGGATACTCGGTGGTGGGCAAGCTGCTTCTGCACCTTCTCCGGCAGATGCGAGAAGTGTCTGGACAGGCGGGAAAAAAGAGCTGTAGCCGCAGTCCTCTCCACCAGCCCCTTGGCATCAGTTGCAGGGAATTGCAGCAATCTGCTAGAACCAGGAACGATGGCTCCAGATGTCTTGTTCCAGAGATTTCTTGTCTTCTTTCAATTGCAGATACATGGAGGCGTTTTGAATTGCCAGTCCGCCCTGGTGTGCCAGAGCCTTGACCATCATGATCAGGTCATCTGGAAATTCGCGTTGGGTTTCACTATAGAGACGCAATACGCCAATCACTTTTTCCCGTGCAGTGATGGGGGTGACAATCATTGACATAAGGCCTTCTTTTTGCATCGCGTCTTTAAAGGCAATCCGGTTGTCTTTAGCGGTGTCGCTGATAATCAGGGTTTCGCCCTTGAGGGCGAGCTGGGCGGTCTCTATCATGGCGGTTCGCCCCTTTTCAAGAAATCCTTCGCTCAGCCCATGACTTGCCACCAGTTTCATTTCCTCATGCTCTTCGTCCAACAGACGAATGACCGCTCCACGCAGGTCCAGTTTTTCGCAAATTTCCACCGTCAGCTCGTTGAGAATCTCGTTGATCTCCAACGTGGAATTTATTTTGGCAGCCAAATCGAGAAACAGCATGGCATTTTTTTGCATCCGCCTGTAGAGGCGATTGTTTTCGATGGCGATGCCACCCTGTTCGGCCAAGGCGCACAAAAATTCAATCTCCTCTTCTTGAAATTCACGTGTCTCGGCCGTATAAAGCGAGAGAATACCGATGGTACGGCTTTTGACACGCACCGGCACGGTAAGCAGAGAAGCTATACCTTCGGCTTTCTTCGCCTCATGATTTTCCAGGCGTGGATCGGTGGTGGCGTCGACAAAGTGAAGATGGTTTTTTTTCTCCAACGCTGCGACAAGTTTGCGCGAATGCAGAGGGTTGGCATGTATATATTTCTCAGATAGCCCGGACTGAGCCATTGGCACGAAGATGTCCTTGTGCTCATCGGCTAGAAACAGGCAGGCGGCCTTACCGTTCATCGACTCTACCGCACTGTCCACAATGAGCTTCAGCAAATCATCGCGTTTCGCGGTGGTACCGAACGCCTTGCTGATAGTACAAAAAGTTTTGAAATAATCTCTCTCCCGGGTCGTCATGCAGTTTCTCCTTTTTTTACGGAAAATGCCTATGGTTTTGCGGATCTTCGTAAATATTTTTGACTACTTATTCGTTTTCTTTTCAGTCTTAGCAGTCGTACGCCGAGCGGTGGTTTTCTTGCCCCCTGTTTTTGCTGCCGTGCGCGCAGTTTTGCGCCGGGCGGCGGGTTGCGAGGCCGCTGCTTTTGGCTTGGCTTGCGCTGCTGGTTTTCGTGCCGTTGTTTTGCGGCGTTTAGCAGCTGTTGGAGGGGGACCTATCTGGTCCCTTTCCTTCAGCCAGTTGGCGATCTTAGGGGCAAATTCCTCCTGGTATTTGGAACTGACATAAATGCCGATATGACCGGTATTCAAACAGATATCCTCGGTATCTTTGCTGCCCACCTTGTTCACCAACTGATCACATGCTTCCGGAGGCACCAGATGGTCGTATTTTCCATAAATATTGAGCACGGGCATGGTCAGATTCTTGAGGTTCACCTGCCGCCCTCCGACAACCATCTTGTTCTGTAAGAGTTTGTTGCCCTGGTAACAGTCTTTGATAAACGTACGGAACACTTCACCGGGTAAATCAGGACTGTCAAAAATCCATTTTTCCATGCGGACGAAATTTTCAACAAAAGTCTTATTATCCATATTTTCCATGAAACCGATGTATTTGTCGATCATCAAACGTGCCGGATTGAGCAGTAGAAATCCGAGATTCATGATGTCGGCTGGCAGGTTTCCGAAGGTGTCCACCACCCTGTCCACATTGATGCTCTTCATCCAGACGTGGAGCAACCCTTTGTCGGTGTCGAAATTAGTGGGAGTTACCGTTGTTATTAGATTCTTAATCTTTTCAGGATACAAAGCAGAATAGATGACACTGAAGGTCCCCCCCATACAAATGCCCATTAGATTAATTTTTTCCAGCTTATGGGTGGCACGAATGTAATCGACAACAGAATTTATGTAGCCGTCTATATGATCTTCAAAACCCATAAAACGGTCCTTGCGGCTGGGATACCCCCAGTCGATCATGTATAGATCAATACCGGCGTTGAGAAAGCGTTCCACCACACTGCGTCCGGGTTGGAGGTCGAGCATAGTTTCCCGGTTGATAAGCGCGTAGGTTACCAGCAAGGGGGTATTATACTTGATCTCGGTGCGGGGCAGGTAGTGTTTAAGTTTGACCCTGTCTTCCTGGAAGACCACCTCGTAGGGGGTCTGGGCCAACTCGGTCTTTAACTCACCGAGCAAAACATCGGATGCTTTCTGAGCTCGGGTATGAGCTTTTTCGGTATCTTCGGCTAGTTTGGAAAGAATTAAATCTACAGGGATTTTACTGTGCGGCATACCACCTCCCTAACCTCTCTGGGTTGGGATATTGGGTTCATACTGTAACAGCCCGCTAAGGCTGTTCTTGTGATTTTCGCTCGAGCCTGCGCAATCGCTTTTTCAATTCATAAATATCTTCGGACAGTTCATCAACCTCACTTTTCCTGGCCACCGGCAGCAGACCGATTATATCTTCCAGAGCAGCATCCCGGGCCGCAACAAACTCGGCCAGATCATTAATGGTCCGGCTAAGAGTTTCCACATATTCGGGATTCTGAAAAAGCGTCATGAAATGCCCCTCAAGAACCTTGATCCACAGAGTGTAATACTCTTTGGTATCGTCTGGTAAGGTACCCTGCTCCGCCATTTCTGTAAGCTTCTCCTGCATCACCTGCATGCTGCGGTGAAACGGCATAGCCAATAGGCGAAGGAACTCAGACAGGCTGGCTTGAAATAAGGCGTACTTGTCGGCCGCCACACTGACCTTTTCCTGATAGGCGCGCAACAGTCCCAGTTGAGGAACATGCAAAAACTGGCGAAACTCGTTCTCGTAGATATCTGTCCACATGCGGAAGATGTTTTCGTCGATATCTTCGAATTTGTACGCCTCGGTGGATTCACCCAGACGGCTTATTCTTTCGATTATCTTTTGCTGTAACTGCAGAGAACCTGAATAAGAAGTTTGGCCAAGTTTGAGCAGCATTTCCGGCATGGCACCACTGCCTTTGAGCAGAGCGTCTACCGATTCTGAGCTGGACAGGGCCGTCGCCATTGCTTGCCAATTATTCAATGCCGCACTCATGGCGGCCTGACTTTTTGTGGTGCCGCTGCGATCTGATCTAAAACCTTTACCAGGCTTGTCTGTTCCCTCGGACCAGAAGTCGGTGGTTTGATTGACCATTTGACTGACCATGGGGCCCCAAACATCAGCCGTAAATTTCATCCAGGCGCTGATCGCCTCATTCATGTCAAAGGAGTTTTCTTTACTTCCATTCATGGTGGAGCCTTTTGCTGTGTGTTGTAATGATTGACCAAACCGAAGCAGACAACTTTACCCCTTGGACCCGAGACGCAATCCGCCGTGGATAAAAAAGACTTCGCCGGCCAAGGCTTCATTGCGGTATATATCGCCAACCAGCATGGCTACCTCTTCAGGTTCGATAAGCCTGCCGATGGGGACCTGTCCAATGATATAGTCCAAGGCCTTTTGATTCATGTTTCTGACCATGGGAGTACCCACATAACCAGGGGCTACAGCAACGCAGCGTATCTTGTCTGCCAGGCCACGGCGGAAAAACTCAGCAGTAATCACTTTGGGCATTACCGACATGGCCGCCTTGGTGGACGAGTAGTTGATCTGGCCAGCTGTACCGAGTGATCCGGTTGAGGAAATCAGACAGATCAGCCCCTTGCAGTCATGGTTTATCATCCGTTCGGCACACTCCCGCACCGTAAGGAAAACACCGGTAAGGTTTATATCTATGACCGCTTTGAAGTCATCAAGCAACATCTTTTTGGTTACTTTGCCCGTCTCCCGATCCGGAGCAACCAGCAGGCCATCCTTGATGATCCCGGCAAATGGGGCAACCAAGTTGATTTGGCCGAAACTGTTGATAGCCGTATCCGCCAATCGAGCACAGTCTTCCTCGCGGGAAACGTCGCAGAGAACGGTTGCCACGTCACCATCTAGCTCTTCTTTGGCCTTGTCCAGGTTCTCTTCGATCACATCAGCGAGGACGGCTTTGCCGCCTTTTGCCAGCCAATACTTGGCCAGGCTCAGGCCTATACCACTGCCACCACCTGTTATGACAGCTACTGAATTACGGATCTCCAACATTTTTCCCCTCCCTTACCACGCCTACTGTCAGCTATGGTTTTTCCTTATAGGCCTCATTAATGCTCTTCATAAGAGCGTTAAACTGATCGGTCTGCTCCTTGAGGCTTTTATTAATATGCTTAAACAATTCGCTATGGCCAAGGCCCTTTTCATGCAGCAGTGCCCGTAGGTCCCCGATCAGCTCCTGCTGCTGGCGAGCTTGTTTTTCAAGATCATTGCAGCGATCCAGGACCTCTTGGTGCTCGCTACGACTGACCCAGCCCCATTGCCCTGCAAGCTGGTTGAAACTCTGCTGAAAGTCATGTATCGCCTGCTGCCAAAGCTGCGAGGCCTCTGGACTGTCTGTCTCAGGCCGTTTCAGACCATAACAGCGCCGAAACAATTCGTTTAGTTCCTTGGTTGAGGTTAATCCTTTCTGCACCAAGGTGTTCATGTCTTCAATCTGTTTCTGGCCATGGGCCACCTGGGTGAAAAAGTTGGCCCAGAATTCATAAAATTGCCGGTTCATTGATTAGCTAGTTCCCCAATTATAACTGCTTTTGGTGAGATCGTCTTTTCCGGTTGCGTTTATGGTTTTCATTTTTGCTTGGGATGGATGCACCCTTTGCTGAACGTTTTCTTGTCGCAGCAGCTGACTCTTCACTTAGCGCCTTATCAAGATCCGTGTGGAAAAGCACCGGTCCGCGATATCGACCATCACCATAGCGCGTGTGCAACGCACAAGAAGAATCCGGATGAGACCACGATGTGGCGATAGCCACGTGGCCTTTGGGGAACGGACTGGTTTCAGCCTCAATATAATCCAAAGGCGCTAGCGCCGTAGCTTTTTCTACCAGGTCATCATGTTCCCCATAGCAGATCAGCCAGGGAATCTTTTTGTCCCGCAACCGCTTCAAGTTAAGCTTTTTACCAAAGAGGCGCACAGGGAGTGTCCCGTCGTCACTGATCGGCTTATTATAAGAGGCAAAGCTCATTTTGGTAATTTCCAGAGGCAGGTCAAAGCGTTCGTTCTGCAACCAATAATTCAGGGCTGCAGCAGTTTTACTAATTGTATAATTGTCACTGTCTTGACGGGCAAACATCATCAGGTCCCTGAAAAATGCTGCCGCCGGAATTTCATGTTCGATGCTCTTCAATTTATAAACCCACCCCATGAGCTTACCGTCGGCGACGGTATTGCCGTTAGCCAGCTCTTTTGTTCCATAGGCCAAATCGTTAAAACGTGTCGGCAAACGATTAAGAAAATGGGCAAGACCTCTACTGCGGGTGCCATCCATAGGTGATACGCAGGTGATAAAAGCATCCACTAAATCGTCTAATTCACCGCTGAGCAGGTCGCACAGTCCAGAAAATCCTCCCTGGCAATAACCGTTGAGGGTAACGGGTTTACCGTGGGCTTTAGCGATTGCCTCACAGAACCGACGGGTGTCTTTGGCGTCATCTTCGCCTGTCATTACCTGCAGGGCCGCCGATGTCTCTATGTCTTTTAACACCCGAATGTACGTTGGGAATCCCTGGTTGGCGTAGCAGTGAGCATAACTGCGCTGTTCTTTTGGCAAAAACCCCAGAATATTTGCTCCCAACACATAAGGCGGCAGAATAAGCAGGGGCTTGGCATCAGTTCGTATCTCCACGCCGGGTGTGGACGGCGCTACTTGATACAATACAAAGCGATCGGTTTCGTCCACGAGGGGATGTGTGCCGCTTTCAAAATGGAAGCCGAATTCAGGTTCAATATCTATAATGGCCTGTGGATAGGATTGCGCTACATGATTGAACAACCGTGCCTGACGTTCTGTAAAACGGGCCAATTTGTGATGATCTCCCCGAAAAAAGCTCTCCCCCATGGCTTCGTAACAATCAGGCATGACAAGCCTGGTAAAGGCGATCATCATCTCGAAGGTGCCACTGGTGCTGCGATTTATCAGCTCAAGGTTGTTATCCAACAGGCCGAGGTAAGCCTCAAAGCTATCCCCCAACGGTGCCTTTAGTAGCCGCTTGCTTTCCGTCCGGTAAAAATAGTGGCAGGATAACTGGTAGGGGATTAAAAAATCAGCAGTATAGCGGGCCATGCCTGCTAAATAGCTCTGGCTGGCGGAATGTATATTACCAATAACGGATAATGCATCGCCAAAAGTGTTTAGGCCAGCAACTTGATCAGACTGTGTTAGTTGAACCATAGGAAACATCTAAGAGTAAATGAAGTCTGGTTTGACGATAGATGGGTCTAGTAAATTCGGCTGGAACGGGGATTAATTGCCAGTACAAACGGCCTCAGCCCATCCAAGTTGCTACCATCCGGCTTTATAGAACCACTACAAAGAATAACTATAAGGTTTGTATCTTTTTGTACATTTCAAGCGTTTATCTGCCAGCAGATCCTCTGCGATGCACAGCATAAATAATCCCCGCCACAAGCGTCGGGGTAATATCCCCAGGCTACGAAACGCAATAAATTTTTCTTTGCATTATCATTAAATTACAATATGGTTAACATAATATGTGCTATTCTAGCCGTTTATCTGTGAAATTAATTTCTTTCTGCACTGCATCTAGAAAGATAACGTCTGCGAAGGAGCCTGCTGCAATTGGATACCCCCATACGGTTTAAAAAATATGCCAACCGGCGCCTGTACAATATAACTGATAGCAGATATATGAACCTCAATGAAATAGAGGAGATCATTCGTCAAGGTGCGGAAATAGTCGTCACCGAAGCCAAAACCAAAGAAGACGTAACGGCTTTCATCCTCACCCAGATCATTCTGGAACAGGCGAAAAACAAAAATACTTTACTGCCCGTACCACTTTTACACTTGTTAATCCGCTATGGAGATAACGTTTTGATTGATTTTTTCGACAACTATCTTCAGCGGGTCATTGGAAGCTACCTGGAATACAAGCAGGCGATGGATATCCAATTTCAACGCTGGCTAGATTTGAGCAAGAACCTAGCCGAGACCGCCCAGCACGGCATGAATCCCGTCAACCCGTTTCAAGCCTTTTTTACCGACCGAGATAAAGACAAAAACCGAAATGATGATAAGTGAACATGCTCGTTGTCCCAGCGACAACTCCAGTGTTTAAGAGAATCATTGAGGTTAGAACAGTTGGCACGACACCTAAAAGCAGACGGAATCGGTTCAACCGCGATTGTTTCGGCGCTGATCTAGGAGCCGATTTTGCCTAAACTTGAGAAAGCTGTTGCTCATTACCATTTAACATTTACAGGGAGGGAGTAGCATGAAAGGTACTTTGGGGTCGATAGGATGCAAAACATTAGAAACCATAGTAGGCCTGGAAGAGCATGTAGTGCATCCTCTAATCAATTCAGCTGCATATATGACAAGAATAATGGGGGCATCTCCTCTGGAAACAGCAAACTTTGTCCTCGATATGACAAAATATACCATTGCGGCACCGCAACTATTCTGGGGTATTACAAATCCATTAGGTGTCAGTGCAATTAATATGTTCAATCCAAAACGCCAGATTGACTACTTGCTCCATGCAACGCGACACATTGAACCCATGAGGCCGAGTTTGCCCCATCATGTAGAATGGGAAGATGAGCGGGCCACGCTGCTTAGCTGTGATACGGATAACGGGATATCAGATAATCCTGTCACAATTTTTGTAGCATATACGGGCAGGAGCGCGACACTGGCGGATTATAATTCAAAATTCAATCCAGATCAGCGCTCAAGCCTGGCAAGAGAGTTCCTTGACAACGGGTTTGGTCCTGTCAACATATTCGTCGCCAAAAATCCTTTGGAAAAGAATCTCGAACATGCAACTCCAGAGTACCTCTCAAGCGTGCATGGGGCCAACCAACACACGATCAGAATCACAGGCAGGGCCCCTCACATCGTTGGACTCTGCCAGATGGGCTATTTCAACGCCTGGAACCTGGCGGACAATCCTTATGATGCCAATACGTTTGTATTGGCAGGTGCTCCCTTCAACCCCAGGCTAGGGGATAACTGGTTGAAACAATTTGCCGATAGCATTTCGCTAGAAGATGTCGAAGAGTACCTCTCGGCATCAGGTAACAGGATGTCGGCCGGCTTAATTGCCAAGGGGTGGCGACTGATGAACGAGCCCAATTATTTCATCGGCAGGCCCGAGCATGGATTCATCGCACGCAGGCATATTGAGCTTTTCTATCAGATGGCTGACGACTGGTTTGATTGTGAGCGGGATTATGTCTTCAAAAGCTGGATGGACAAGGACGCTGTTTCAGACATCGCCGGAGGGCTTTATCTGGACCTGTTCTCATTTTTCAAGTACGGGCTTGAGGCAAATTGTATAAAAGACAAAGATTTCTCACGCATAACATGCCCAACTGCGGTGTTGTCAGGCGGCAAGGATGACATAAGTCCTGCGGAGACCTGCACCGCAATCTTTGCTGAAATCAGCAGTAATGTTACCCGGGCATTTCATAATCCCCTGGTAGGACATACCGGTATCTATAACTCTGAAAAGGCTCTGACTGGCAGATACCACGAGGATAACTGGCAGCAGATAATGAAATGGATGCATGAAAATTCAATCTACAACAGGCGCAAATTAAACTAATTACTGTTCCCCGTCAGAATATGTGAGACAAAACATCTGGATGAACACAATGGTGTGTTGTCGAGTGTCTTGCCCCCTCTGTCATACCTGTTCTACATTTGAGCAGTGGAAGCCTTAACTTCAGGAAGAAGGGATAGACAAAAATTCCTGTGCATCTAC
>JABDQA010000050.1 GCA_013042475.1 Desulfofustis sp.
GGGCCCAGCCTGTTTCCTGGTCGCATCGAACCGAATGCTGTTCGGGCAGCTTAACGATGGCGAGACCGGATATTGCCTGTAAACTTGTCGGTGATATTGTCAGGGCTGCGAAACGGGCAGGTGCGGAGGCGCTGGTTACCGATTGTCCGATGTGCCAGGCCAATGTCGAGAGTCGACAACTTGACCTGGACGAGACGGACCCACTTCCGGTGTTTTTTGGCACGGAGTTATTAGCGGCGGCACTGAACGGGCAATACCCATCAAAACAGCAGCGAGTGCATCTCGTTGCACCTGATATTCTGACAAATGTTATGAAGTCATCACTTGCAGACAGGGAGGATTCGGTATGACTAAAAATCCCAAAACCGATATGTTGAGAAAAACGACTGGAGCGGTGATGGTCGTTGGAGGCGGTATCAGCGGTATGCAATCGGCTCTCGATCTGGCTAACTCCGGTTTTAAGGTATACCTGGTGGAAAGCTCCCCGGCTATCGGCGGCAAGATGGCTCAGCTTGATAAGACATTTCCCACCAACGACTGCTCCATGTGCATCGTTTCCCCAAAACTCGTTGAACTTGGCCGGCACAGGAACATAGAGCTTCTTACTCACAGCGAAGTCGTTGGAGTCGATGGTGAAGCAGGCAATTTCAAGGCACGGATAATTCAACATGCACGATATGTCGATATCGATAAATGCACCGGCTGCGGCCTGTGCGAGCTTGTCTGCCCGGTGACCCACTTATCATGGTTCCCAGAGCAGCCGGGGCCTGGTGAAAAGAAGAAAAAACTAAAAGCAAAGGATAAGGTTCTGATAAAAGGGACCGGTAGTCCTGAACCAAGTTCGCTTGCACCATGGACCTTTAGCGTAAATGAAGACGCCTGTGCAAAGTGCGGTGTCTGCCACCGGGCCTGTTTGCATGATGCCGTAAGCTGGCAGAAAAAGAACTTGCACATATCGATCAGGACAAGTGTACCGGCTGCGGTGCCTGCTTTGTTGCCTGCCCGGAAAAATTTTCTGCAATTACCATAGAGAATGCACCTGATCTTGATATGAGCCTTGGTGCAGCCATTCAGACCCGCTCACAGGAAATCATCAAAGAGCGCGGCGGCCGAGAAAAAGGAAATTGTATCCGCTGCGGCCTATGCGCCATGATGTGCACCAAAGTCATGAATATTGGTGCCTTGACGATGGTGGAAGATGGTATCGCCGCTGGCAGAGACATCTGTCAGGTGTGTGGTGCTTGTGCCTCTATCTGCCCGGTAAATTTCCTCAATGTGCCCGAGCTTACAGACAAGACGCCTCGGCCTCTGCCCAACGAGTTCAACGAAGGGCTTAATACCAGAAAACCGGTTAACATCTTTTATCCTCAGGCCGTTCCACGAGTACCTGTCATCAGCGAGGATAGCTGTGTACAGCTGAACACAGGAGCATGCGGTACCTGTAAAACGATCTGTGGTGTGGGGGCTATCGACTATGCTCATAGTGTAAAGGAAAAAGAGATTGAGATCGGTTCGGTGATTTTTTCACCCGGTATCGAGGTTTTCAATGCTCGTGAGCGGGGAGAATTCGGCTATGGCCTCTATGACAACGTTGTAACCAGCATAGAGTTTGAGCGGCTTCTCTCTGCATCAGGCCCGACCTCTGGTGCGGTAACGAGGCCAGGCGACGGCAAGCATCCGAAAAAAATCGCCTGGATTCAGTGTGTCGGCTCCAGGGATCACTCCTGCAACAGGGACTATTGCTCCTCGGTCTGCTGTATGTATGCTACCAAGGAGGCCTATATAGCAAGAGAGCACGATTCTACCATCGAACCGACAATCTTTTATATAGATATGCGCTCGTTTGGTAAAAATTTCGATGACTATATAACCAGGGCGAAAGATAATAATGTGCGCTTTGTCCGGGCCATGATCAGCCGTATCTTTGAAGATCCCCAAACCGGTGACCTTGAACTGCGCTATACTGATGAGGCCGGTGAACGCATCTCTGAAGTTTTTGAAATGGTGGTTCTCTCAGTTGGCATCCAGGTTCCTGAAACAACCAAAAAGCTGGGCCAGACACTTGATATAGACCTTGATGAGTATGGTTTTGCGGTGACTGATGGTTTTAGTCCGCTGGCCGCCTCACGTCCAGGAATATTTGTCAGCGGCGCCTTCAACGGGCCGAAGGACATCCCCGAGACGGTAAGTGAAGCATCAGGCGCAGCACAGGCAGCATCTGCTAGTCTTTCGGCTGCCCGCGGCACCTTGCTGACACCCGAAGTATTGCCTCAAGAGGTCGTGCCTGAGTCGGGTGAGGAGTTGCGAATTGGCGTTTTTGTCTGCCATTGCGGCTCAAATATTGCCTCGGTTGTCGACGTTAATGAGGTGTCGGAATACGCTAAGACGCTCCCAGGAGTGGTCTATACCGATCACCCGCTTTACACTTGTTCTCAGGATTCACAAGAATCCCTTAAAGAGATTATTCAGGAACATAAACTCAACCGGATAGTGGTGGCAGCCTGTTCTCCAAGCACCCATGAACCACTCTTTATGTCTACCTTGCGGCAGGCTGGGATTAATAAGTATTTCTTTGATATGGCAAACATTCGGGATCAATGCAGTTGGGTGCATCCCACAGAACCCGAAAAAGCCACGGAGAAGTCACGGCGTCTGATGCGCATGGCGGTAGCAAATGCTGCGCAGGCGGAACCGCTTGATGAACTTGAGTTTGATGTTGAATCGAGTCTGCTTATCGTCGGAGGGGGTGTTGCCGGAATGACGGCAGCTGTAGAAGCATCTAAACAGGGTTTCGGTGTCTACCTGGTTGAGCAGCAGGACCAACTGGGCGGCCAGCTGAATTTTCTAAAAAGGAGCTGGGATGGACAGGACTTCGCGCCGTTTCTTGCTTCTCTCAAAGAACAGGTGTTAAACAATGATCGCATCAAGGTATTTACCAACTCCATGGTGATAGAGCAGTACGGATTTGTCGGCTCGTTTGAAAGTGAGGTGATGACTCCTACCGGCGGTACTCGAAAGATTCGCCATGGAGCCACTATGGTGGCAACGGGGGCAACCGAATCGAGACCGGATTTGTACGGTCTCAATGATTTGCCCAACGTGGTATCCCAGACGGATCTTGAGACAATCATCGTCAATGACCCCGATCGTGCTGCCTCCTGGTCGAGTCTCACCATGCTGCAGTGTGCCGGCTCACGATGCGGTGACTACCTTGATTATTGTTCAAGAATCTGCTGTAACCAGGCGATTAAAAATAGTCTCAGGCTTAAGGAGATCAATCCGGAGATACGTATCGACGTGCTCTATCGGGATATGCGCTGCTATGGCCTTGGTGAGTTGGAATATCGTCAGGCACGGTTGCAGGGGATCAATTTTATCCGTTTTGACCCCGAGGATGCATCCCCTAAGATAACCTCCGACGAACATTCTATTGCTATAGGGGTGCTGGATCCTTCCATTGGATGTAACATCCATTTACAACCGGATATGCTTGTCTTATCAACCGGAATCGTGCCGCGTGACGCCGAAGAACTTGCTTCCATGCTGCGCGTGCCCCGAAACAGTAACGGCTTCTTTATAGAAGCTCATACCAAGTTACGGCCGGTTGATTTGCCCAGTGAAGGCCTTTTTATGGCGGGTACAGCCCATGGCCCCAAAAGTGTTACTGAGACGATTGCTCAGGCTCAGGCTGCGGTAGCTCGGACAGCAACAATTCTTGCCAAGGATAAGCTCAAGCTGTCCGGGGTTTACTCTACTGTTATTCCAGAGAATTGTGCTGTCTGTCTGACCTGTGTCAGAGCCTGCCCATACGGAATACCCGTAATTAACGAAGAGCATACCGCCTATATCAACCCGGCCTTGTGTCAGGGATGCGGTATCTGTGTTGCTGAGTGTCCAGCTAAAACTATTACGCTTGGCAGATTTGAAGATAGAAATATTAACGCCAAGATAGAATCATACGGCCAAGAAACGCACGCGAATGCACAAGGAGGAACATGATGGCTGATTTTATCCCCAACGTCATCGTCTTTGCCTGTCGTCACTGAGCATATACTGCTGCGGACCTGGCAGGTTCGGAAAGACGTTCTTACCCTCCCGAAACCAGTATTGTCATGTTACCCTGTACGGGAAGGATAGAGGAATCATTGTTGCTTAAAGCATTTGAAAACGGCGCCGACGGGGTAATGGTCATCGGCTGTCTTGAGGGTGACTGCCACTATGTTAACGGCAACATCAGGGCTCGGGCTCGTGTTGAAAGAGTGTATAATATCCTCGATCAAATCAAGATCGGTCCAGATCGAGTGAGAATGTATAATTTGAGCGCAGGAGAAGGGGCAAAATTTGCTGCGTTTGCCAACGAATTTGTAGACCAGGTTATTGAATTGGGACCTAGTCCGATTAACGTGGCTCGGAAGCATGAGGTTCAAGAGTCTCCACAGGAGGTAGAAACATGATTACTGGAACACCCAAGCCCATTGAAGAAATAATCGAAATGCTCGAACCCTATGACAACATTATTGTTGCCGGCTGTTTTGGCTGTGTGACCGTCTGTCGGGTCGGTGGAGACAAAGAGGTGCAGATACTCTCTTCAACGGTGAGACTTGCCCGAGAGGCCGCAGGAAAGAAAATTAAGATAAAAGAGGTCTGCCTCGAGCGGCAGTGCGACCCTGAATATGTTGAGTTGATGCGTCCCTATGTTGAGGACTACCAGGCGGTGCTCTCGATTGCCTGCGGAGCCGGCATTCAGTTTATGGCGGAGAAGTTCAGTGTCACGCCACTTCTGCCAGGGATTAATACGGGCTTTCTTGGCGTTACTGAGCGGCAGGGTGAATGGGCAGAGCGCTGTCAGGGCTGCGGTGATTGCGTACTCCACCTGACAGGAGGCATTTGTCCGGTAACCCGTTGTGCAAAATCCATTTTCCATGGACCGTGCGGCGGATCTGTCCATGGAACCTGTGAGGTCTCTAAAAATGTTACCTGTGGCTGGCAATTGATTATCGATCGTCTCAAATCATTGGATCAGATGGAAAATTACGCAAAGCTAAAACCATACAAGGGGTGGGATAAATCACGAGATGGCGGACCGCGTCGGATAATCAGGGAGGACATGATATAATGAAATCAGGAAGTAATCTTGAGAAAGTACTTGCTGCTGGGCATTTTGCAGTTACCGCAGAGTGTGGCCCTCCACGTGGAGCGAATCCAAATAAGGTCTTGGAAAAAGCCGAGCATGTTAAAGGCAATGTTGATGCCTGTAATGTGACGGATAATCAGACCTCGGTGGTACGCATGAGTTCTTTGGCTGGTTGCATTCTGGTTAAGGAGTCAGGAACAGAGCCGCTGCTGCAGATGGTGGTGCGTGATCGCAACCGAATTGCCATTCAGTCCGATTTACTTGGTGCTTCCGCGCTTGGCGTGCGAAACTTGCTCTGTCTTTCGGGAGATCATCAGAAATTTGGAGACGATCCCCAGGCGAAGAATGTATTTGACATCGATTCTATACAATTGATTTACCTTGCTAAGATGATGCGGGATGAAGGTATTTTTCCATCTGGAGACAAATTGGAAGGAGCGCCGAAATTCTACATTGGCTGTGCAGTGAATCCTTTTGCCGATCCCTATGAGATCAGGGTTGCCCGTTTGAAACTGAAAGTTGACGCAGGTGCAGATTTTGTGCAGACCCAATGTATTTATAATATGGATATATTCAAACAATATATGGAGGATGCCAAGAAACAGGGTTTGCATGAGCGGGTAAAAATTCTGGCAGGGGTGACGCCGCTCAAGTCAGCCGGCATGGCCAAGTTTATGAACCGCATGGTGGCGGGGATTGACATTCCTGAGGATGTCATCAAACGAATTGCTGATGAGCCCAAGGAAAAGCAGGCTGCCAAAGGTATTGAAATGTGCATCGAACAGATTCAGGAAGTTAAGGAGATGGAAGGAATTGCCGGCGCGCATGTGATGGCAATTGAGTGGGAAGAGAAACTCAATGAAATTATTGGTGGAGCAGGGTTGCTTCCCCGGCCAGCTGTTGAACAATAATAAGAAGTATTAATTATTCTGTATCACTTACAAGGAGGACACTGATGTCGGATAAAAAGCAGATCCTTTTGATTGATGATGACCCGGATTTCGTTGAAGCAGTAAAGGTTATTGTTGAAAATGGCGGGTATGATGTTCGGGTCGCTTACGATGGCCAGGAAGGTCTTGAAGCTGTAGCCGAGGGTAAACCGGACCTTATCGTTCTTGATGTCATGATGCCGGTGATGAATGGCCATGAGGCATGTGCCAAACTCAAAGCAGATGATGATACTAAAGAGATTCCCATTATTCTGCTGACTGCCGTTGCCGATCGCGTGACCACGAGCACATACACGCATCGCGACATGCTCGAGAGCGAAGCTGAAGACTATATGCCCAAGCCGGTTGAGCCTCAGGAACTGCTCGAGCGTATCCAGAGCTGGTTGACCTAGTCGTTCCAATCCGCTGCTGCCTGATTGATTGCCGACAGCAGCGGGTCGGGTCGTGATATTTCACTGCAGAGCTGGTCTCCTAAGACCTGGAAGAGAATACATGGATAGAGTGCGCATATTGATCATTGATGACGAGAAGGTCATTCGTGAAGGTGTCAGTCGAGCGTTGAGCAATGAGATGTATGTCATTGACAAGGCTGAAAGCGGAGAACGCGGGTTGGAAATGATCAAGCAGAGTGGCTACGACATTGTTCTGCTCGATCTGATGATGCCTGGCATAGATGGTTTCGGGGTGCTTGAGTGGGTTAAAGAAAACGAGCCCCAGATTGAAGTCGTCGTCATCACCGGGTTTGCTACGGTATCAAAAGCGGTAACTGCAATGAAACAAGGTGCTTTTGATTTTGTCGGAAAGCCCTTTACCCCTGATTACATCCGTATTGTCGTTGGGCGTGCAATTGAAAAAATCCAATTGCAGGCGGAAACGGAAAAATTACGCGAAGAACGCATTCTCAGCCTTGAAGCCATTCAGAAAGAGCAGAGTTTATTGAAAACAGTGTTTGGCTGCATGGTAGAGGCGGTATTAATTGCAGACCCCGATGGGGTTGTCGTGCATCACAATCCGGCAGCCATTAAACTGCTTGAGATACAGACTGATCCAGTTATCGGAAAACATCTTTCTGCCTCAATCAACGACAACACCGTCGTCGCAATGATGAATGAGTCGATAACCAAAACCAGGGTGGTCACTCGGGAGTTTGCCGCCGGTTCGATCTCCAGACGTTATTTGCGGGCTCATTGTGCTCCGGTGATCTCTTCTGCCGAAACGATACTGGGTTCGGTAATTACCTTCGAAGACGTTTCGACCCATAAAGAAATTGATCGGATGAAATCAGATTTTGTTGCTATGGTGGCTCATGAGTTAAAGTCGCCTCTGGCGTCAATAGAGCAGATGATTTACGCATTACAGTTGGATTGTCAGTATGAGTCAGAGTTTTCCTGCAATAAACTGCATAACAGGATGATTGTTAGAACCAAAGATCTACTGCGTTTAATTGACAATTTGCTCAACTTATCAAAACTTGAGAGTGGTACTGTGGTCTTCAATCTGGAACCTACCCGTGGGCATGAGATCATCGAGGATATTGTTGAGGTTGCACGACCCCAGGCTGAGGCTAAAAATATTACGATTAATTTTACCCCCTGCACTGAGGACTGGTGGTTCAACGTCGATTATGATCACATTCGAACGGCCATTATGAACATTGTTTCCAATGCGGTGAAATATACCCCGGAAGGCGGTTTACTGGATGTGACGACCTCGATATCCGGTGGACTCGCGAATCTTGTTTTTAAAGACTCCGGTATCGGCATAAGCAGTGAAGATCTGCCAAATATTTTTGATCGTTTTTTTCGAGTAAAAGGAAAAGCCACCAGGCACATAACCGGATCCGGTCTTGGGCTTTCTCTGGTTAAAGAGGTAGTTGAAGCACACCAGGGGTATATCGACGTTCAATCCAGCCCCGAAAGCGGGACAACGTTTACTCTGAGCTTTCCAGTGACAGATTCGATCAACTCCGCTGCAGCTGCAGAGCTCATACAATAAGTTGCGCACAACTACAGGGAAGTCTTCCTTGAGAGGAGGCGATTACTGAAATATTGTGCCCTCATTGCCCCTTTATTCATCAAATTGACCAGTTCGTTATCAAGAAGGGTATCATTTCCCCGAAATCCATTCCATAACTGCTTCATGTACTTTAAGTCCTCCGTAGAGCTCAGGCTGCAAATTAACAGAAAAAGCTGATAAGGAGGGGTGGACGGCTTGAAAGAAAGCTTTATTTTCTGAGAGTGTTTGGGTTACGAGCCGGACAGTTTCATTGTCCGTGTCGGCAGAGGTTACGAGAACCATGCTTGTACCAAATGTCTTGAGCGGGCCAGTTTGGATCCTGTAGCCAGTATCTGTAAGATTTTGCAGTGAGACTCCCGGATAAAGAGCGATAGTTTTCTTGACTCCTTCTCCCTCCAGGCCAATCAGATTTGCCTGGCCTTGGCTCAATAATTGCCCTATGGCCGGGTCTGGGTGAACGCCACGGTAAACCATAGCCTGGATAGTTCCCTGGTTGAAAGCAATTTTGTCCTGATACATCGAAGATGAAAGTTCAGTCACCAGGGAAAAATCATCCTCAATCCAGCCCATAGCCGACATGAACGTCTTAATCAAATATTTTACCTGCGACCCTGGGGGGCCTATATTAATACGTTTGCCTACCAATTGTTGGTAGGAGCCGATATCTGCATCGGGTCTGACAATAAAAACGATTGGGATATTGTATAATGGTGTAACAATGCGAAGCTGTTCGTAAGAGATATCGAGGAATTTAAAAGATCCCTTGCTGGATAGTGATTCGCTGAGCAGTTGTGAGTCAACCAGGGCGAGATCTAGCGATCCACCCTGAACGTTTGTCAGGATGTCCAGTTCATCATCTGAACTGATGGGGGTACAGGTGAGTTCCTCATTTTGCCTTGCCAATATTCTGCA
>JABDQA010000053.1 GCA_013042475.1 Desulfofustis sp.
TACATGATGACGCCTGACAACCATTTCTATCTCGGCAGGCTGCCGGGGATGCACGACGTATTTTGCGCAGCGCTTACCGGTCATGGTTTTAAGTTCGCACCTGTACTGGGAGAATTGCTTGCCGATCTGTTAACCGATATGCCGAGTGAAATTGATATCACCCTCTTCTCACCGGACCGCTTTACAACTCAGCTTATCTAATATACCTAACCCACATTCAGATAATCAATGACGCTGAGATAGAGGTGCTACCTTGCTGCTTCAAATATCCGTTTGACCGCATCGGCTACTACGTTTTTCTTTCTGTAAGTTTCAATTTGATTCCGCATGCGGCCTATATCTTCTTTTATAGCCTGGTCATTTATCGCCCGCTCGATATGGTTTCGTATATCTGCAGGACTGTCTTTTTCTCGGCTTCCTCTCAAACCGAGACGATGATAAACCACCCGTGCTGCAGTACCCATTTGATCGTTCACCCTAAAAGGATAAACAACCATTGGTACCTCCCAGAGAATACATTCGTATACCGTTGTCATACCGGCATGGATAACCGCACAATCGGCGACAGATAAAATATCCATCTGCGGAGCGAATTGCAGACAATGAATATTTGAGGGAATGTTTCCCAGAACTTCAGCTTTCAAACGGTTCCCCAAAGCAAAAATCACATCCCAGCCAGTACTCCCTAAAGCTTCGACCAGTTTCTGCCAGAATTTTAGGTCGTTTCCCCCAAAGAAACAGCCAAAACTGCAGTAGATAAGACGTTGTTCTTCTCGACGCTGCCGATATGAATCAAGCAAATTTTCAATATCATGACCGGATTCCACTGTTTTGGGTATAAACGGGAGATTCGCCCTGTCTGAACAAATCATCGGGCCAACGTAGGAGATCAGATAGTGAGGGTGAAACGGAAATTCCATCTCGATTGGATTCAATACCAACACCGGTAGATCGCAGTATAAAAATGGAATTAGCCATTGATAAAAAACAACGTGATCAGCAAGACGAAGCCCGAGCATCTCTGCGTAGTTTTCAAGTTTGGATATTTTATCTTTGCCGCGACGCTTAAATTTCTCCCGTTGATTGCTTATAAATTTTGACAGACGAAATCGAAGCCACGCCAACTCTATCGTAAATGCGAACCCAGTCACTCCCATGCCCGGCGCAATATCATAATGTAGCGGCGGCATGGACTTATGCTTTCTCATGTTGAAAAACACACTGAAGAGTATGACCGGGAATTTCGAAGCGAGAGCGGCGAGCACAAACTCGTGCATTTCAATGTCTATTACAAGCAAGTCAGGAGAAAGCTCTTCAAGCAGCAAATGAAGTGGATGAACGGGCTCGTTTGCAGATGATTCAGAGTCCGTTGTCGTTGATGTTTGTTCCGGGTCAAACCTGAAGTAGTCAAACTTATCTATCTGACTATAATCACCACCTTTTCCGATAAACGTTATGCGGTATCCGGCATCGCTCAATCGACGTGCCATTTCGACCGCGCTTAAACGCTTGGAGGTGACCCTGTCTGGTATAATTACCAGATGCTTCATAAATTTTTATTGCCCATGATTAAGATGAAACTCCACCGGAAAAGTGAAGCCCCCTACCCTTCCTGGCTGAAGTTACGGTATTCCACTGAGAATTCCCAGGAAGAGACATTTTGATCTTGCGACAGGACAATCCAATGCAACTGATCTTCATTTGAGTTAGGATAATCGGTAGTGTAGTGGAGCCCACGGCTCTCCTTTCTAAGCATCGCCGACTCTACGATTAACAGCGACACCTGAGCGATATTTCTCAACTCCACCATATTTCGGGTAATTCGGTGAGATGTGTAGAGGGTTTCTATCTCCCGGGTTATTGATATTATGCGCTCCCTTGCCAGCTCAAGCCGTTTGCTGTTTCTTACAATTCCCACATAGTTCCACATGGTTCTACGCAGTACATCCCAGTTGTGATTGATCAGGATGTGTTCATCCAGTTCTTTGCTCGGCGGGGTTGAGATGCCAGTGGGAGCTCTCCCCTGCCTTCTTTGCTTAATCGTATCAAGATTCTGTCGACAATAGGATGCGGCCTTTTCAGCAAACACAACCGCCTCCAATAAAGAATTGCTTGCCAGCCTGTTGGCCCCGTGCAGTCCGGTGCAGGCGGTCTCACCAATAGCCATGAGCCCAGCGATTGAACTGTTGCAGTAATCGTCTACCAGTACGCCACCGCACAAATAGTGAGCAGCGGGAACTACTGGAATCGGCTCTGTAGTAATATCGATCCCGTATCGCAAACACTGTTTATAAATGGCAGGAAATCTCGCCTGAATGAAGGCGGGGTCTTTATGGCTTATATCAAGAAATACGCACTCATCACCGCTTTCCTTCATTTCCTGATCGATGGACCGGGCAACCATATCTCTGGTAGCCAGCTCGAGACGGTCGTCATATTTATTCATGAACCTCTCACCCTTTCGCGTATGAAGAAGCGCACCCTCACCTCGTACCGCCTCCGAAATGAGAAAGTTTTTAGCCTGGGGGTGGAAAAGGCAGGTTGGATGAAATTGGACAAACTCCATGTTGGCAATTTTGGCACCTGCCCTACAGGCGGACGCAATTCCGTCTCCGGTGGCAATATCTGGATTGCTCGTGTAGAGATACACTTTTCCTGTACCACCGGTGCATAGCACCGTCTGCTGTGCCTCGAAGCTTGTGATTCGATCTTCATTGTCGATAACCAGGGCACCACCACACCATATATTACCTCCATCGGACAACAACATGAGATCCGCCACCATGTGGTCCTCGAGAAGAGTAATTGAGGGGCAGGATTTCACCTGATCCAGAAGGGTCATTTCAATGGCTCTGCCGGTGAGATCATATGCATGGGCTACCCGCCTATGACTGTGGCCACCTTCGCGTCCTAAACTCAGTGAATAATCGTCTGAATTTCTAACAAAATCAACCCCATAGGTTATAAGGTCGTGGACCCTCGCATAGCCGCTGGAGACCACCTCCTCAACAATTTTATAATCGCACAACCCAGCTCCCGCCTTCAGTGTATCGATAATATGGGCGTCAACCGAGTCATTCTCATGGTCAAGGACAGCCGCTATCCCCCCTTGAGCCAGATTCGTGGCGCTGTCGGCAATCCCCTTTTTGGTTACCACCACCACTTCGCCGAGATCTGCCACTCTCAGGGCAAAGGAAAGCCCGGCTATGCCACTGCCGATTACAAGAAATCGCATATCAACACTATGCAAACGGGTTTATTGTTTCACGTGAAACATAAATAACTATCCATTTAAATTTCTGGTTCCTGCCGTTTTCAATAAAAATATATTGAGCCTTCATTTTTCCTGGTATATAAAGACCTGAAGGAAAGAACCAACCAGGGAAGAGGTTAAATCACAATGGGAAATATCTCAACTGTTATTGCTGTTGCCAACCAGAAGGGTGGGGTAGGCAAGACGACTACAGCCGTCAACCTCTCCTCTGCACTAGCCATGAGGAAGAAAAAGGTTTTGTTGGTGGACTCTGACCCGCAAGGAAATGCGTCGAGTGGCGTCGGAATAAAACCAACAGATAGAAACAAGAACCTATACCAGGTACTTTGCGGCAAAGCCTTGGCTGACCAGGTAGTGCAGGCGACCAATGTTAAAAAGCTCTATGTGTTGCCTTCAAAGATTGATTTGGTAGCCGCAGAGCTGGAGCTGATCAACAAGAAAAGCAGAGAAAAATTCTTGAAAAAATCCCTCAAGCCCTTGCTTGGTGAATTCGATTACATAATTGTTGATTGTCCCCCTTCCCTTGGGCTTCTCACACTTAATGCACTCACTGCCGCAAATTCCGTACTCATTCCGATGCAGTGCGAATATTATGCCATGGAAGGACTTGCGCAACTCATCAACACGATCCGATCGGTAAAGCAGTCGTTTAACAAGAAGCTCTACGTTGAGGGACTGCTCCTTACAATGTTTGACAAGAGAAACCGATTATCTCACCAGGTTGCGGCGGAGATTAATAATCACTTTGGCGATCAGGTGTTCGCTACGCGTATTCCAAGAAATGTTCGGCTTAGCGAAAGCCCCAGCCATGGTAAAACCATAATGGAATATGACATCAGGTCAACCGGCGCCCAGGCATACCGAGCTCTGGCGCTAGAATTTCTAAAACGACAGGTGTGAACAGTGGCTAAATTGACAGGGCTAGACGGTCAGGGAATCAGCGCTCTCTTTGGTGAACAGCCCCCCGATGAATCTTATTTTGAATGCGGCATCAGTCAAATAACCCCTAACAAACATCAGCCCAGGATGATGTTTGACCAGGAAGAGCTTACCGAACTGGCCAATTCGATTCGTGAGAACGGTGTGATTCAACCTTTGATTGTGTCACGATCGTCGAAGAAAAAGTTCACTTTGATAGCAGGAGAACGGCGACTCCGCGCCTCAAAGATTGCAGGATTGAAAACGGTTCCGGTCATCGTCCGTGAACTCAGCAGTGACGATGAACTGTTGGAATTCGCCCTCATTGAAAATATTCAACGAACGGATCTCAATCCCTTGGAAGAGGCTGAAGCCTATCGCAAACTGATCGACAAGTTTGGTCTCACTCAGGAGGAGGCGGCCAAGAAGGTCGGTAAGAACCGCTCAACTGTTGCCAACTCGGTGAGGCTGCTCCAGCTTCCCGATTATATAAAAGACGATTTGCTGTCAGGACGCCTCACTGAAGGTCATGCACGAGCTCTTCTTGCCGTCCTGGCAAGCCCTGCGACCATGAAAGAAATCCGTGACCAGATCGTTGCCAAACAATTGTCAGTTCGGCTGACGGAGAAACTGATTAAAACCTTAACAAGAGAAGTTGCGCCAACCAAAGCATCGTTCCGAACTAAGGATAAAGAGTTTTCCAAGTCTGTTAAAAAGTCTTTTGAAAACCAGTTGACCAATCGGCTCAGTTCCCAGGTTTTTATCAACCAGAAGGGGAGCCGCGGTAAAATTGAGATTGAATACTACTCCTATGATGACCTCGAGCGTATCATCGCAATGGTCGTAGGGTGAGAATCAACCTGATAATACAGTCAATCATCACAATGTCATGATAAAAAAACATCTTTTCATCATCGTTTTTCTGGTCTCGTTGCTCTTTTTCGTCTCTTCGGCTTTAGCCAAAATGGTCAGTGTAGTTGGAGACAATGTTAATCTGCGTTCTGGGCCCGGTACTAAGTATTCCGTTAAATGGAAATACGGTAGTGGTTTTCCATTAAAAGTTCTTGAGGAAAAGGGAGGCTGGTTAAAGGTTGAAGACTTTGAGGGTGACAGCGGTTGGCTCTACGAGAAACTCACCTCCAGAAACGGTCACATGATCGTCAAGGTTCACAAAAACCAAAACAAGAAGATCAATATCAGAAGCGGCCCTGGCACAAAATACAACATTGTAGGTAAGGCCTACTACGGGGTTGTGTTCAAAACCATAAAGCAACAGAACGGCTGGGCTCATATTAAGCATGACAGTGGACTGGAAGGGTGGATAAAACGTTCATTGCTGTGGGGTTTTTAGGGGAGCACCCATTTCGGCGATCCATTCTATATTTTACCATTCGAGCATCGAGCCAGCCTGGCAACCTGGTTGCTGCCACTGTAAACAAAGAAATTAGAGTGTGGATTAGTGTGTCGCCAATAAAAAAACCTGGCTGAGCAAGTCAACCAGGTTTGGTATTCGTGGCGGAGAGAGAGGGATTCGAACCCTCGGTGGAGTTTTATCCCCACACTCGCTTAGCAGGCGAGCACCATCGGCCAACTCGGTCATCTCTCCATATCAGCTCTGGCGGAGGGAGTAGGATTCGAACCCACGGTACTTTCGTACAACGGTTTTCAAGACCGCCGCCTTAAACCACTCGGCCATCCCTCCGAAAGATTTTTCTTGTACCATCTCGTAAAACATCTGTCAATATTATGTCATTGCCATACCCGGGCCACTGCTGTACAATACAATTTTGTAACACAACAACAAACAACAAAAACATTTTTGCAAATTATTTGATTTTTGCTCAAGTACTACACCCATGGTCGACCATCACAAAACGGAATCACAACTGCATGATTTAACATGTCTTTATGAAATCACTAAAGAGCTCGCTTCGTCATTTGTACTGAGCGACTGTCTCGAAAAAGCAATGGCGCTGCTCTCCGAATACAAAAAGATGGAGAACGGTACGGTAACCATTGTCAACCCCATCACCGGAAAGCTCGAAATAGAGGTGGCCCATGGTCTTACTGCCGAGGGAAGGAAACGTGGTAAATATAAAATAGGGGAGGGGATTACCGGACGCGTTGTCGCCTCCGGTGAATCAATCATCGTTCCCCACATCTCAGAAGAACCGCTTTTTCTCAATCGCACCAGATCCCGCGGCGATATTACTGATAAGGATCGTTCTTTCCTCTGTGTACCCATTAAAGACGGTAAGCAGGTTATTGGCGCACTCAGTGTCGACCGTATGTATGAGGATGGCTTTGGCAGTCAGGCAAACGATGACCTACAATTTCTGACCGTGCTGTCGAGTATTGTCGCCCAAACCGTCTGCCGGGTTCAGGTCGTTAACCGGGAAAAAGACAACCTGCGCACCGAGAATCTTAAACTCAAACGTGAACTGTCGGAAAAAAACAGGATCAACGACATCATCGGTAACTCCAGCCGTATGCAGGATGTCTTTGAGATGGTTCACAGGGTCGTGGACTCCAACGCCACGGTACTTCTCAGGGGAGAATCTGGAACCGGCAAAACTCTGGTTGCCAAAGCCCTGCACTACAATGGAAAGAGAAAGGACAAACCGTTCGTCGTGGTGAATTGTTCGGCACTACCCGAAACACTTCTTGAGAGTGAGCTTTTTGGTCATGAAAAGGGTGCCTTTACCAGCGCCAACGAACGAAAGATTGGCCGATTTGAACATGCTGAAGGCGGAACCCTGTTTCTTGATGAAATCGGCGAAATATCACACTCCGTCCAGGTTAAACTGCTGAACGTCGTTCAGGAGAGAAGTTTTCAGCGGCTTGGGTCGACCAAATCGATCTCCTGTGACGTACGACTGGTAGCGGCCACCAACAAAGATCTCGAAGATGCCGTCTCGAGCGGATCCTTTCGTGAAGATCTCTACTATCGCCTCAATGTATTTCCCATCTATATGCCGTCTCTGCGTAAACGCAGGACTGATATCCTGCTGCTCGCCGAATTCTTTCTGGAAAAATTTGCCAGGGAAAACAAAAAACAGATAAACCGCATTTCCACCTCGGCTATTGACCTGCTTATCCAGTATCACTGGCCCGGTAATGTTAGAGAATTACAGAATTGTATGGAACGAGCGGTGCTGATCTGTGACGGTGATGCCATCAAAGGAATCCACCTGCCTCCAACACTGCAGGTCTCCGAAGGCTCATCCAGTACGAAACCGCTGTCTTTTTCTACCGCGGTGGAAAATTTCGAAAAAGAGCTTATCATTGACGCGCTGAAAAAAAACAATGGTAATCAGACCAAAACAGCCGGTTATCTGGATACCAGTCTGCGCATAATTAATTACAAGATACACCAGTACGGCATCGACCCGAAAAAGTACAAAATCTGACAAGATGTCTATTCTGCTCCATGTCTGCTGCGGCCCCTGCCTCGTATACCCGGGCAAAGTTCTGGAAGGGGAGGGTACCGATTTTACCTGCTACTTTTTCAACCCCAATATCCATCCCTACCGCGAATTTAAGCAGCGGCTCAACTCTTTCAAAAAGCTGGCCGACGCTCGAAATTACAGCTACATCATAGACAGGGACTACGGTTTGAAAATGTTTCTGCGCAAGGTGGTGTTCAACGAAGATCAACGCTGTAAAATCTGCTATCAGATGAGACTGGGAAATACTATAAAGCTTGCAGCAGAGCAGGGGTATCGTGGATTTTCCACCACACTTCTCTACTCCGCATACCAGAATCACGATCTCATTAAAAAACAGGCCGCCCTAGCCTCGGAGTCCCGATCTATCCCCTTTGTCTACCATGACTTCAGGGTTGGATGGCAGCAGGGAATCGATGAGTCGAAGGCCAGCAATCTTTACCGACAGAGTTATTGCGGCTGCCTTTTCAGTGAACAGGAAAGATATGATAACAGACTGAAAAAACAACTAAAGAGGAAACGTAAATCCGATGTTCAAGCTTCTGGTGCTGGCCACGACCAATCAAAATAAAGTGAGAGAATTTAGGCAGTTCGTGTCTGAGTTTCCGGTAACGGTAAAAAGCCTCAGCGATTTCGGTCCCCTGCCGGGTGTGATAGAAGATGGTTCCACCTTTGACGCGAATGCCTACAAGAAAGCCCACCACTACGCAAAAGTGTTAGGTATCCCTGCTTTGGCGGACGATTCGGGGCTAGTTGTCGAAGCGTTATCCGGGGCCCCCGGGGTGCGCTCTGCTCGCTACGCGGGGGACAATGTCAGCGACCAGGACAACTGCCGCAAGCTCCTTACCGAGATGGAAGGGCAGAGCAACCGCAAGGCCTCCTTTGTCTGTGTGCTCTCCATTGCAGTGCCATCCGGGCCGGCGCTCACCTACGAAGCTTCATGCGAAGGCACGATTCTCGATGCTCCGCGCGGCAGCAACGGTTTCGGTTATGATCCGCTATTTTATTACGAACCGTACGGCAAGACTTTTGCCGAGATCAGTATGGATGAAAAAAACAAGGTGAGTCACCGCGGCAAAGTTCTCAGCGAACTCAGTGGTGAGTTCGATAAGGTGTTAAAGTGGCTTGAACAGAGAACACTGGAGGAGATGCCGGAACAGCCCGATCACAGTGAATTTGAGAACAACGACTGGTCCCGCTGATCAACTGCTTTCTGCTTTGAGATCCCTGCTGAGTAAATCTTGGACTGCCTTACCGCAGTCCTTCCCTTCGTAAAGCACTTCGTACACCTGTTCCAGGATAGGCATTTCAGCCCCGAGACTGGTGACCAGGTCATAGACTGATTTGGTTGTCTTGATACCCTCGGCCACCATATTCATGGAATCGAGAATCGCATCAAGAGATCTGCCTCTACCGAGCTCAATCCCCACATAGCGGTTTCTGCTCAACTCTCCGGTACAGGTCAATACCAGATCACCCAGCCCACTCAACCCGAAAAACGTTTCCTGTTGCGCCCCCAGTTGGATCCCCAACCGTGTCATTTCAGCGAGGCCGCGGGTAATCAAGGCGGCCCGGGCGTTTGCACCGAAGGCGAGCCCGTCGGAAATGCCCGCCGCTATGGCAATGATGTTCTTCAACGCAGCGCTGATTTCAAGGCCGATGACATCTGAGCTCGTATAGACCCTGAAATAGTCGGTGGAAAAGAAATTCTGGAGAAACTGAGCCGTGTCGTCACGTTCACTGCCGATGGTAATTGCGGTGGGTACTTTTTGTGCCACTTCCTTCGCAAAGGAAGGACCGGAGAGCACTGCAAACAGGGGAGGGGAGCTGTCGCTGTCGTGGTAACTATCGCCCATTACCTGGGTCATGGTTTTCAAACTCAGGTTCTCGATGCCTTTTGTGGCAGAAACGAACACAGCTCCTTCCTGCGCCAGCTCACCCACCTGCGAAAATATCTGCCGGTAGGCGTGAGAGGGGACCACCATGACAATTACCCCGGCACCGGCGACCGTCTTCTCCAGTGATTCTTCCGGGTGAAGGGAGGCAGGAAAGCGAAAACCGGGCAGATAAGCCCGGTTTTGACCTTCTCGGTGAAGTAATTTTATGTGCTCCGGTCGGTGCCCCCAAAGGCGTGTCTCGATCCCCTTGTTTGCCAGCAGCAGGGCCAACGCCGTACCCCATGAGCCAGCGCCGATTATCGCAGCCCGCTCATCATTCATCTAGGGGCTCGTCGCTATCCTGATCTTCATTCGGGTCCACCTCAACCACATCCATGCCGACCACCCCCTCGTTTTCCTCGAGGTTGATCAGTCTGACCCCCTGGGTTGTGCGTCCGATGACACGCACCGTATCGAGCGGCATGCGAATCATCTTGCCGCTGTCAGCAATCAAGATTACTTCGTAGTTGTCATCGACGACCTTGGCCCCGATCACGTCGCCATTACGATCGCTTTTCTTTATGGCCATGATACCTTTACCGCCCCGGCGCTGTATCCGGTAATCTCCGGCCTGGCTGCGCTTGCCATAGCCATTGGCGGTTACCACCAACACGGTTTTGATACTGTCTTCCCTGAGCACATTGGCGCCGACAACAAAGTCGTCGCCTTTCAGGTTTATACCCCTCACACCGGCGGCAATTCTGCCCATGGGCCTAACGTCGGACTCGTGGAACCTGATCGACATACCGTCGCGCGAGATCATGAATACCGTATCGTTGCCGCGCAACATATGGGCGGTGATAATCTCGTCACCCTCGTTGATGGTCAGGGCTCGTTTACCTTTGCGCAGGGGCCGGTTGAATTCCTTGAGGCTGGTCTTTTTAACCCGGCCATATTTGGTGACCATCATGATTGTTTTTGTATCTTGTTCGTCCTCAAAATCGGTCACCGGAAGGATGGCCGCCACTTTTTCACCTTCGGTCAGCTCGAGCAGGTTGACGATCGCCTTGCCCCGCGCCGTTCTTCCCACCAGCGGCAGCTGGTAGACCTTACGCCAGAAAACTTTTCCGTAGTTGGTAAAGAACAGGAAGGTATCGAGGGTTGAAGCCACATAGAGGTCTGAGACAAAATCTTCCTCGATATTGGTAACCCCTTTGACGCCTTTTCCACCGCGGTGCTGAGAACGGTACAGGCTGACCGGATTTCTTTTTATATAGCCGCTATGGGTGACGGTAACCGCCATATCTTCGGGAGCAATCAGGTCTTCGGGAAGGATCTCGTCGGCCGCGTCGATGATTTCGGTCTTGCGCTCGTCGCCGTAGGTCTCCCTGATCTCGACAAACTCCTCTTTGATGATATTCATCACCATCTGTTCGTCGTTGAGAATGGCATTGAGCCTTTCGATTTCAGCGATAATTTCCTCATAGTCGCGGGCTATTTTTTCTCTTTCGAGGCCGGTGAGCCGCTGTAGCCTCATATCGAGAACTGTTTGGGCCTGTATTGCGGTGAGCTCATATTTTGCCATGAGCTGTGCCTTGGCCTCTGCAGGATCACTGGCCGCTTTGATCAGCTCAACCACCTCGTCGAGGTTGTTGATGGCGATCATCAGCCCCTCGAGAATATGGGCCCTCTCCTCGGCTTTTCTAAGCTCGAAAGCGGTGCGGCGATAGACCACCACCCTGCGATGCTGGATGAAGTGCTCAAGGATCTGCTTGAGGTTGAGGATTTCCGGCTTGCTGTTGACGATTGCCAGGAAAATAATGCCGAAGGATTTCTGCATCGGGGTCATCTTGTAGAGCTGGTTGATCACCACCTCGGCAATCTCGTCTTTTTTAAGCTCCATTACGACCCGCAGACCCCGGCGGTCTGATTCGTCCCGGATTTCTGAAATCGCCGAAATTTTCTTGTCCTTGATCAGCTGCGCAATGCGCTCGACAAGCATGGCTTTATTCTGCTGATAGGGGATTTCTTCAACGATAATGGACTCTTTGCGACCATCTTTGGACTTCTCTATACTGGTTTTGGCGCGCATCAGCACCACGCCACGACCCGTTTCGTAGGCCTCACGGATGCCAGCCCGACCGCAGATAAGTCCTCCGGTGGGAAAATCGGGTCCCTGGATGATGGAAAAGAGCTGGTGTACTGTCATGTTCGGATCGTCAATCAGGCCGATCAGCCCGTCTATCACCTCGCTGAGGTTGTGCGGCGGAATATTTGTCGCCATGCCGACGGCAATGCCCGAGGAGCCGTTGACCAGCAAATTGGGGACCCGGCTCGGCATCACCGAGGGCTCGGTCTGGGAATTGTCATAGTTGGGAATGAAATCGACCGTCTCCTTGTCGAGATCAGCGACAATCTCCCGGTCGATACGGGTCATCCTCGCTTCGGTGTACCTCATGGCCGCCGGGGCATCGCCATCCATCGACCCGAAGTTGCCCTGGCCATCGACCAGCGGGTACCGCATTGAGAACCCCTGGGCCAGACGAACAAGGGTGTCATAGGCAGCAGTGTCACCGTGGGGGTGATACTTACCAATAACGTCACCAACGATCCTCGCCGACTTTACATAAGGTCGGTTGTAAAATACCCCGATCTCTCTCATCGCATAGAGCACCCTGCGGTGCACTGGTTTAAGGCCGTCGCGCACATCGGGTAGGGCCCGTCCGACGATGACCGACATGGCATAGTCGAGGTAGGATTTTTTCAGTTCTTTTTCGACGGAGACAGAAGAGAACTTCTCCTCCGGTACTCCGGTTTCCGAGGTCGTTGTCATGGTATCTTCTGTGCTCGCTTATATATCTAATTCGGTTACTTCCAGGGCATGATTCTGAATGAATTCACGCCGGGGCTCCACCTTGTCGCCCATCAGGGTGGTGAACATTTCGTCGGCCGACTCCGCATCGTTAATCTTGACCTGCAGCAAGGTGCGGTTTTCAGGGTTCATCGTTGTCTCCCAAAGCTGCTCCGGGTTCATTTCACCCAACCCCTTGTAACGCTGCAGATGGCTTCCTTTGAACGATTCACTGCGCACCATCTTGACCATGTCGGTCCAGTTTTCAGCCGTCATCTCAACTTCCTGTTCGGAACTGTTCAGATCGACGATTGCAAACGTCCCTGTCAGATACTGCCTGACCTTTGGAAAAAGTCTCAATGCCGTGCGATACTCATTTATCAGAGGAATCTGTGGACCAAGGGTGGTGGAAATCTGGGCTTTTCCTTTGACTGCCACATCCACTTCATAGCAATCCGCACGCCAGCGGCACGATCTGACGGCACCGACTATCATTGAATCATCAGCCGAAAGCTCCCCCACAAGGGATTCAACCAGTTCTTTTTCAGTAAACTGATCAGCTTTGCGAATGTTTTTTTCGAGCAGAAAATAGAGCAGCGACTCCCACACGTTCATGCGCTCCAGGAAAGAGACGATGCGTTGATACACGGAGAGGTTCTGCAGTACGCCCACCAGTTGCTCTCCTTCAATGACTTTCCCATCCAGCGCATTGGCTGTGACCCTGATCTTTTGACTGGCCTGGGTAAAAAGATGGTTGTTGAGTTCGTCGTCATCGAGGAAATAAGTCTCTTTTTTTCCCCTGCCAAGACGGTAAAGTGGAGGTTGCCCGATATAGACATACCCTCCCTGGAGAAGCGGAAGCATCTGCCGATAGAGAAAGGTCAGCAGCAGGGTTCGTATATGGGCCCCGTCTACGTCGGCATCTGTCATAATGATGATCTTGTGGTAGCGAAGACTCTCTAGGTCGAACTCATCTTTGCCGATGCCGCACCCCAGGGCGGCTATCAGCTGCTTTATTTCCTCGCTGTTCAAGATTTTGTCGAAACGCGCTTTCTCAACGTTCATTATTTTACCGCGCAGCGGCAGGATGGCTTGCACAGCCCGATCGCGCCCCTGCTTTGCGGACCCGCCCGCCGAGTCGCCCTCGACAATGAAAATCTCTCTCTTGCTGGGATCTTTTTCCTGGCACTCGGCCAGTTTTCCGGCCATCAACAGGCTGGTCGATCCTTTTTTACGGGATAGATCTCTTGCCTTTTTAGCCGCCTCCCGTGCCCTGGCCGCCTCGACTACCTTGGTAAGGATCCGTTTGGCAACCTGAGGGTTCTGCTCGAGAAAAATGGTCAGTTTCTCGCTGCAAATCGACTCGATTATCGATTTTACCTCGGAATTACCCAGTTTGGTTTTGGTTTGACCCTCGAACTGGGGGTTTGGGACATGGGAAGAGATAACGCAGGTAAGCCCCTCGCGCACATCGTCTCCCCCCATCTTCTCCCGGAGATTTTTGGGGATTATGTCATCACTGGCATAACGGTTTATGCACTTGGTAAGAGCAGCCCTGAAACCGGCCACATGCGTTCCCCCCTCCCTGGTGTTGATATTGTTGACAAATGAAAAAAGCCTCTCTGAGTAGCCGTCGAAATACTGAAAAGCTATTCCTACCTGAACATCGTCTTTCTCGCCGCTGATATATATGGGATCGTTAAAAACCGGCGTTCTGTTTCTATTGAGCCATTCCACAAAGGACACCACCCCACCGGAAGCATGAAACTTGTCCCTTTCACCGCTACGCTCATCTTTGAGATAGATGCGTACGTCCTTATTCAAAAAGGAGAGCTCCCGCAGCCTGTTTTTTATCATTTCGTAATCGTAGACAGTGGTCTCGGTGAAAATTCCCGGATCGGCTTTGAAGGTGATCGTCGTTCCTGTTTTGTCGGTTCTGCCAATTACCTCGAGTTCGCTGGCTTTCTCACCATAGCGATAGGTCTGACGGTGTTTCTTGCCGTCGCGCCGCACCTCGGCCGTTGCTTCAACGGAAAGTGCATTTACCACCGAAACACCTACACCGTGCAGTCCGCCAGAAACTTTGTAGGTGGAATGATCAAACTTTCCCCCCGCATGAAGAGTCGTCATAACCAGTTCAAGAGCAGGAACATTTTCGGATGGATGAATGTCGATGGGTATTCCTCGACCATCATCTTCGACAGTGACTGAATTATCTTCATGAATAGTTACTCGAATTCTCTGGCAATAGCCCGCGAGAGCTTCGTCTATACTGTTGTCGACAACTTCCCAGACCAAATGATGCAGCCCCTCGACTGCTGTATTGCCGATGTACATCGCCGGCCGCTTGCGAACGGCCTCGAGGCCGTCCAGCACCTTTATCTGGTCGGCATCATATTGTAGTTCTTCTGTCACGCTGTTTTCCTTTTTTTATTGTTTTTTGCCTTCAGGCAATCTTTAAAAATTAGACTTTTCGTTCAAGATCATTACACGTGGGGAATTATCGGAGCAGAAACAATTTATTTTCCGAGGATAAAACTTTTCATGCGCAACTCAAAGATTGAGCGAAATGATAAATGTTCAAGCCACACTCTATAATTGCATGGGCATGACGATACTGGTAAAACCCTTATCATCATTGGATTTCATCAGACAAGGACTATTCTCCGAACTTATATATGCCTCAACCGTCTCGCATTCCATGACCTGCAGGGTCTCGATAAAATATCGGCAATTGAAGCCAAGCGTCAGTGTTCCACCTGTATAGTCTATTTTTTGTTCGTCTTTGGCGTTGCCCAGATCAGCATTCTGAGAAGTCAACACCATTTTCTGGCCCTCGAGCTGCAGCTGGATGGTGTGAAATACATCTTCGGTGAAGAGGTTTATCCTTTTGAGCGATTCCAGGAAAGGCACTCTATTTATTTTGACGCAGTTATCAAGGGCAACCGAATTGATAATAGCTTTATATTGTGGGAATTCCCCTTGTTTGAGACGGATTACCATGACCGCGTCGCCATCTCTTATCACCATCTGTTTTTTTTCAAAAGAAAGGTCTATGGTATCCCTGTTTTCACAGAATTTTCTAAGTTCCTGAATTCCTTTTTTAGGAATCAGCGTCACATCGTTGAGATAGAAGTTGTCGACATCGATGGCAACATCCTTCTCCATGATGGAAAGTCGATGCCCATCAGAACTAATCATTTTCAGATAAGAGACATCGTCGCGCTTCTCTTTTTCCAGTAGAACAGAGGTCAAAGAGTAGATATTCTCCTGTTCGCCGGCTATGGAAAAAATAACTTTATCAATTAAATCCAGGAAGATAAAAGCTTCGAAGGAAGTGAAACCGTCTTCATCGAAATCGGGAAATGCGGGAAATTCATCACTATTGATTCCGGCGAGGTTATAGGTGCTGGCCCCGGCTGTTATCTTTACCCAACTGTTCTGCGTCTCTTCCAAAGATATGTCCTCGGAGCCCGATTCACGGACAATTTCAAATATTTTTTTAGACGGCAGCGTCAGGGAACCAATGGACTCCACCTCAGCAGGAACAAAAAGTCTCAACCCAACTTCCAGATCAGTACCGGTGAGCACCAGTCCGTTACTTGTTGCTTCGATGAGAATATTTGACAGGACAGCAAGAGTTCCTCTTTTACTGGTTATGTTCTGCAGACTGCTCAGTCCTTCAATCAGATCATTTCTCTGAACATTGCATTTTAGGCTCATGGTTTCTATCCTTCTTTAGTATAATTAAGTAGTTATTGTTATTATTAAGAGTGACTATTTGTTGAATGAAAGAATAACTTATCTAAATTGTTTAAAAAGTTATTAAAAAAATGGTTTTTGATAAGATCGCTTTTCTGTGTAAAAGCAGTTATCAACATTGTTATCAACAGCTCTTGAATAACTATTTAACAAGACAATGTTGACCAATTGTTGAAAACTAAATGGAAGACCAATAGAGAAGATTTTTTTAATAATAAATATAGATGGTTAAGTGGGTCTGAAAACTACCCTTAATCTAGTTGAAATGAGCAAAAAATTCAATAAAATAATGGTTTGAAAAAGGTGGATGAACAGCGACTAGATCGTCTTCATAAAGAGGTAAAAAAAAATCTTCAAAAATACTTGGGGCGAGGCGTATTTTCGGCGGCAAGTTTGGCTTTTGCAGTTCACGAAAAAAGCGGCTACGCAGATTGCTTTATCAACGCTGGTGCATCCGGTGAAAAAGAAGAGGGTAAGGTCGACCAAGAAACAATTTTTGATCTTGCTTCATTGACCAAGCCGCTGGTGACCCTGCCTTCGATCCTCCACCTCATAGATGAAGGAAAAGTTTCCTGGAACGAACCACTTGATTCCCTGCTTGAGAAATCGCTGGACGAACGTTTCAAACAGGTCGAGCTGTATACTCTGCTTAGCCATTGTTCAGGATTTAGAGGCCATCGAAATTTTTGGAAGCTTCTTAAATCTATTGAGAGTGAAAGGAAATACGATTGGCTTCTGCATGAAATTTTAGAGGATAAGCTCGCGTATAAAACAGGAAGCCGCCATATTTATAGCGATGTGGGGTATTTATTGTTAGGTGCTGTGGTCAGGGTCAAGTCAGGTCTTGATCTTGATGAATATTGGAAATCATACATTGCTGGACCGGCCGACTTAGGGAAAAAGCTCTTTTTTCGTCAGCTGAAGGAAGGAAGCAGCAGGAAGGGTTGGGTATCAACAGGCTATTGCTCGTGGAGCAAGAGGCCGTTAATAGGCCTGGTACACGACGATAATTGTCGAGCTCTGGGAGGCGTTGCCGGTCATGCCGGTTTGTTCGGGTCGTCCGAGGGTGTGCTTGAGTTTTGTAAGCAGTTTTTGGATCTTTATCACCACCGAAGAAGCAACCTGCCACTTTCTTCGGAATCATTAAGAAGGGCAACGGTCAGGGTGGGAAAATCAGATTGGAGTTGTGGATTCAGTCTACCTGCTGCTTCCGGTTCGAGCAGCGGCACACATTTTTCAGAAAAGAGTATCGGCCACCTGGGATTTACCGGGGTGTCTTTCTGGATCGATGTGGATAAGCAGGTTGTTGTCACTTTGCTGACCAATCGGGTCAGACAGGGAGAGGATATGAGGGGCATCAGGGAAGCGAGACCAGCGCTTCACGATGTGGTTATGGGGTATCTGACAGGAAAAAAAAATCCCCCGGCATAACCGGGGGATACGCAGTTACCACCAGCAGATAGTCTGGTCCGCGTCGAAAATCTTGTCAACCAGTGTGTCGTAGTCGGGGCTGGCGCCATAAAGATCGAAAGAATCGCTGTCCCTGTCTCTGGTTACGATCTCAACCAGTTTCTTGACCGTCTCGTCAGGCTCGGAACGATATACGTTTAATACTTTCATGATCCCTCCTTTATTTCAATCCGTAGGGAACGATGATGTCCATGTCCCTGAGTTTTTCGCCAAGTTCTTCTAAATCTATTGACTCGAGACCGTTTTTCTCGACATTGGCAGGTATGGTAGAATAGATTTCTCCCTCCATATCCCTGAGCATTTCAAGGCTTTCCATGTTGTGCTCGTCAAGTTTTTCCATTTCTGCGTCCATGACGACCCCGTAGGAATACATATTTTCCACCGCAAGACCCAGGGCGGAACGCATGCCGTCTACGGCGTAATCTTTGTGCCTGTAGATAAATATACACTTTTTATATTCCATGATATCCCCCTTATAAACTGATATAGCAGTCGTAATCTTCGATTATGATCCCGTGCTGTGCCTGGGTTGCCATCTCCTTGGCGGTGAGGCCCTGGGGAATATCTTCTATATCGTATCCTTGCTTCTTGTAACTGTCGACACAGATCGATACGTCATCGGCCAGTTCACAAAGTTCTGGAAAAGCCTGATCCTTGGCGTTATGAGTAGCCGTCCAGGTAAAGAATACCTTGACCTTGGAGCCTTTCGCCTTGGCCGCTTTGGTGATGCCCAAAACATGGGCGAAATTGTCGGGGTTGGTTACGAAAATACCAAGACTTTTTGCCATCTTCTGCCTCCTTATCCACAATGGTGTGGACGACCGGTAAAAGAGGACCCCTGGCGAAAGAGAGCACCAGGGGTCAGGTAAATACTAAAAAAAATATCAGCTCAGCTTAGCCCTTCTTGATGAAGAAGCTGAAGAATCCGCTTTCTTCTTTTTCGCCAAGATACTCGTGACCGGCACGATCGCACCAGCCCGGAATATCGTTTCGCGAACCCGGATCGGTGCCGTCGACCTGCAGAACTTCACCACTTTTCAGTTTACCAATTTCCTTCTTGGTGCGAAGAAGCGGCATCGGGCAGCTCAATCCCTTGGCGTCGAGAACGGAATCGACTACAACGTCTGCTGCAACTTGTTTTACATCGCTCATGTCAAGCCTCCTGATAATTTTTCGTGATTCATCCGAATCGGATAGTGTGTTCGAATATTTACTCCCTCTGGCGAAGTAAAAAGTTCAACCCTTTTAGAGTACCACATCCATACTAGTTTTTAGCATAATAAATTGGTATGTCAAACCAAAATGGGGGAAAGAATAACTACGTAAAAACAATTATGTACTACGTTGTCACACTATTGACAAAATGGGAAAGCAAAGGTAAAGCATGGGGATTAAATTTCTCAAAAGGTAGGAATTATCAGGAGGAATCAATGAGCGAACAGAGTGTGCTGGCGGAAAAGGCCAAAGGTTTGTGGAAGGTCTTCTGTGAAACGGAGTGGAATGCAACCGTGACCGGACTGGTGGTCGGTTTCTTCTCGGTGATGATTATGGCCTGGTGGAGACCCTGGGGTGCGGTTGGTGCAATTCGCAACTGGGGTGACTGGATCATGTACTCGATTACCTCGTTACTGGGCACCGAGGCCGGGTTTTTTGCTTACTACGAAGAGGCCCCGCGCGCCATCCTGGCGAACACGGGTTCGGTAATCGGTGTAGGGTTTGTGCTCGGCGCCTTTGTCTCCGCCTGTGTTGGCAAGGAGTTCGCACTGCGTATTCCGCCCTACCGGGAAATGGTCAAGGCAGTCATCGCCGGTATCCTGATGGGTATCGGTGCAACCCTTGCCGGCGGCTGTAATGTGGGCGGCTTTTACAATGCCATCGGCAACCTTGGTGCCAATGGCTTTGCCATGATGTTCGGCCTGGTGTTCGGTGTTGTGCTTGGCCTGAAACTTCTCTATCTGGAGATGGAGCACATCAGCTGGGGGGACGGCGGTGCCAAAACCATCAATTTCCCGATGCCTCTCATTTATCTGTTCGGGGCCGCCGCAACTCTGTTCTTGCTTTACGCGGCCTATGCGTTTTCGGGCAACGAGGACAGTGACTACCTGGCTTCCATGAGCGGTCTTATTTTGATCGCCGCGGCACTTGGCTACGCCATGCAGCGTGGTCGTTGGTGCATGGTCCAGGGCTTTCGTGAACCGCACATGACCGGCGACACCACCATGGCCAGATCGGTGATGCTTTCCATCATGGTGGTGGCCGTTGGTGCAGCGATCCTTAAATACGAGGTACCAGCTCGGGTCGAGGGTGAAGCGGTGCTGGCGCCGATCAACTATATTCGCGGCACCTTCGGCTGGGGCGGCGTTGTCGGCGGCTTTATTTTCGGCCTTGGTGCCATGTTCGCCGGCGGCTGCGGTTCGGGTACCCTCTGGCGAGTTGGGGAAGGGCAGGTCAAGCTGATGATAGTGGTACCGTTTTTCGGCATTGCCTCGTCCATCCTGACCTCCTGGTTTCGTGATTATGAATTCGAGGCCGACGGCGTTCTCGGCAGTTATGTCTACATGCCGGAGGTCATGGGCTATGGCCCGACCCTGTTGTTGATTGGTCTGGCCATGCTGATCTGGTACCTGGTGGTCACCTGGAATGAGGAGACCAACAAACTGATTGTACCCATGTGATATTTATCAATTTTCCCGACTGGTATGGAAAGGCCGCATTTTCCTTTTGGAGAATACGGCCTTTTTTTTTATTATAGCCAGTTGTTAGGTCGTGGAGCTGGTCAGAGAAGGTTCCATGGGTAAAATTTTTGGATGTCTCCAGGGCGGGCTGAAAAGTCATCTGGCTGCGGATTCGATCGGGGAGAAGGACTGACGAGTGAGGAGAAATCAACCACTCCGGGGGAATTGATATGAAGACAACAGCGATTTTCAAAGATGATCTGTTTCTGATGCACGATCCCGGACCCAACCATCCGGAACGTATAGATCGCCTCAGGGTTATCTATGATTTTATAGAAAAACCGGAACACAAGAAGAAATTCGTGTTTCCCGACTTCGGACCGGCCGACCCGGAACATCTCGAGCAAAACCATGGTGATGCCCTGATCAGAAGGGTCGCGGACACTTCCGGCAGGCGATACGACTACCTCGACCAGGATACTGCGACCTCTGCCAAGTCATACGAAGCGGCATTGCTTGCAGCGGGAGCCGTGATTAAGGGAGTGGATCTGCTCATGGAAGGTGATATCGACAATGGTTTTGCCCTGGTGAGACCACCCGGCCATCATGCCGAGCGGGACCGTGCCATGGGTTTCTGCCTGTTCAACAACATCGCCGTGGCCGCCTGGCATGGTGCCATCAGCCACAACTTGGAACGGATCATGATCATCGACTGGGACCTGCACCACGGCAACGGTACCCAATTCTCCTTTTATGACACCAGTAAGGTTCTCTACCTTTCAACCCATCAGTTTCCTTATTATCCAGGAACAGGTGCGCTGCAGGAAACGGGGACCGGTGAAGGTACTGGTTACACCGTTAATGTCCCGCTGCCGGGCGGGTTTGGCGATCGAGAATACGCAGCCATATTCAACGATATTGTCATTCCTGTGGGGCGAGCCTACCGGCCGGAGTTGATCCTGGTGTCGGCGGGGTTCGACATTTACCACGGTGATCCTCTGGGTTCCATGTCGGTGGGACCGGCGGGTTTTGCTTATATGACCAGAGCACTGCTTGGCCTTGCCGATGAAGTCTGTCAGGGCCGGTTGCTGGTAACCCTGGAAGGAGGTTACAATCTCAAGGGGCAAAGAGATGGGGCCTTGGCGGTGCTATCCGAGTTGCGCGGTGGACCCTTGACCGATGACGACAGTGAATTCTACCTCGATGATGATTTGGCCGAGCAGTTCAAGAACAGCCACAATTCCCACGATGCCATCGGACGGGCCCTTGAAGTGGCTGGTAACCACTGGAATATATAGGAAGAACTGATAATGTCTGTGGAGCACGATAAAGTAGCAAAAATCATCGTCGCCGATGACGACTCCCTGGTATGCAATGCTGTTGTGCAGATTCTGGAGATGCTCGGTTATCAGGCCGTCGGGGTTCTGGGGGGCATGGAGCTTCTGCAGAAGGTGAATGAGTCTTTTGACGTCGTCCTGCTCGATATTCATATGCCCGATCTCAACGGCTTTGAGGCCATAGAAGAACTCAACCGGAGAGGGTCGGATATTCCCATAGTCTTGCTGACCGGATCGGGTTCAATGGCTGATGCCGTCAGGGCAATTAATATGGGAGTGTACGATTTTCTCTGTAAACCGATAGAGGATCTCGACATTTTCAACGTCAAGATAAGACGGGCGGTGGAAAAGAGGAACTATGTCCTGCAAGAGCGGCGCTACAAACAGGCCCTGGAGGACGATGTCAGGCGCAAAACCCTGCAGCTTGAAGAACAGAACAAATTGCTGCGGGCCTACAGCGACAGCCTGGAAAATGCCACCGTACAGTTGATGAGCAGTCTGCAGCGCGCCATGGAGGAAAAGGATTGCTATACCGCTGGCCACACCATGCGGGTCACCAGTTATGCGTATATGCTGGGTACAGCCATGGGCCTCGACAGCCAGGATCTCATCGTGCTGAAGCGGGCGGCCCAGTTCCATGACATCGGAAAACTGGTTATCGATCTTTCCTGTATACAGAAAAATGGCCCATTGAGCGATGATGAACGGCAGTTGATCAACGAACATCCCGGCGTCGGTGCCAATATTATCAAGCCGCTCGGCTTTATGGAGCGTGAACAGTTCATTATCCGTCATCATCATGAACGCGTGGACGGTGGAGGATATCCCGATGGTTTCGGAGGGGAAGACCTTGACCAGTTAACCAAAATCCTTACTGTGGCCGACAGCTATGACGCCATGACATCATTCAGAAACTACCGGCGCAACAAGAATATGGGCGAGGCCATCGAAGAGCTGAATCGCTGTGCAGGATCTCAGTTCGACAATGATATCGTTGATGTTTTCACCGACCAGCTGGCGAAGTTTGGCCCGCAGTACCTAGCCGTGTCGGCGGGTTCAGACCAATTAGGCCACAACAACATTGTAAATTAAACCGAAATGAAAATTACCAGGCAAGAAGTTGAACACGTCGCCCACCTGGCGCGACTTCATCTGGAGGGCGAGGAGCTCGACCTGATGACCGAGCAACTGGATATGATTCTCTCCTATGTGGCCAAACTCGAAGAGCTGGACACCGAAGGAGTCGAACCGACGACTCACGCCTTTTCAATCACCAATGCGTTTCGCGAAGACGTCGTTGAGCCTTCACTGGACCAGGAAAAAGCGCTGGCAAACGGTCCGGAACACAATGAAGATTCATTTGTAGTTCCTCGAGTAATCTAACCCTGAACAATTAATCACTGCATTAGAACAAACAGGGCACCCAAGGCTGCCCTTGTTTTTGAGGACTTTCATGGAGCCTTATGAGCTGACCATTGCCGAAGCCAATACGCTGTTGGCCGAAAAAAAATTATCATCTGTTGAGTTGACCCGGAGCTGCCTCGAGCGCATAGAGGCTACCGAAAAAGCGATCAGCTCATTTATTTCACTGGATCCCGAACTGGCCTTGCAGGCGGCGGCCAAGGCGGATCTTCATCTTCAGAGCGGAGAAGGGGGGGGGCTCTGCGGAGTTCCCTTGTCGGTCAAAGATCTGCTTTGCACCAGGGACCGAACTACGACCTGTGGTTCAAAGATACTGGAAAATTTTGCGCCACCTTATGACGCAACCGTGGTGGAAAAACTCAATAGTGAAGGAGCAGTAATTGTGGGTAAGGCGGCTATGGACGAATTTGCCATGGGCTCCACCTCGGAGAACTGTGCCTACGATATACCCTCCAATCCTTGGAACATTGAATGCGTGGCCGGGGGGTCATCGGGTGGTTCGGCCTCGTCGGTGGCTTCAGGACAAGTACTCGGCTCGCTGGGCTCCGACACCGGTGGTTCTATTCGTCAGCCGGCGTCGCTGTGCGGTATCGTCGGTATGAAGCCAACCTATGGCCGAGTTTCGAGATACGGGTTGGTCGCTTTCGCTTCATCGCTTGATCAGATTGGTCCGCTCACCAGAGATGTGAGTGATTGTGCACTGATGATGCAGACCATCTGCGGTTATGACCGGCGTGATTCCACTTCGGTCGATCGGCCGGTGGAGGATTATTCAAGCTTTCTCACGCAAGGACTGCGGGGCGTAAGGGTCGGTGTGCCTCGGGAGTATTTTTCCGATGGGCTCGATCCGGAGGTGCATAAGGTGGTGATGGACGGAGTAGGGGTGCTGAGAGCCGCTGGCGCCGAAATCGTCGACGTTTCGATTCCCCATATCGATTACTGCGTCGCCGCTTATTACCTGATCGCCCCGGCTGAGGCAAGTTCCAATTTGGCTCGCTATGACGGGGTTGCTTACGGCTTTCGCAAAGCGGTCACCAGCGACCTGGTCGACATGTATAAGGATACCCGCTCCCAGGGATTCGGGCCGGAAGTTAAAAGAAGGATATTGATCGGTACCTACGCCCTGTCATCGGGTTACTATGATGCTTACTACAAGAAAGCGTCCCAGGTCAGAACCTTGCTCCTCAACGATTTCAAGAGAGCCTGGGAATCCTGCGATCTGCTGATCTCGCCGGTCTCCCCAACGCCGGCCTGGAAAAAAGGAGAAAAAGCCGACGATCCACTGGCCATGTACCTCTCCGATATCTTCACTTTGTCGACCAACCTGGCAGGCTTGCCTGGATTGTCGGTGCCCGGAGGCTACAGCATTAGCGGACTGCCGATTGGCATCCAGCTCCAGGGGCCCCACTTTCATGAAGGTGAACTGCTCAAGTGCGGGTTCAACCTGGAAAAGGGTTTGAACCTGGAACGGCAGATTCCTGCAATTACTGCCTGAACAGCTCGAGGACTTGTGATGAAAATAGAGGTACCAGAACATATTCGGGATATTACTCCCTATCCCCCGGGCAAGCCCATTGAAGAGCTGGAGCGGGAATTTGGCATAAGCGGCTCGATCAAACTGGCCTCCAACGAAAATCCGTTCGGCCCATCGCCTGCCGCCGTAAATGCCATGCGGGATTCTCTGAACAATCTGCATCGCTATCCGGACGGCTCGTGCTACTACCTGAACCGCGCCCTGGCCGATCATCTCGGGGTGGACCGGGAACAGCTGGTCTTTGGCAATGGTTCCAACGAAGTCATCGAGTTTCTGGTAAAAGCATTCGTCAAGGAGGGCGACGAGGTGATCACCAGCCATCCGTCCTTTCTGATGTATCAAAAATTCGTGCAGATTAGGGGAGGGCGTAACCATGTGGTCGAACTCAGGGATATGCACCACGACCTGGAACGGATAGCCTCGCTGGTTTCACCGAGAACCAGACTGATTTTCATCGATAACCCCAACAACCCCACTGGCACATTGCTGAACCGGGCACGTCTGCTTGCTTTTCTCGCAGGACTGCCGGACAGCGTTATTGTGGTACTCGATGAAGCGTACGTAGATTTTGTCGACCAGGACCACCACTACAACACTCTTGCTCTGATCGAAGAACAGGAGGATCGCTGCGCAGTCGTTCTGCTCAGAACCTTTTCCAAAGCCTATGGGCTGGCGGGACTGCGCATCGGTTTCGGCATCATGGACGCACCGCTGGCCGACTGCCTGCAGAAGGTCCGCCAGCCATTCAACATCAACCTGATAGCCCAGCAGGGGGCACTTGCGGCACTCGGTGACCACGATTTCTACCAGTACACATTGAGCAAAACGGCGGCAGGAAAACGCTATCTGATGGAAGGTGTAGAGGAGCTCGGCTGCAAGCCATGTGCGTCCCAGACCAATTTTTTTCTGATCGATGTTCACACCGATGCAACAATTCTCTATGAGGCGATGCTCAGAAAAGGGGTGATTATCAGGTCGATGAAGGCCTATGGCTTCGAGACCTGTATCAGAGTCAACGTGGGCACCGATGAAGAGAACGACCGGTTTCTGGCTGCCCTCGGCGAGGCCCTTGAGGAGTGCGGTCATGGCTGAAACTGCTGGTCCGGTAATCACCATTGACGGTCCGTCGGGAGTTGGGAAATCGACGATCAGCAGGAGGGTGGCCGCTCACTATGGGTTTACCTATTTGGACACCGGTGCCATGTACCGGGCCGTTGCCTGGTATCTGTTGAAGCATGCTATCGACATCGAAGATGTTGGTGCAGTCGAGTCGGTGCTGGATCAGATCACTATCACCCTGCTTCCCACTGAACGAGAAGACGATGATGTGGGTGTATTGGTCAACGGAAACAATATATCTGACCAGATAAGGACGCCCGATATTTCCATGGTCGCCTCAACTGTTTCGGCCCTGCCGGCGGTGCGAAAAAAACTGACTACTCTGCAGCGCCAGATCGGCAGCCGGGGGTGCGTCGTTGCTGAAGGCAGGGATACCGGGACGGTGGTCTTCCCGGGGGCCACCAACAAATTCTACCTCGACGCCTCTCCCGAGGCGAGGACTGCGAGAAGAGCGCAGCAGCTCAGGGAGCGGGGGAAACCGGTTGATGAAGAGCAGCTGCTCGAGATGACCATCGTCCGCGACAGGCAGGACAGCGAGCGCCTGATTGCACCACTGATAAAGGCTGATGACGCCGTGCTCATCGATACCACAGAGCTCGATGTCGATCAGGTTTTTGAGGCAATCAGGAAGCTGATCGATTGACAGGAAAATGGTTGAGTCTTATTCGATTACGAAATCCGCCCTACGATTCTGGCTCCAGGCAAAGTCGGTCTGTTCAAAGAACAGGGGTCGCTCTTCGCCGTAGCTCACCGTCCTGATTTTGCCCGGCTCCACACCGAGATCAATCAGATAGTCGCGGACATTGATGGCCCGCTTTTCACCCAGGGCCAGGTTGTATTCCTTGGTGCCGCGGTCATCGCAATTGCCTTCGATGATTACCGTGTTGGGAACCTGCTTGAGATATTCGGCATTCAGGATCATACGGTCAGCCATATCAGGCCTGATAATCGCCTGGTCGAAATCGAAGTAGACCGGCACGAGTCCGCTTGAGGAGCGCCCGTGCATCTGCTTGTACTCATCACTTTGCTGATCCATCGCAGCGGCGACGTCGCCTGCGCTGCTGCTGTCGTCGAGTGTTCCCTCAATGGCGAGATTGTTCTCTGAGTAGGTATCCTCAGTGGTTGGGTAGGAGCTTGAACTTGTCGAGCTGCTCGCCTGGCTGTCGGACTCGGGCGGTATAACAGGCTTCTTGGTACAACCGCCGGAGAAGACGGCGACTAGTGCGGTGACGGCGACAATTACCAAAAGCCTGGTGACGACCTTTTTCATCTCTGCTCCTCTTGCTATGATTGATCTTGGGATAAGTGGATTGTGGACCGGTTAGCTGCTTATTTAACGGTTGCGGTTGAATCCAATGGATACCCTGCAGCCGATGATCTATTCTAGCCTTATTGCAAGAGAGGTCAAGGATTTTGTGGCAGCCTGGCTGGTTTGATGACGATCAGGAATGAGCTGGGAATATTGATCTAAAATTTTGATATAATTAATACTATTTGTGCCATTTAGGGAATGAGATATGAATTTTGTTTCAACCTGCGCAGCTGGTCTTGAAGTTCTGGTCGTTGAAGAATTGAAAAGCTACGGTGCCGAGATTTCCAGCTCGAGAAAGGGGGAGATCCGCTGGTCTGCGACCCTCGAAGCCGGATACCGGGCGTGCCTCTGGTCCCGCTTTTCCTCGCGTCTGGTCCTGGTGCTCTCAGAGTTCGCCATTGACACCACCGATGATCTCTATGAGGCTGCCAAGACCACAACCTGGGAGGATCACCTCTCGGTAGATGACAGTTTCGCGGTTGATTGCGTGCTTGCGGCCCGCGGCCCGGTTACCAACAGCATGTACGGGGCTCTGAGGATCAAGGATGGTATTGTCGACCGTTTTCGTGAGTGCCACGGTACCAGGCCCGGGGTGGAGACACAGCGCCCTGATGTCAGGGTTTACTTGCAGGTTCTTGGAAATCGGGTTCTGCTCGGTCTTGATCTGTCCGGGGAAGGGTTGCACCGGCGAGGCTACCGGGTGGATTCCGGGCCTGCCCCGTTAAAAGAAAACCTGGCCGCCGCGATAGTGGCGTTGAGTAGCTGGGATGGCAGCACTCCGCTGATCGACCCCATGTGCGGATCGGCGACGCTGCTGATCGAGGCGGCCCTGATGAAGGCCGATTCCGCGCCGGGGTTGAGCAGGACCTATTATGGTCTGACCGGCTGGCGAGGTCATCAGCAGAGGTTGTGGGATATGCTGGTAGCCGAGGCCCTTGATCGTGAGGCCAGGGCACAAGAGCAGAAATGGCCATCGCTGATCGGTTATGATGGGGATCGTTCAGCGGTTCGTGCGGCTCGAAAAAATATCGTAAAGGCCGGAATTGAAAACCGGGTCCAGATTGAGCAGCGGGAATTACACCAACTGAAAAACGACTTCGGGCAGCCCGGTTTCCTGGTTTGCAACCCGCCCTATGGAGAGCGTTTATCAGACTCTCAGTCGGTAAAACACCTTTACCGCCATATGGGGGATCGTTTCCAGGACCAATTCTCCGGCTGGAAGATCACGCTTTTTACGGCCGCGCCCGATTATGCAGACTGTTTCAAACTTCGCTTGGATAAAAGTGTAAAAATCTTCAATGGGCCTCTTGCCTGCAGGCTGTTCAGCGGTTCACCACAGGCTGCGGCAGCTCCGGGGGCGGTGAAAGATTGGCAGATAGGTAAAGAAATTGAACAAGATACGGCAACGGAGCTGGCCAATCGGCTGAAAAAAAATTATCGCAAATTTAACCCCTGGGCCTGCGGTCAAAATCTCGACTGGTATAGGCTCTACGATCGCGATCTCCCGCAATTCAACGTGACCATTGATGTGACGAACACTCATCTGTACATCAGGGAGTTTCCGCCGCCGCCCGGCAAAGACCCACGCATCGCTGAAGAACGGTTCAGGGAAGTGACCCGAACGGTTCGGGCTTTGTTCGCAGTCAGTCGCGACCAGGTGATGGTCCACCGCGGTCTCGCAGCGCAGAAGGGATCAAAAAAGGGGGGCGTGCGGAGCAAACAAATAGAGATACGAGAAGGCAATGCGGTATTTCTGGTTGGTGGTGAGGCAGACCCTGAATGGTCATTTTTCCCGGACCAGAGATTTGTCAGGAGGTTTCTCGGTCAGAATAGCGGCCGTGGCAAATTCCTCTCCATTTTTGACACCAGCGGGGGAGCGACCATCAGTGTCGCCCTTGGTGGGGCAATAAAAACAGTTACCATTGGGGGTGGAGCCAGAAATTTAGAGACGGTGGTGAACAATTTCAGCCGAAACGGCCTCCACCCTGATAATCATAGAGTTTATTCTGATTCTGTGATGAGTTGGTTGAAAAAGAATCGCCAGCCATTTGATTTGATCCATATCTGTTTTCGCAAAAAACAATATCGACAGACCAACTCATCAATCTTTAAGGTCGGGTCAGGCCACCGCTTGCTGATTGATAGAACCATTGCCAACCTGACCGAGGGAGGCCGCCTGGTTGTTTCATCGTTGCTCCCGAACTTTGAGCTCGACCCCACACTGAAGGACACCTACAGCTGCCGGGATGTGAGCCAAAAGTTATTATCTCCCGACGTGACGCGGGGGGCCCAAAACTTCAAATGCTGGGAAATCTCCAGGTGAGAGCTGGATGAATCGAGCTCTTCGTGATATACTCTCTGGCTTTGGGCCTCTCTCTTGGGCTATTGATGAGTTAACTGAAGACGCAACGATGGGGTAACATGATGTTATTTTTAAAATTCTGGGATCAGCCATTGTCATCTATTCTCATCTTCTTTTACAGATAAGTTTCCGATAATCTTTCCCCATGCCGTCCTTCAGCAACGTCTGCCTGCACACATTCAGCTATGAGCTGCCGCCCAGAATACTGAGTTCCGAGGCTATTGAAAAACGGCTGGCACCAGTCTACGAGCGTCTTAAACTGCCGGTTGGCAGGCTGGAGATGATGAGCGGTATACGGGAGCGTCGACTTTGGAAGCCGGGGACCAAACCCAGTCAGGCCGCCGCAAAGGCAGGGCAGGCAACCATCGAAAAGGCGGAGATCGATCCCGCTGAGATTCAGTGTCTGCTTTTCACTTCGGTATCCAGAGATATGATGGAGCCGGCAACGGCCTCATTCGTGCATCACTTCCTGGGCCTGTCACCGGGCTGTCTGGTACTCGATATCTCCAATGCCTGCCTGGGGTTTTTAGATGGCATGATTCTGCTGGGCAGCATGATAGAACAGGGTCAGGTTGACAACGGACTGGTGGTTTCCGGGGAAACGGCAGAAGAACTTATCGAATCGACTATCCAGACGTTGCTCAGTGATAGCTCACTCACCCGTAAAACGATTAAACCGGCCTTTGCTTCACTCACCATCGGGTCAGGTTCCGTAGGGCTCTACATGTGCCGTAACTCAGAAGAAACGGTGGAAAAGCCCCGTCTGATCCACTCTTCCTGGCTGGCAAATACCGACTTTTCAGACCTCTGTCTAGGGGGACAATCGGCGCCGGAAACCACTTTGATGGCGACCGATTCCGAAGAGCTTCTGATCCAGGGCATTGAAACGGCAAAACAAACCTGGGAGAGATTTTCATCCACCAGCGGCTGGGATGACGAAAAGATTGATTGTTATTTCTGCCACCAGGTTGGTTCGGCACATGCCAGACTGCTGTTCGAGCGACTCAATCTGAGCGTTGAAAAAAATTTTGAGACTTTGCCTTTTCTCGGCAATGTCGGTTCTGTATCAGCGCCTGTAACTATGGCCATGGCTATTGAAGACAAACGTTTTATCCCTGGAATGAAGGGAGCAATGCTGGGAATCGGCAGCGGCATCAACTGCCTGATGCTGGGTGTTGCCTGGTAGGAGACCATGGGTTCGAGACAGATTCCCCAGGAATACGGTCCCAGATTATTAAAACTGGTGCGCGATACCATAGGCCAGCACTTGGGAGTGATTGACAAGGTCGACCAGGCGGGGCTGGAGGGCGAACCGCTGCGCCAGGAGCTGGCGACCTTTGTGACCCTGAAAATCGAGGGCCGGCTGCGGGGCTGTATCGGCAACCTGGAACCAGCTGGACCGCTGCTTGGTACGCTTGCTCAAAACGGGCACCACGCGGCTTTTAATGATCACCGGTTCTCTCCGCTGAGTGTCGAGGAGTTTGAGCGGGTGCAGATTGACGTTTCGATTTTGAGTAAACCCGTTCCACTCGATTATACCGATGGCCAAGATTTGCTCACCAAATTGCGCCCAGACATCGACGGGGTAATCCTGGAGAAGGGCAAAGCCAGGGCGACATTTCTTCCCCAAGTCTGGAAGCAGCTCCCCGAGCCGAAGCAGTTTATGGAACATCTCTGCCGAAAAGCCGGTCTGTCGCCGCGCGCCTGGCAGGGTAAAGATATTGAAATCTATTTGTACCAGGTTCAGAGTTTTAATGAGGAAACACATGGAGTTGATTCTCCCCCCCAAGCTGGCTGACGAACTCAGAGTCCTCTACGAGGATATGGAAAAGGCTTACGATGGCGTGGCCCGGCGGTTGGGTCACAGCTGCGACGGCTGTCCGGATAATTGTTGCGATTCTTATTTTCTGCATCATACCTACATCGAGTGGGCCTTTCTCTGGCAGGGACTCTCTGCGTTGCCTGAAGATCACCGCCGCGTCCTGGTATCAAGAGCGAATGCGTATGAACTCGAGGCCCAGAAACTGATCGCCAGGGGAAAGCGGCCGAAGCTCATGTGCCCACTCAATGAAGACGGGCGATGTTCGCTCTATACGCACCGGCTGATGGTCTGCCGCACCCATGGAGTGCCGGCCTCGATGACCCGTCCAGACGGCAAACAGCTTAAATTTCCAGGCTGCTTCAGGTGCCAGGAACTGGTGGTGGACCAGGGTTTCGCCGAACACGAGCTGCCTCTGATGGAGCGCACCGAACTGCTCCAACGCCTCGTTTCGCTCGAACAGGAATTTCTCTTGGGGAAAAGACACATCGCCCCGAAGGTGAAACGAACCATCAGCGCCATGCTGATAGGCGGTGTACCCGAGCTGCCCCATTGCTCTGATCGCACCGGCAAGTGTTGAGCAGCTATTCCCATATAATCTAGGTGGATCCCGCGGTGAAGCTGAAAGTCACAGGAAAACAGCCCAATTCCAAATATTGTTTCGTCTGCGGGCTGGAAAATGAGTGTGGCCTGAAAAGCAAATTTTACGAGATGGAAAACGGTGAATTAATTGCCAGGTTTTTTCCTGCCGAAGTCCACCAGAGTTATCCCGGCCGGCTGCATGGCGGTGTTTCGGCTGCCATCCTCGATGAGGCCATCGGTCGATTAGCTATCAATCACAAGGGGTCAGGGTTGTGGGGTGTAACACTGGAATTCTCGATGAAATTCAGAAAGCCGGTGCCGCTGGACAAAGAGGTGCTGGTCAGGGCCAGGATTACCTCGGAAAACAAAAGAACCTTCGAGGGCACCGCTGAAATAATTTTGGCTGACGGGACGGTGGCCGTCGAAGGAAAGGGACGTTATCTCAAAATGTCGCTCGCCACGATTACTGAAGACGATTTCGAGGGTGAGCAGTGGCAGGTCGTGGATGAAGAGGACGATCCCGCTGAATTGGAGCTGCCCCGAAACAACTGTTAAAGAATCGACAAGATAAACTCGGCGGCCTGGTCGGCCCCGTTGGCTGGCAAAGGGCCGCGTTTACGGGATGTCATTTTTCCAAGATCGCTGAGCCAGTTACCACTGAAAAAGTAGTTTTCGTCAATAACCGTCCCATTCATCTCCTCGCTCACATAACCCTCCACCACTTTCGACTCGGCGAAGTGTTCCCTGGCGACGCAGCAGATCGGTGTTGCGGTCTGCTGGCATTCGGCGATGGTTGAATAGCCGCTTTTGCAGATCAGCAGATCGGCAGCATTGATGAGGTCGGGATGATGCAGCGCTGAGCGGGGACCGATCAGTCTGATATTATTCTTGATTAGGCCGTCACTGTTCTGGCCGGCGACCAGAAATAAGTACTCCTCATGTTTCGCCAGGTCATCGAAAAATGGCATTTCGAGGGCGACTCCACCCATGGAAATAAGCACGATTTTACGTTGCCCGGCAGCGACCTCGGACCTGATCCTGTCTGGAGGTGTGATCCCTCTTCTGGCCATGGGTGAGCAGTGCAGATCGCAGGAAATGCGGGTGCAGACCGGATCAGTCTGAATTCTGAAATCGGCTTTGGCGTAAGACTCTGACAACCACTCAATGTAGGGCTCAAACCCGGTGTCCCTACCCATCTGCGAATAAATCCAGTCCCAGGTGAAGTTTTCGACCAACAGAGTGGGAATTTTGGCAACCTTTCCCACCTCTATGCCTAAGAAACTGATATCGCATACAATTAACTGACATGAACGGCACAGTTCTGCTCCTTGGTTAATGAGTGATGGGGCATAATGCAGGTGCTCCGCCAATTTGGCGCGCGTTTGCTCCCGATCCTCCGTAAAGGCATCACGCTGGACTACACCGACATCGGTGATCATCGGATGGTAGGAATAATCGATCCCCGAACTTTGAAACAGCGACAGCGGGACGGTGGTAAAAATGGTGGCTTTGAATCCGGGAATACGCTTCTGCAATG
>JABDQA010000056.1 GCA_013042475.1 Desulfofustis sp.
GTAACAATCACGTCGACATCGGCCTCGGCGAAGATCTTCAGGTTCTTCTCGGCCAGCACCTTGGTATTTTCAATATCACCATAGCTCCACGGCGGCAGCCCGCAGCAGCAGTTGTTGAGCACAGTCACTGATTTGCCTACCTGTTTCAGCGATTCGAAGGTGGCTTTGCCGGCTTCCACCTGGATGACGTCAACTCCGCAGCCGACGAAATAGCCGATCTTGAGATCACTTCCCTGTCCCACATAGGTTTCGGGTTTAGTAGTCCCTCGAAACGAGCTCATCGGCAGTTTCTCGACAATACCTTCCGCCTTGGGAAGATCCCGGCCGAAAATACGCAGCAGACCGAGCGCTTTGGCCAGCTTCGAAGCGCCGCTGTTCTTGCCCAGCGCCGCTGTCCTAGCAGCCAGATGAAGGCGCTTGGGATAGGGCAGAAGATGTTCAAATAGCAACCGGTGGGCTGGCTTCTTTCCGACCTTATCGAAATATTCGGCCCGGGCATTGAGTACAAGATCTGCGGTGGGCACGGAACCGAAGCAGTTGGTCGTGCAGGCGCCGCAGCCGAGACAGGTAAACAGAGGATCTTCCATCTCCTCGTTCCATTCAACCCGCTCTTCGATGATTCCACGGAGCAGGGCCAGACGTCCTCTCGCAACTCCGGATTCATGTCCCGTGGCTCGGAAAATCGGGCAGGCAACATGACAGAACCCGCATTTATTACATTGTGCAATGGCATCATAATTGGAAGACACAGTCATAGCTTAATCCTCAGTGTTAATTTCCGTTAAATGGTCTGAACGCAATCCTCAGCCCCTCTCATACCCGGCCCGGCAGTGCCCCGGGCCCAAACACGTTGTCGGGATCGAGGGCGTTCTTTATCATATGACTGAGCCGCCAATCCGGCCGAGAAGAACCGAAGAGATCATGCTCTTTGCCAAATTCCTCGGAGGCTTTAAGCAGCTTGCAGTGTCCCATATATTTGGTTGCCACCCCGTCCAGGGCCGACCATTGGTTACCGGTGAGCGCCTCAAAACCGGCATAAATTCTGCCTCCGGCGACATCGAGCAGCACCTCCGCTGGTGTGGCTGCCTGCGACAGCTGGCCAACGAACTCGGCACCGTGCTTGATCACGAAATCGGCCTGGAAGACAAACGGAGCCTCCCAGATAGAGGCGAAAGCGGGTGCCAGGAACCCTTCCACTATTGGGTAGACTTCGGCCTCGGCCAGATTCAGTCCACTGCCCTTCATCACCTCGGCACAACGCTCGATCTGGGAATCGACCACGAGTCCGAGCCCTTCAAAGCCCACCTGCAGAGTCGCCTGACCGCTTTCCGGTTTAATCGTCACCAGTGCCGCCAGTAGATTTGAGTTAACTATTTTTAATCCTGCTTCGAAGCAGGCTTCCAGGCTGCCGGAGCCGGAGAGCTGTTTACATATTTCCGACCTGGTGGCGATTTTCCAGGTTGCCTCGGTGATGAATCCCAGGGTTCCCATGGAACCGGTCAGCAGCCTGGTCATGTCGTAACCGGCCACATTTTTTACAACTTTGCCGCCAGCCGATACCATGCTGCCGCTGCTGTCGATGTATTGCAAACCCAGCAGCATATCCCGCGGAGCCCCATAAGCCAAACGTTCCGGCCCCACTTCGGCGGTGGCGACAATTGATCCGATAGTGGTTGTGGTGGTGCCGAACGGTGGCCTCAAGGGCAGCCATTGATTCTGCTGACCGAGTTTCTCCTGCAGGGCTGCAAGGGTTACGCCGGAGCCAACAGTGATAAACTGGTTATCCTGATCATATTCGATGAAATCAGTCATTTTCAGGCTGTCAATCACCACACTCTCTTTGCTGAGCACATTGCCTAAACCGTTGAAGGTTCCCGTTCCGGCAATCCTAATTCCTTTTTTCTCGGCCACCGCAGTGCGCACCGCTTTGATGGTCTCGGCAACGCCTTCGGCTTCTGCTCCCCCCAAGCGCTTGAGCACGGTCGGAGGGCTGTCCGGCAGTTTATCGGCGCCTTCCGGCGGCAGCGGGATGATTTTGGTCGGGTTGAGCAGATTCTTGGGATCAAAGGCCGACTTCACCCTTTGCTGAGTGTTCAGATCATGCCCCGAAAAGACCATTTTCATGGCCTCGCGTTTTTCTTCGCCGATGCCGTGTTCACCTGATATCGTCCCGCCGAATTCCGCACATATCTCCATGATGTCCCAGCCGGCCTTGTGCACCTGTTCCAGCTCTTCTTCATTTCTCGAATCGAACATCAGCAGGGGGTGAAGATTGCCGTCGCCGGCATGGAATACGTTACCCACCGGGCAGCCGTACTGATCCGACACCTCCTTGACCCGCTTGAGCACTTCGGGCAGATCGCTGCGCAGCACGCAGCCGTCGTTGACGAGGTAGTTGGGCGACAGGTTGCAGATCGCTCCGAAGGCGCCCTTGCGGCCTTTCCAAAGCAGCTCCCGCTCGGCCTGGTTTTTGGCTGTTCGCACCTCGCGGCACCCCGCATCCATACATATCTTATCGACCTGCTCCGCCTGTTCTTTGAGGCCAGTACTGATCCCCTCGACTTCGATGATCAGCACTGCAGCCGCATCAATCGGATACCCACAGGGTCCGCCTTTTTCCACCGCCTGAATGATGGTGTTGTCCATCATTTCAAGAGTCAGCGGCACGATGCCGGCCCGCATGATCTCGGCGACCGAGGTGGCGGCATTGGAGACGTCGTCGTAAATGGCCAGCATGGTGATGACCGACTCGGTCTTGGGAATGATCCGCACGGTAATTTCGGTGGCCACCCCCAGGCAGCCCTCGCTACCCACCATCAGCCCGCGCACGTCATATCCCGCGGGATCCAGGGAGGGGCCTGCGATATCTACTATCTCACCGTCTGAGAGTACGGTCTTCATCCCAAGGATGTGGTTGGAGGTGACCCCATACTTGAGACAACGTGGTCCACCCGAGTTCTCGCCGATATTGCCGCCGATGGTTGCAACCTTCTGGCTGGCAGGATCCGGGGCATAGAACATTCCCAGGGGTGCGACCGCTTCCTGGAGCTCGAGATTGGTCACTCCGGTCTGCACTACGGCATATTTACTTTCGGGATGTATTTCAAGAATCTTATTGAAGCGGGCGAGAACGATTACCAGTCCCTCGAATCTGATGATGGTGCCGCCGGAAAGGTTGGTGGCAAAGCCGCGCCCGACATTGGGAATTCCTGCCTGATGGGCTTCCCTCATCACCTTGGAAACTTCTTCCGTAGACGCGGGGAACACTACCAGCCCCGGTTTACCTCCAACCAAAGACGCATCATAGGAATACAGTTCCAGATCGGCATCGGATGAGCGCACATATTCCTTGCCGAGAATTTCCTCCATCTTCTTCACGAAGCTTTCGGTAATCATTTAGTTCCTCCTCAGACATCGGGTTTGGGTAGTTTATATGTTTGCTGCTAATGATTCTTCCTCCAGGCTGCGGCGAGAAAGGCACCGGTTTCAGCATCTTCGGCCTGATACCGTGTTTCGATCTCCCGGGCCTGGACAGGATCTTCGTTTTTCATAAAATGAATGGCTGTCTTCAAGGTCGCATCAGCGGGCAGCAGCTCCCTGATTTCGGTGGGCGATCTGAAGACCATTGACTTGAACAGCTCGTGCCCCTCTTCTCCTGCTCGCAAACGACGCTCAGCCCACGGGCTGAGCCTGTTCAAGGTGGACATGACAATGACCCCGCCGCCTTTTGTCACCCGCTCCAGTTCAGCAACTGCTGCCTGGGCGTTGTCGACAAATTCCAACGCGGTCATCGAATAGACCTTGTCGAAGGAGCCATTGGCAAATGGCAGTGCCAGCATGTTGCCGGCCAGCGGTACAAATCGCTTCCCATGGAAACGGCCGGAAGCTCTTGAGATCATTGGGAAGGAAATATCAAGCCCAACAATTTCGGCACCGGAAGATAAGACCGGGCTGGTGAATATGCCCGTTCCACAGCCGACATCGAGGATAAACTCACCCGTTTGCGGATCGAGCAGTTGTTGGAGCAGCTCCGCTTCATATTCACGAACCAGTTCGCCAATCGGGGTTTCGAACCACTGGTCATAACGTTCCGGCCAATCGTCGAACAGTCCGATTTTGTTCGGTCCAACTTGCATTTTCACCCATGTGGCGGGCCGCCCAGTTCGCTGCTCCGGGTTTCCCGTTTCGACCTAGGATGTCACCGAGTCAATTTTTCCCTGCAGTGTCGAGTTCTTATCCCTGCGATCATCGACTTTCAATTCGATGATAACCCGCTCTGCGCCCTCATCGATCTGGGCCTGGCGGATTTTTTCCAGCAATTCAAAAAGTTCCTTCAAGTCGGGGACCTCAACCGAAGTGGACATTCCCCCAACCTGATAAGTATAGCCGGATTCTTCTATTATTCTTACGCCTTTTTTAACGTGTCTTCCCAGGCTCACTCCAGCCCCGATCGGATAGACTGACAATTGGGCAAGCAGCATGGTTTTTCCTCGTCAACATGCGGGGAGCGGCCTGCTTCAGCCGCTCCCATTAATCGTAATTGGTGGCAGATCTATTTTGCTGCCTTGGCCTCCGCCGCTTTGATCTCTTCGATGGTGCGGAGAATCTGCAGGGCGTTCTCGTAAACGGGGGTATCGACCATCTTACCGAGATAGGTAACAGCCGCCGTACCTTTGGCGATGCCTTCTTCCTCGAACACCTTCTTGACGCCTTCGGCCCACTCGATGCTCTCCGGGCTCGGGGTGTAGATCACATGTGAAGGTTCGATCTGGCTCGGATGGATCAGCATGCGTCCTTCGTAGCCCATCTGGCGGCCTTCCTTGGTGGATTTGTCAAAAGCCTCGGTGTCCTTGAAGGCGACAAACGGACAATCGATGGCTACACATCCTGCCGCCCGGGCAGCCACGGCGGTGTGGTAGCGGGCATACATCTGCTCGACACCTTCAGAGGTCAATTCCACGCGCATGTCCTTGGTGTAGTCGACTGCACCGAAAATCAGCGAGTTGACGCGCGGACTCGCAGTGGCCGCGGGATAAGCATTCATACACCCCTTGGCTGTTTCGATGAGCAGCTGAATTGCCACGCTGCCCACTTCCATACCCCGGCGCTGCTCGAGTTCCTCGAGTTTCCAGTCCAGTCTTTGGACGTTTGCAGCCTCACCGCATTTGGCCAGACAGACGCCGTCGAGTCCCGGATGCACGATGGCTTCCAGATCATCGTTGGTCATCTCGGTCTCCCAGTTGTTGATCCGAACGTAGAGATACGGGGCTGCCTGGTTGGCCCGATCGGTCTTCAAGTACTGCTGGATCATTTCCCGGCCCCTGGCTTTTTCGGCCGGGGGCACGGAATCTTCAAGATCGAGGGTCAGGACATCGGCGGCGATCGTGGGTGCTTTAGCGACCATTTTGTCGTTGTTGCTCGGTACATAAAAAACTGATCTCATTACAGGCATGGCACTTCCTCCTTGATTTTGTCGGTTATACTGTGATTAGTTCCTTGATTTTGGGTGCTATCTCTTCTGGACTATCAACTACGTAGGCTCCTGCTTCGGTCAATGCCTTCATTTTTCCCTGGGCGGTGCCGCGGCCTTTCTCAACGATACTGCTGGCATGGGAAAAACGCATGCCCTCAGGTGCCCAGGCACCTGCAATAAAGACCACGAGCGGTTTGGTGAACTCACCGTTGGCAACTGCCTCGGCAGCCTCCTCCTCAAGGGTTCCACCTATTTCACCGAAAACGGCTACCGCTTTAGTCTGGTCGTCTTCTTCGAAATTCTTCAACACGTCTGCCATAGTCAGGCCGAGCACCGGCTCCGTACCGATATGCAGAGCGGTGGAGATACCGAGACCGGCGACTTTAAGAGCCCAGGGAACCGTGCCGGATTGGCCACCGGAGCGGGAAATGACCCCGATGGGGCCCGGGTCGAAAAGCGTGTTTGCCCAGTCAACGCTGCCGCCGAGCCAGCCGACAACCGCCTTGCCGGGACTGATCATCCCGAGGCTGCCCGGACCGAGCAGCTTCACATCGTTTTTACGGGCATAGGTCACCATGTCGATGACGTCATGAACCGGGATGCGCTCCACCGGCGAACAGACAAACTTGATGCCGGCGTCGATGGCTTCATAGACGGCGCCGCGCAGCAGGGGGCCGGGAACAAAGGTAACTGCCGCATCGATATTCCCCTGGGCCCTGATGGCTTCCCTCACCGTGTTATAGACCGGGATGCCATGGACTTCGCTGCCGCCTTTACCCGGGGTAACCCCGGCCACGACCTTGGTGCCGTAATCCTGCATGTACTTGGTACGCAGGGAGCCCTCCCTCCCGGTCATACCCTGAACAACTACTGTGCTGTTTTCATCCAATATAATAGACATGTCTCCCCCTGCTTAGTCAGTACCATGTTTTTTTCTGTAGGCATCCAACCCCTCGATGGGAGCCTCGATGGTAATCGCCGAATTGCCCCTGAACCAGCAGGCATATTCGCATGCCAGACACTCGGTACCCTTCCTTTCAATTTCATCAGGGGTCCCTTCCACCACCGGTTTGCCATCTTTAAGGACGAGGATGCCGCGGGCGTAGGTTTTGCACGCCTCGACACAGGCGTGGGTCTCGCAGCCCTCGCACTTCTCTTCATCAATGCTGATCTTGATTGTTTTCTCAGAAAATTCCATCATTATCTCCCTCTAGGCTGCAGCCTTGTCTTGGCGGTATTCATCGACCAGCGTTCGAACCCTGCCGCCGATAAACTTGGCATCGTATACATGCTCCCGGTCGTAAATCTCCACCCGTGCATCAAGGTCTGCAAGACCTTGCTTGAGGATTTGCTGGGATTCTGCTTCCTTGTTGCCGCAGAGCAGCAGGACCACGGGAAAACCAGGACGCTTCGGCAGTTCTTCACGCAGTGCCTTGACCAGGCCGTGGGCATGATGCCACTGTTCCTGGTTGGCCATCATAAAGCCGGAGAGAAAGTACCCCTCTATATTGGGTTGTGACATGATAAGCTTGACGGTCCGGTAGACCTTTGAGGCGGTCGGATTACCGCTGGTGTCGGCGTAATCCGCAACTTTGAGACCGACCTTGTTGAGGGCGTCCATGCCGAGCATGGCCGCTCCGCCCCCTATACCATGATACCCCACATACCCGCCGGCAGCGGTCTCTTCGGGAGAGGCCATCTCGGCGATATAGCTCGTCCCCCTGAAGTCGCTGGCTTCATATGACCAGCCCATGAGATCAAGTTCGGTGGGCTCTTTGAGAAACTCACGGCCGATCTTGATACCGAATTCGGGATGCCTGAACACCGCCTGATCGTCAGCTTCCATGCGGCAATCAGCGGCATAGACCTTGCCCTCTTCGGTGAGCACCAGGGGGTTAATCTCGAGTGCCCGACAATCATTTCGGCGAAAAGCGTTGTAGAGCTTGAGGACCACATCGGCAAGCGGCCTCAGTGCTCCGCCCTGCACACCCATCGTCACACACATATCGAGCGTGTCGTGGATCATCAGTCCTTTGGTGACATCAACATTCAAGGTGGCGATCTTGTCTTCGGGAACTGATTCGATATCCATCCCGCCTTCCGGGCTGAACATCAGTACCGGCCCTCGAACATCATGGGCTGAATTGATAATGAGCCCGGCATAAAACTCCTGCTTGATAGCCAGTTGCTCTTCGACAAGAACCTGTTTGACGGTCAGGCCCTTGATTTCCATGCCAAGGATTTCACCCGCAGCCTTGGCGGCCTCTTCCGGTGTGGAAACCAGCTTGACCCCACCGGCTTTGCCGCGGCCGCCGGCCAGGACCTGGGCTTTCACCACCACCGGTTTGCCGATTTTCTCGGCGGCGGCAGCTGCTGCTTCGGGAGTGTCAACCGCCTCCCCCTCAGGGACAGGTATACCAGCCTTTTTGAAGTACTCCTTGCCCTGATATTCTAAAAACTTTGCCATAATTCCTCCGTCATCACTTATTGAATTGTCAACAAATGTCAGTCCCCTCTCTTTTCGATTATCGAAATGCCGGACTGAGCCATAGCCAAATCCACACTGGTAAGACCAGACAAAACTGTCATGTTGGCTCTTGAATGTCAAGCACTTTTAGCTGTCCCCGGCAAGTTTTTTAGGAACCAATCTCGGCCTTACGGATGGTGTCAAAACAATTGCATGAAGAGGTTAATTTTGCCCCCACCTGCTGATCGAATATTTCGTTTCCCCGACTCCAGCGATGGCATCTTCAAGATATTTTTTTGGGGGAATCGAGATGGTCATTTTAAGATTTATCTGAGACGAAGCCAAGTCATAATCAAAGAGCCGGTTCTCCTCATTGAAAAAAACACATTTTTTAAATTAAAATATGTTTACAATTAGTTAAAAAGGACAAGCCCTCTCGCCACGCCACCGCTCATGACAAAGCCTCATTTAAACTATTATCGATAACGTCCAGTAGCCCCAGTGATGCCCTATGAGAGAGTAGTACCAAAACAGTTTAGCCAAATCACGAAAATTAGATTTTATAGATAATATTGGAAAACCAAAAAAGTACTGAAACACTTGTTGTAACTTCGATTCAGGTGGACACCTCAACCTTGAACAGACTTGAAAATGGTTTGACAAAACAAACAAAACGGGATATTAGAAATCTGATATCTGGTTTGACCAGATTTCCACCCGTGGAGAAGTGCTGTCATTATTGATCTTTGCACCCATTGAGGGTAAATACACTTAGTCTGTAAAGACTGCCATCAGATTTCCTTACCCAGGATAAATGCGGTTCAGTTCATTGAAACGCAAGTGGCAGAACTAGAAGCAGTAGCCGCAGCGTTTCGCGCTTCGCTGCAGGGTCCGTAGTTTCGAATGCGTGGAGGCCGGCATCACCTCCAGTCGGTCATACCGCTATCCCCCCCAACCCCAAGACGAGGAGTAAGCAATGCAGGAACAAGGACAGAAAAAAGATGTGGCAGTAGAGAAGAAACCGCAAGACAATGGCCGTCGTAAATTCTTGAAGACTGCCGCCGCAGCCGGAGCCGCAGTGGCTGCCAGTGCTTCGGTCGGCCCCTTTATTCAGACCGCCAAAGCCAAGACCACCGTATGGAAAATGCAGTCCACCTGGGACGCAGGCACCTCCGGATACACCCTGTTTGAAGAATGGGCCAAAGGCTTTATCGAACGCTCCGGCGGCGAACTCGACGTCAAACCATTTCCAGCCAAATCTGTAGCAGCTGATAACAACGCCCTGTTCGAAGCGGTCAAGACCGGCGTACTGCAGGGAATGAACGCTTTTACGCTCTACTGGGCCGGAAAAATTCCCGCCTCGGTATTCCTGTCATCATATCCGGTGGGACCGGATCAGCCGGCCCAGTGGGACATCATGTTCGATGCTCTGGGCATGAAAGAACTGGCACGGGAAATCTATGCCAAGCAGGGACTATTCTACATCGGCCATGTTCAGCATGACGCCAACATTATTCATTCGAAAAAACCTGTTAACTCTGTAGCTGACTTCAAAGGCATGAAACTGCGTGTGCCGGGAGGCATGGTAGCCGAGGTCTTCCAGAGCTTCGGCGCTTCCACCGTTTCCCTGCCGGGCTCGGATATCTTCCCGGCGCTTGAGAAGGGCACCATCGACGCGGCCGACTATGTGGGTCCGGCGGTCAACTGGGATCTCGGCTTTGCCCAGGTCACCAAATACATCCTCTTCGGCCCTCCAGGCCTGATGTCCATTTACCAGCCTGTCGACCTAATGGAAATGAGCTGTAACCTCGGTGCCTGGAAGCGTCTTTCTCCCGAGATGCAGGCCCTGATGGAAGAACAGGTCAAGGTCTTTTCCGCCGAGCATTTCCTGGGCATCCAGAAGCGCAACGTGGAAGCCCTGGCCAAGTTTAAAGAAGCCGGCAGTGTGGTCAACCGCATGAGCTCAGAAGACATCGCAGCCTTCCGGAAGAATGCAATTCCAATCTGGTTCAACTGGGGCAAGAAGAGTCCGGATGCCGCACGCGTACTGCAGCTGCAGCTCGACTTCATGCTCAACGACCTGATGGGTTACCTCACGCCTGAGGATATCAAGGGATATTCCCTGTAATCTATCACTACGATAGTTACAACATCTTCTATCAAAAACGGAGGTCTCAGGACCTCCGTTTTTACTGCCTGATCATCGGAAGGGAGTGTTTCTAAAATGAACGAACAGAAAATAGATTTTGGTTTTGTCCTGCCCCACTGGTTTTACTGGGGCTGGCTGGCGGTGATGCCCATTGTGATGATCATCGTCTGCTACGCACTTGAAAGAAGGCAGTTTGCCAAGGACGGAACGCTGCCCCAATCAACCAAGCACGACGATCCCGACGCCTATGTGGCCACCAACCCGATTATCCGCGTAATCGACTGGATCTCCGACCACTCCGGGCAGTTTGTCGCCTTCTGGACCATCAATGCAGTCTTTGCTTACGCCTTTGAGGTTATAGCCCGCTATATTTTCAATAAACCAACCATCTGGGTGCATGAATCTTCCTTCCTGCTGTTCGGTATGCAGTATCTGCTGGCCGGCGCCTATGCCTATCTGCACGGATCCCATGTGGCGGTGGATATTATCTATAACAAATTTCCCAAACGGGGACAGTACGGGCTCGATATTTTCACGTCGATTTTCTCTTTCGTCTTCTTCATCAGCCTGATCGGCACCTCCTACGGCTTTTTTATGGCTTCCATCGCTCAGCGGGAACGGACCATGGAAACCTGGCAGATCCAGTATTACCCGGTCAAGGTCATGATGTTTGTCGGCGGCATACTGATCACGCTGGCGACCATATCCAAGCTCTACAAAGACATCAAACGATTTAATCAACTCGGCAGGAGTGCGTCATAATGGAAACAACTGTTGATAGTAAACCCGCTGTTCAGAGCGCACGCAAACCAGGCAGTCTGTTCTGGTCCGTGGTCGTCTACGGCGGCACCCTTGCTTTGACTTTTTGCGTGCTCGTCGAGATGATCAATATCTTTTTTTACGATCCCTGGGGCGACGAGAAGTTTCTTTTCAGAACCGCAGGCATCCTGGCCGGCTTTGACATCTCGACGCTGACCTGGATTATGTTCGGCAGTCTGGTAGTCTTTTTGATGGCCGGTTTGCCACTGGCTTTTGTTACCGGCGGTCTGGGCTGTGTCTTCATTTATATGGTCGGCGACCAGGCCATGCTTAATATTCTGCCCAGCCGTATCTTCCCGATGATGACCAACTCGGATCTTTCGGCCATCCCACTCTTCATCTTCATGGCGGCCATGCTCGAGCGGGCCGGCATCATCGAGGAGATGTTCTCGGTGGTCTACAGGTGGATGGGCGGACTGCGCGGCGGATTGGCGGCCGCCACCATTGTCGCCTCGACCATCCTGGCGGCCATGGTCGGCGTTATCGGCGCGGCAGTCGTAACCATGGGTATTCTGGCCCTGCCGGCGATGCTGCAGCGCAACTATGACGAGAAGATTGCTCTGGGTTCGATTATGGCAGGTGGTACGCTGGGCATTTTGATTCCACCGTCCATCCTGGCCATTCTCTATGCCGTTGTTGCCCAGCAGTCGGTGGGCGAGCTTTACATTGGCTCATTTGTTCCTGGGCTGATGCTCTCGGGTATGTACGTCACCTATGTTTTGTTGCGCTCCTACATCAACCCAAATTTGTGCCCGGCCATGCCCAAGGAGGAGTTGATCAACTTTATCGAAAAGCTGAAGCTGCTCAAAGGCTTAATTGCCCCGCTGTTTCTTGTCTTCCTGGTCCTTGGCCTGCTGTTTGGAGGTATCGCCACCCCGGTTGAGGCGGCCGGTATCGGCTCCTGCGGTTCGGTCTTCGTTGCCATCCTTCAGAAACGGTTCTCACTGCTGGTGCTCAAGGAAGCGTCATTGACCACGCTGCGCGCCACCACCATGGTCCTGTGGATCATGTTCGGCGCCTCGGTCTTCGTTGGCTTTTACATCCTCCAGGGAGGCCAGGCCTTCATCACCGACACGATGCTCGGTCTCGGTCTGGGCTCCTACGGCATCCTCTTTCTGATGATGTTCCTGCTGGTCATCCTTGGCATGTTTCTCGACTGGGTCGGTATCCTGCTGCTGGCCGTGCCAATCTTCGTGCCGATCGTCAAGTCGCTCACTTTCGACGGCCTCTTCGGCCTCCCGGGTCCGGACGCCAGTGACGTAGCCTTGTGGTTCGGTGTGCTCTACATCATCAACATGCAGATGTCGTTTCTGAGTCCGCCCTTCGGCTATGCGTTGTTCTATATTCGAGGCGTTACGCCGCCGCATATCCAGATGGCGACCATCTTCAAGGCCTCCATTGTCTTTTTGATCATGCAGTGCA
>JABDQA010000070.1 GCA_013042475.1 Desulfofustis sp.
GCCCCTCACAGGGAGATTACAAGGCACCGATCGGCCCGCCGCGGCGGAACCCGGTCAGTGTCTTTTTTCTTTGTGTGGCTCAGGCCTGGCTGGAGGTGACCGGATAAACAGATACAGGATGTATGCATATGGTTCTGGAAGACGACGAGATACTATTCACCAACTTTACCTACAACCCCGATTACTACTACTTCCTCTACGTAGGTGAGCTGAAAACATACAGTCTCAACTATTTTGTCCAGGAAGCCCTGGCTCATCGGATCCCCAAACGCCCTATTCGCTTTATCTCAATCGTCCCCGACGTCTGTATCCAATACAACTACGCCAACATCATCGTCATCAATCCCTTCGGCAATGAAGAGTTGATCACCGATCACAGCTTTGTGATGAACGGAAAGGAGCCGCGCCACAGCTGGAGGATCGACACGGCTAAATTCATGAGCGCGGTCTCCAATTCAAAGATAATCAGGGAGCTGATCGACCGAATTCTCGAGCGCCAGAACCAGCTCTACATCAATCTCTATGAGAGTGTGCTGGAGATGACCCTGGACAAGATCGACCGGGTGTCGATTCTGGGCCCTGACAAATATCTGTCCCGGCAGCTCAACAACAAGATTGCCCAGTACAAGTCACTGGAGGGGATCGTCCCGCTGGCCGAGCATGAAATATGTGAAAACCGGGAGTGCTTGTTCAGGATCACCGCTGACCTCAGGGATCAGTGGACGGACGGCATCTTTGTCAGCGGCGCCTATTCTGCCGCCGGCATCAACTCGGCCGTCACCTACAATCAGAAACAGGTTGAGCAGAAATTCGGCAACACCAACGATGTCTATCTGATTTCACGCTTTATTCCGCATCAGCTCGACCCCACCGTACTTGCCGTGGTCGCCAACGAGGAGGACGTCTATATCGCCGGGGTGGCAGACCAGGTCATTGTCGACGGCAACCGCTTCATCGGTTCCAAATTCCCGTCAACCGTCAACGGCACGCAGCGGCAACAGCTCTACGACAACACGGTCGAAGTGGGCAAGATGCTCGGCCGCAAGGGCTACCGCGGAATTTTTGGCTGCGACTACCTGATCGACAATGACGGCAATGTCTTTTTCCTGGAAATCAACGCCAGAAAACAGGGCACTACCCTGGAGTTCTGCTTCACCCTGGAGCAATCCCTGCCCGAAGGCTCGCCCATGCTCCCCGAACTCGAATATTATGCGGTGACCGAAAACCGATTTCCACCGCACGTCATGGAGATGGGCGACAATATCAGAAACATCCATTGGGGAACCTACAACTACAAGATTGAAACCAAGAAGCTGACCACCGGCTATATCCCCCAGAACCCCTATGAGCGTGAAACCTTCCGGAAAGTCGCCAACGGTGAGCTGATCAAGGATTTCGTCATTCTCGAGCACCCGGGCACCAATTTTCTGGTAATGCCGGGCAGTTTTCTGGCTCGTGTCGTGTCGGTGGCGAAAAACCGCGACGACGTCGACGAGGGGTTGTGTCAGGGGGTCGGTTTCATCAGACAAACGATTATCGAGGCTGAAAAACAATGAATGAAAAAAATGGCGTCGTCTCAGAGGAGGCGGCGCTGGATGATTATACGAAAGCATTGCTGGAAGCATTACAGCCTTCCGGTGAACTATTCGGTGACCCGGGAGAGGAAGCGCGGCTCAAAGTGAATGAGTTGCTGAGTAAAGCCAGCAAAGAGGAACTGACCGAGCCGATCGTCGAACTGTTCACCTTTCTTCTGCATTACAAGCACCAGCATCGCTTCTCTCCCGAGGCTTTCTGTATAGATCAGAAAACCCTCGAGAACCTTGCCCTGAAGCACCAGCGGATCGACGAACATCTGGTCAGTATCGGCGGCCGCCTGACCCAGGCGCTGCCCATCGCCGCCGATGCCAACGACCGGGTGGATGCCTATCTCAAAGAAAAAGACGAGGTTGCCCCGAGCGGCATCGAATTGTGGGATACCATTTTGGAAAACCAGGCTCGTATCAGGGCCAAGCTGAAGATGACGGATGAAGAGTGGAATTCTTTTTCCGGCCAGATCAGACATGCCGTCGACTCAATTGAAACCCTGGCCGATCTGATCGACCTGACCCCCGAGGCGGCGGCTTCGGTCGCCAGGGTCACCGGTGAATACCGGATGCGGCTGACTCCATACTATACCAGCCTGATCATGCCGGGTTTGGTGAATGACCCGGTCATGCTCCAGTCCATCCCCACCGGCGAGATGATCGACAACGCCGGCATCGAGATACCACCGGTGGCGGCGGATCATTCCCCGGCCCGGCTCATCGATCAATTCTATCCCCGGGTGGTGACCATCAAGGCAACCAACATGTGCGCCATGTACTGCACCCACTGCCTGCGCATTGCCCACATCGGCCGCAAGGATAGGATTTACTCCCGGGAAGCCTACCGCGAAGCACTCGACTACATCAGGGCCAACGAGCGTATCCGCGATATACTGGTCACCGGCGGCGACGCTTTCGTGCTGCCCAATTCGATGCTTGACTGGCTGCTCGAACAGCTCGATGAAATAGACCATGTGAAAATCAAACGGCTCGGCACGAGGGTACCTGTCACCGTGCCGATGCGGGTCGATGAGGAGTTGCTTGACATCATAGAAAAAAGTAATGACAGAAAGCCGATCAGGGTGGTTACCCAGATCAACACCGCCCAGGAAATCACCCCGGTGTCCCGCGCCACCTTCCGGCGCCTCTCCAAAAGCAGCTTCACGGTGCTAAACCAGGCCGTGCTGCTCAAAGGCATAAACGACAGCCGGGTGAAAATGTGGAAACTCTGCGAAACGATCCAGGAGGCTTACGTCAGACCCTACTACATTTTCAACTGCAGCTACCGCAATCCGCAATTCGCTCATTTCCGCGTACCTCTGGAGGTCGGCAGGGACATCGTCGAATCAATGTACGGCAACATCTCGGGAGACGCGATCCCACGCTACATCGCCACCGCTGGCGGCAAGATTCCGCTGCACCGCTCCAATGTGATAAGCATGGAAGGCGACAGCTACACGCTGAGAAAGCCGTGGAACGGTGAACAGGTCCCCTACCCCGACGCCGACCCTGAATTGTACGGCAGCGAGGACTTCGCTTTCAGTAAATATTGATCTATCAACACGTTCGGGGACGCAATTGAATTGCGTCCCCGGCATAAAAAAAGTCCCCCGACCAAAGGCCGGGGGACTTTTCCTTTTTTTATTTGAGATCGGTTATTTGGCGACTCTCACCCAGGAGGCCTGGGGGCCTTTGTCCCCGAGCGATTCTCCGTAGATGACGCTGTCGCCCTCAACGAGGTCGTCTATGTGGATATTTTTCAGGGCGTTCTCGTGAAAGTAGATCTCCCTGTCGTCAAAGGTGGTGATGAAGCCGTATGATTCATGCGGGGAGACTTTGTGGATGATGCCGACGCTGTCGCCGGCGACGGCGGGCTCCGGTTGTTTCTTGCTTTTCCTCTTCTTTCGGAGAATTTCCTTGAGCTGCAAGGTGAGCACATCGAACGCCTCGATGAGCAGGGGCCGAACAGGGTCCCCTTTTCTGGTTACCACCACTGTGTCGTTTGGCACCGAAGCCACAACCTTGACCTCGTAACCGCCCTCTTTATGGTGAGCCGTGGCTGCAATCGACACCCTGAGGTGGAGGACGAAACCGGCATAGTTCTTGAGCAGTTTCTCCTTCTCCTCGTCAATTTTCATCTGCCAGCCTTTCTTCAACTCAACATTGCGGGCTTCGACTTTCAGTTCCATATATTTCCTCCATCTGGTTTTCAGGCAGCACAGCTGCCGGAAACATACGTCCTAAGGACGCGCCTCGACTAGTCCGTTTTCCTGAATCCTCCGTATTTCAGGATGAAAACGTAAGTAAAATAAATGGGTTGAATGATGCAGGATGTGAAGGTTGGAAAGAAATAATTGAGATGTCAACACGAAGTTTCTCTGACTCCTGAACTGATTACTTCTCTTAACTCATTTGTTTAATAATATATGGTTCTCGGGTACAGAATCAAGCTTTCACCGCCAATTTTAGTCCGGCCGAATCCCTTTTCGGAGTCAACGACTCGAATTAATAATCTTTTATTTTCAGCCCCCGGGTAATGTGTTATGAATAGGTGATTATGAAATCAGATCAGCACGATTTCAGCGATCACACCGCCCCCACCGGCGTCCTGCTCCTCAACATGGGTGGCCCCGAAAAACCCCAGGATATCAGGCCCTTTCTGTACAACATTTTCTCCGACCGAGAAATCATCAGGCTGGGTCCGCCTTTTTTACAGAAACCACTGGCCTGGTTTATCGCCAGAAAGCGGGCTCCCAAGAGCGAGGCTACCTATGCCCGAATCGGCGGCGGCTCACCGATTACCAGGATAACCATGGCCCAGCAGCAGGCGCTTCAGGAAAAGCTCAACGATCACGGGGAGTTCTGCGTCGCCACCGCGATGCGCTACTGGAGCCCCACTACCCGCGAAGCACTGAAGAGCCTGGCCCAAAAACCGCTTAGCAGACTCGTGGCCCTGAGTCTTTACCCACACTATTCGTGCGCCACCAGCGGCTCATCGCTGAATGAACTGAAACGCTGGCTGCTGGAATACCAAATCGGTGATGAACTGATTGAGATTGACTCCTGGCCCGACCATCCCGGCTATGTCGCCTGCTTGGCCGACAGAATCACCCAGGGGCTGCAGAAGTTCGGCAGCGAACCGGTGGAACTCGTCTACAGCGCCCACAGCCTGCCGGTATCATTCATCGAAGAAGGGGATCCCTACGTTGATCACCTGCAGCGCACCATCACGGCGGTGGAGAAAATAACCGGGGTACAGGGCAGAATTTGCTACCAGAGCAGATCCGGTCCAGTCGAATGGCTGTCACCGTCAACGCCCGAGACGATTAAAGAACTGGGAGCCGAAGGTTGCACCAACATATTGATGGTGCCGATCAGCTTTGTCTCCGACCATGTCGAAACCCTGGTGGAAATCAACATGGATTACAGGGACCTAGCCGCCGACTGCAAGATCAGACTCGAGACCAGCCCAAGTTTCAACGACGATCCCGATTTCATCGACGCCCTCACGGATATCGTTCTGCAGAGCATCGAGCAAGAGTGATCCGGCGGTTCCAGCGACGCCAGGATTCCCCCCTGATCAATCGCCGTTCTGACCGTTCTGAAAGCGACGCATCCTGACATTGAGTAAAATGCCGAAAGCCAGCAGGGTCGTCAACAGCGACGAACCACCGTAGGAGACGAGTGGCAGAGGTATCCCGACCACCGGCAGGAAACCTAAGATCATCAGCAAATTGATGACCGCCTGCCAGAAGATCAGCATGACGATGCCGAAAGATAGCAGCATTCCGAACCGGTCACGGGCAAAAGCGCTGGAGTAGAGTCCCCAGAGCAGCATCAGGAAATAGATCGAGATGAAGAACAGGCTGCCGAAAAACCCCCACTCCTCCCCCCAGACGGCAAAAGCGAAATCGGTGTGACGCTCGGGCAGGAAATGGAGATGGCCCTGGGTGCCTTCAAGGTAACCCTTGCCGAACCGGCCGCCGCTACCCACAGCGATCTTGGACTGCATGATCTGGTAGCCGTGGCCCATGGGATCCTTTTCGGGGTCCAGAAAGGTCTGAATACGCTGCTTCTGGTAGGGTTTGAGCATTTTTTCCCAGGCCAGAAAGATCATTGCGATGCTCGTACTGCCCAGGATGGCGTAAACTGAAAAGCGCAGTTTCACGAAGACGGTCATCGACACAAAGATGATGCCGAGCATCAGCGCAGTTCCCAGGTCGGGCTGCAGCAGAATGAGCACAAATGGTGCCAGCGTCAGACCAATGGGTACGACCAGCTGCCTGATGGTATAACCGTTCGTCACCTCTTTGCGCGAGTAGTAGCTGGCCAGGGTGATCACCAGCATAAGTTTGGCCAGTTCGGAAGGCTGCAGGTTGAAAAAACCGAGACTGATCCAGCGCTGGGCGCCGCCCGCGGTTTTTCCGATAATCAGAATGGCGGCCAGAAGGCCGACCACGAACACATAGAAAAAATAGTTCCAGAAATGGAGCTCCTGATAGTCGACGGCCAGGATCACCAGGATGGCAGCAAAGCCCATCAGAAAGAAATAGAGCTGCTTCAGATAGGGAGGCGTGCCGTAGGGATTGGGTGGATAGGAGGCACTGTAGAGATTGAACAGGGCCATGGCGCAGACCAGCAAAAACATGATCAGCAGCCACCAGTCGAAATGGGCCAGCAACCTTCTGTCGAAACGAATCATTCCTAAATATCCTAATCCGTACAGGTTTCTATACCTATGTGTTGTTTACGCCTTGCCATCCTGGTCTTCCTCGGCCTTCTTTCGGGCCTGCTCGAGCAGATATTTCTCGAAATACTTTTTCAGCACCACCCGGGCAATGGGGCCGGCACCGGAGCCGCCGTGCAAGCCGTGCTCCACCAGAACGGTCACGGCAATCTTGGGATTGTCAGCCGGTGCATAGCAGGTAAACCAAGCATGATCCCGGTACTTGTAAGGAATATCCTGCTCCTTGAGACCTTTGTACTGGGCCAGCCGCACCACCTGGGCGGTACCCGTCTTGCCGGCCACGGTCAATCCCTCGATACGCACATTTCGGGCCGTACCACGCTTGCCCTGGACTACTCCGTAGAGCCCGTCTTCGATGATCGGCAAATATCTTTTCTCCCTACTGGTTAATTCGCTGAGCAACTCGGGGGTAAGCTGCTCGATTATCTCGCCGTCGGCGGTCTTCACCATCTCGACGATCTGCGGCTTATAGATTTTGCCTCCGTTGGCAATGGCCATGGTCATCAGGCAGATCTGCAGCGGTGTCATATTGTTGAAGCCCTGGCCGATGGCCACCGACAGCGTTTCGCCCTCATGCCATTTCTCCTTGAACCGTTTGCGCTTCCAATCCTTGGTCGGAACGATGCCCGCCTTCTCGTGCTCAAGCTCGATACCCGATCTGGTCCCCAGCCCCAGTTTTTTGGCATAGGCGGCCAGCCTGTCGACGCCGAGTCGTTGGCCCGTCTGGTAGAAAAATACATCGCACGATTCGGTGATCGCCCGTCTCACGTCTACCGTGCCGTGCCCGCTGTGCTTCCAGCAGCGATAAAGCCGCCTGCCGAAATAGTAGTGGCCCGGACAGTAAAAAGTGGTGTGCTCGGTGATCACCCCTTCGGCCAACCCTGCCAAAGCGGTAACGATCTTATAGGCCGAACCGGGCGGGTAGACACCCTGGACGACTTTATTGAGCAGCGGGTTGCGGGGATTTTCCAGCAGTGCATTCCAGTTTTTCCTGGATATTCCGCCGATAAATTCTTCCAGGTGGATAGTCGGTGAACTCACCGCCGCCAGGACCCGGCCACTATCAACCTCCATGGCCACCACCGCGCCCGCTTTGTCGCTGATGGCCAGATATTGCTCGGCCGCCCGCTGCAGTTCGGTGTCGATCGTCAAGGTGATGTCCCGGCCAGGCAGTGGATCTTCTTGCTTGAGCTGCTGCTGTTCGAAGCCGCTGGCATTGACTTCGGTGGAACTGCTGCCCTTCTCGCCGCGCAGGTCCGACTCCCTGATTCGCTCCAGGCCTCGCTTGCCCACCAGGTCGCCGCCTTCGTACACGCCTTCTTCATCAGCTTCCAGTTCCTGTGGGCTGATCGAACCTATATAACCGATGATATTGGCCCCCAGATCTCCGTAATGATAGACTCGCACGGGCTGTACCTCGATCCTGATCCCGGAAAACTTGTATTTGTTGTTCTCGAGATAGGCGAGCGTCTCCCAATCGACATCCTCCTTGAGCGTGATAGGAAAATGACGGGGAGTCCCGGCCCCTCTTCTGATACGCTCCCACAACACCTCGATATCTTCATCGAGCACCACCGAGAGTCTTTTGAGTACACCCTGGATGTCAAATGAGTCCTCACGGATCAGCGCGACGTTGAACGACGGGCGGTTGGTGACGATCTCCCTGTCATACCGGTCGAAGATATGGCCCCGGGGGGGCGGCACCGAACGGATCCGCACCCGGTTGTTTTCGGCCAGAGCACGATAGTGCTCACCGAGATTTATCTGCAGGTACCAGAAACGGGAGATGATAATCAGAAGAAACAGCAGGATGAAGCCGATGGCAACCATCGCCCTGCGCTTGAGCATGTTTACCGCTTCTTCGTCATACTCGGTAATCTCTTCGAGATCTTCTATGAACAGTTTCTTTTCCATTCTATTACCTAAACCGGTTTCCTCCTTTCTTCCTCGTCACCCGGGGAACCACCCGCCGATGGGACAAGTACTCGTAGAGGCTGTTGAACAGTAGAAAACAGGGCACCGTGGCGATCATCAAAATGATTGTCTCCCGCGCTGCCCGGTTCCAGGACCAGGGCGAGACCAGATCGGCAGCCCCCATGGTCAGCACCAGATAAAAGCCGAACTGAACCAGGAAATAGCTGCCACCCACCAACGGAACCTGGTAGGCCGACTCCTTGATCGGACTGTTCTGGGTCAGGAGGTTGAGGGAGAAGAAGACAATCAGATATTTAACGACAAACATCCCCAGGAAGATGCCGGTCGCCACATCCATCATCCAGCCCAGCATGAAAGCCAGCAGACTCCCCGTCAACCAGTCGAAGCGAAAGGCTGCGAAGGCAATCAGAATAAAGACAAGATCGGGAACGCCGAACCAGGATGGCAGGATCTGCAGAATTGTTGTCTGCAGGACAATCAGGAAAATTCCAACAAGCAGAAAGGCACCGATTCTCATCCGGCTCAGCCCCCCGACGCGTCAATTTTTCCGCCGATCAACGATTGCTGAAGCGAGAGATTGAGCTGCACAAACTCAAGACGCTGAAAATCGACCGTGGGTTCGACTTCGATTTCCAGGAACATGCCCCGCGTTTTCCGGTGCACGGCGGATACAGTACCCACCGGGATACCCGAGGCAAAGACCCCGCCGATGCCAGCGGTGACGATATGGTCGCCCTGATTCACCTGGGCGTTCTTGAGCACGTAGTGGAGCAGATAGCCGTCCTCACCGACCCCTTTGAGTATTCCGCGAACCCTGCTCTTCTGGATGAAGACATCGATGGCGCTGCTCGGGGCGATGGCCAGCAGCACCTTGGAATAGTTGTTGGAGACATGAATCACCTGCCCGACGATGCCCTTGGAATTAAGCGCCACCATTCCCTCGACTACGCCGTCATTCTCGCCTCGATCGACAATGATGGTGTGAAACCAATAGCTTGGATCCTTGCCGATGACCCGGGCGGTGAGCGGGGGAAAGTCGGTACCCTTCCTGAAATCGAGCTCCTGCTGCAGCCGCAGGTAGGTGGTGTAGGCCTCGCGATAGGTGGCCAGATCCTCTTCATAGGATCTGAGCATCGCTTTCAGGCGCTGGTTCTCCTCCCGGACCGAAAGAATATCCAGATAGTCCTCCCATAAGGTGCGGGCTGCTGCAGTGGCCTTAGCCGATGCGGACTGAAGGGGGCCAATAATTTCCAGGGTGATCTGGTGGGAGATACCAAACCTGCCGCCGAAGGTGTAGGCCAGCAGGACAAGTCCACCCAGCAAGAGGGCTATGGCGAGAAGAACAGAACGCAGGCGTAAGGCCCCGCTCCGTGTCTTTCTGTCCTTGGACTTTGTACTCACTATCTTTAAGAGCAGCTCCCCGCTGCAGGACGGAAGCGGCCTTAATCGATGGTAACTTCTTTCAATATATCCAAATTGTCGAGTGCCTGTCCGGAGCCGAGCACCACCGATGAAAGCGGGTCGTCAGCCACGATGATCGGCATTCCGGTCTCTTGCTTGAGACACTTGTCGAGGTTTTTCAACAAGGCGCCGCCGCCGGTCAGGACGATACCCTGATCGACGATGTCGGCCGCCAGTTCCGGAGGTGTCACCTCGAGCGCCACCCGCACCGCCTCGACGATGACATCCACCTGCTCGGCAATTGCTGACTGGATCTCATCCGCCCCGACGGTGATCGTTTTCGGTACTCCGGAAACCAGATCCCTTCCTTTTATGTCCATCACCTCGTACGGTTCCTCAGGGATCACGTTGCCGATGGTGGTTTTGATCAACTCGGCTGTGCGTTCGCCGATGGCAAGATTGTGTTTACGCTTGATGTATTGCAGGATCGACTCGTCCATCTTGTCGCCGGCAACCCTGACGGACTTGGCATAGACAATGCCGGCCAGGGAGATGACCGCCACCTCGGTGGTGCCGCCGCCGATGTCGACGACCATATTGGCCGTGGGCTCGGTGATTGGCAGATCGGCGCCAATAGCTGCGGCCATCGGTTCCTCGATCAGATACACCTCCCGGGCACCTGCCGACTCGGCCGACTCCTTCACGGCCCGCTTCTCCACCTGAGTAATACCCGACGGCACGGAAATGATAATCCGGGGATGCACAAGGGTACGGCGGTTGTGCACCTTCTTGATGAAGTAGCGCAGCATCGCCTCGGTAACTTCAAAATCGGCAATTACCCCATCCTTGATCGGCCTGATGGCGTTGATGTTTCCCGGTGTTTTACCGAGCATCTGTTTGGCTTCCTGACCCACGGCCAGAACCTTGCTCATCCTTACATCCTGCCGCACCGCCACGACCGAAGGTTCGCGCAGGACGATTCCTTTGCCCTTGACATATAACACGGTATTGGCCGTGCCCAGATCAATAGCCAGATCATTGGAGAGCCAGCCGAATAAAAAGTTGAATGGCGAAAACATAAAACCTTCCTTGTCATCAAACGGACATTATGCGAAATTCTTTCAGATTTCCAGTCAGTTAGGCAGGTGGCAGGAAGTCTGCAGAAATATGGTGTTATCGAAAGGCAAAATGATACCAGAGCACCGCTTCGTTGGCAAGATTAATGGCGGGTGATGGGCCTCTCTGAGTGTTTATTTTTATTGACACCCTTGCTAAAGGCTGGTAAGAAAAAATCCTTTTACTGCACACTTCGTGGGGCTATAGCTCAGCTGGGAGAGCGCTTGAATGGCATTCAAGAGGTCGTCGGTTCGATCCCGTCTAGCTCCACCATGAATATCAAGAGGTTGTGGCATTTTGGCTATAACCTCTTTTTATTTCAGGGGACATAGAGGGGACACCAGGGCAGTTTTGCCCCTCAGCTTTTCCTTATTCACCTCACGATAAAACTTCAATATCTTCCTCTTAAATTCTCTATATTAATAACAGGTGCGATTCTAGTGCCGGTTGCACGAATCCAGACTTCCCACCTACTTTTTCCCACCGATCTACCATCAAAACCAAATTTAGCATCAGCATCACTTTCTGTTTTTGTTTTTCAAGGCACCTCTCAATATCCCCCTCCACAGGGATGAGATTTGAAGATAACCCAATTCTATACATCTTAAAATCCTACAACTGCCAAAACAGAAGAGATTTCCTCTGCACATCTTTGATTTATGCTGAGCCGTTGGGGGTGATCACTGTTTGCGGACCGCTAACGTTGTTGGTCTTGAAGAAACTGAAAATAGATCCAGCACGAGTTTCCAGTCCGCTGTTAACAGCGGTTACTGAATGAGCAGTTTTTCTCGTGCTCATTTTGGCCAGTGCCGTTTTGCCTCGAACTAGTGACTGAACGATCTTAATCTAAAAGTACAAAAATGTTTCACAGATTAACAAGATATGTAAAGCTATAAATTGGTTCTGATATATCTATTCGAGGAGACATCAAAATGGTAATCGCTCAACCGGACACTTACGAGATCACTGGCAAACTGAAAATTAGCCGAATTCTAACTGGTCTTTGGCAAGTGGCGGATATGGAAAAAGATGGTGACGTTATAGATCCGGAAAAGGGGGCAGACTATCTCGAAGCCTATGCGAGAGATGGTTTTACCACTTTCGACATGGCTGATCATTACGGGAGTGCTGAAATCATCTCCGGGCACTTGTTAAAACGATATGCCAGTAATTCCGAAAAACCGTTGGTCTTTACCAAATGGTGTCCCCCGCCAGGGCTCATGACAAAGGAAGTTGTTCTCGCCGGTGTGGTCGAACGATTGCAGAGACTTGGCATTGACAAAATCGATCTTTTGCAATTCCATTGGTGGACCTTTGAACATCCAGCCTGGCTTGACGCGCTCCATGAATTGAACGAGTTAAGAGAACAGGGATTGATCGGAGAAATTGGCGTAACTAATTTCGACGCTGCCCATCTGCATCTGGCGATGACGGACGGAATCCCCATTCGTACCAATCAGGTTAGTTTCTCTCTTATAGATCGACGAGCATGCGGAGATTTGGCTGAACTAAGCAGGCAACATAATGTGCATCTTTTGGCTTACGGTACTCTTTGCGGTGGTTTTCTGTCTGAAAAATGGTTGGGCAAGGCTGAACCCAAAGAAATTCTGGATTGGAGCAGTATGAAATATAAGCGATTTATCGATACAGCTGGTGGCTGGGAAATATATCAATCGATATTGGAGGCGGCATCATCTATTGCTTCCAAGTACGATGTCTCTATCTCTAATGTTGCTACACGCTGGGTTCTCGAACAATCAGGTGTGGCCGGAGTTATCATTGGTGCGCGAATTGGCGAGAGAGAACATCGAGCGGACAATGTAAGGTTGTTCAGTTTTTCTTTAAGTGACGAAGATTACGCGCTGTTGGATAAAGCCTTTGAAGGATCAGGCATGATACCTGGTGATTGTGGTGATGAATACCGAAAGCCGCCTTTTCTTACGGCAAGTGGTGACCTCACTGACCATTTAAACGAAGTACCGAAAGCATTTGTCGCAGAAGATATCCCCGGACGAAAAAATGCAAAACGAGTGTTGTCTGGCAGCAAATGGGAAAATATTGCCGGCTACTGCAGAGCCCAAAGAATTGGAGACCGAATTCTTGTTTCTGGGACAACAGCTACCGCAGGTCAGGACAGAGTAGTCAGCCAGGGGGACGCTGCCGCGCAAACAACATTCATACTGGACACAATAGAAGGAGCCGTCGCAGCACTTGGTGGATCCATGGAAGACGTTGTGCGCACCAGAGTTTATTTGGCCAATGGTGATGATGCGTTAGCGGTATCCAAAGCGCATCTTAGAAAATTCGGTGCCATCAAGCCAGCCAATACGCTGCTGGAGATTGGCTCGCTCGTCGGTGATTATCTTGTGGAAATTGAAGCCGAAGCTCTTGTTGATTAAGGGAAATAACGTGTTTCAATTGAGACCAGAAAGCCCGAATCGCATAACACGATCCGGGCTTTTGGCGTCAGATGGGATGCAGGATTAATTAATGGAGTCCATAAAAGATTTTATTTCCTCCAACGAAACGTATCGTTCTTCTTTGATGCCGGATTCCGTAAACACCCAGGCTACTGCTGGTGCGAAAACGTCACCGTTCTTATCGAACTGCACGTTGCCTGTTGCACCCTGATACATAACAGAACCGCCGTCATGCAGAATGGTAATCGCCTTCTTGAAACCGGCAGTATCTGCTGTAATCGGTGTGCCCTGAGGATCAGTTACACGGGAAACTTCCTTGGCTATCGCCGGGCCGTCGGCATCTTTGCCGGCTGCCTGCATTGCCAGAAGGGCTATCATGGTGGCATCGAAAGCGTTTGACAGGCCGGGTCCGTTCGGCTCCGAATCGAAGCGCTCTTTATAGATGTCTATGAATGCGGTGGCTGAATCAACGCGAGGGGAAGATGTGTCTGTCCCAATTGCCGCTGCAAGATATTTAAAACCAACTTTATCACGGAATTCATCCGATTTAAGCGAGTTCGCCACAACCATTTCCTGGGTGCCTCCCAGAGATATCCAGTTGCGTACGATTGATATGCCTTCTTTTGGGTACAAAGCCAGATAGATTGCATCGGGCTTACCGCTGATCCCCTTTGCTACCTCTGCCTGATATGAAGCTTGTCCATCATTGATGGCAATGGATGTTGTAACGTTTACACCCAGTTTCTTCAAATTATCGGCAACTAAACGGCCCATATCCTGGCCCCAGTCGTCATTCTTATAAAAAATAGCTACATTTTTAAATCCCTGCTCTTTGATCAATATCGTGGCTGCATTAGCCTGGACCTCGGATGTGGCAAACGTGCGGAACCAGAGCCCCTTGGTTTTTCCTTCCTCTGATAGCTTGGTAAAGGCTGTGGATGATGAACAGCAGGACATTTGCATCACGTTGGATGGCACAGTCACTGATGTAAGAATAGGCATTGATACGCCACTGGATACTGCACCCAGAAGTAATTTTACTTTCTCCAGATCAACAAGTGATCGGGCTGCATCGACCCCAACCTTGGGATCATTTTGAGTGTCACGCAAAACCACTTCAATATTGCAGCCGGAGACACCACCGGCCTCGTTGACCAGATCCACGGCAAATTGGGTTGTTGCTGCAATCGGACGCCCCCAATCCACCGATGTCGGCAATGCAACACCAATTTTGGTGGTACAGTCTGCAGCCAGAACCTGATTTCCAAGTAGTCCAATACATAGCATTGCGGCTGACATGGCACCCCATACCTTGATTTTTGCTCTGCCCTTCATCCTTATCTCCTCTGGTTGGATTTTTTTCTTTAGAAACAGATCAATCTCCGGATTGTGAAATTACCAGTTTTTCCGGAAATATTCCCTGTGGTCTCCACAATAACATGGAAACGATAATCGCACCTATTAGAATATATTGCAATGTGCCGGTATAAATCTGTGCTTCTACGGGGGCATATTTAGACAGGCACCAACCGCTGCCGGTCCATACCGCCCAAATGAGAAATGTGCCGACCAGGGCGCCTAGATTATTCCCGGCCCCGCCAACAATCAGCATTGCCCAGATCTGGAAAGTCAAGGTTGGAACAACATCCTGCGGGCTGATAAAGGCGTAAAAAGTAGCGTATAATCCCCCGGCCAGGCCCATGATAACTGAACCGACTATAAAGGCGGTCAGTCGCACCTCGCTGGGATTTTTACCCAATGATTGGGCCGCGGTCTCATCCTCACGAATCGCCCGCAACAACCTTCCAAATGGGGCATGAAGCAATTTCTGCAGAAAAACATAAACTGAAGCAAGCACGAGAACAACAACGAGCAGGAAGAGAATATTGTAGAGAAATGGATTCTCTATCAGTGCTTCCAGCGGACGTTCAAAACCACGCAGGCCAAGTGCGCCACCTGTCATTACGCTGGTGTTGCGGACAAAACTTTCGAAAGCTACAGCAACCCCAAATGTTGCAATCGCCAGGTAATCATGCCGAAGCTTGAGCGTGAGAAGACCCACCATCCAAGCGAGCAACCCTGCACACAGCGCGCCTCCCGCGAGGGCAAGGGGATAGAAGATTTCGAATCCGCCGATATGTTCGCCCTGCGGGGTGCCGCCCAGTAGAATGGTTGCGTACGCACCTGCTCCAAAAAACGCAGCCACGCCGCCGTTAAACAATCCGGTGTTTCCCCATTGAAGGTTCAAGCCCAATACGGCAATCGCCAAAATGGCTGCAATGGTGGTGAAAAACACCAGATATGAAATAACACCAATCATACTCTCGCCTCTCCGAACAAGCCATTAGGTCGAAGAAATAAAACACAGATGATAATCAAAAACGGAACTGACGGACTATAGCCTGAAGGCAGGACCAACAATGCAAAACTCGAAGCAATACCCACGATAAATCCTCCGAGAACCGCACCGTAAATTGATCCGATCCCCCCCACAATTGTCGCCGCAAAGATGGGCAAAACCAGATTCTTACCGATAATGGGGGAGATCTGATTATTAAGACCGTAAAGTATGCCTGCCGCTGCAGCCAATCCGCCGCCGATAACCCAGGTCATCGTAACCATCTTTGAAAGGTTAACTCCGACAACCTGTGCCAGAGAGGGGTTCTCGGCAACCGCACGCAGCGAATACCCGAATGTCGTGTGGGTCAGGACGAGATGCAGCAGGACCATAATTATACATGTTATACCTAGAACGAGCAGTTGATCCGGCTTTATGAGCAAAAGAGGATCCGTGCTCAGGATTATCGCCATCACAATGTCATCACTGTAGAGCTGCGTTTTAAGTCCGAATACCAGCCCGATAAGGTTGCGGATAATCAACGCTACCCCAAACGAAGCAAACACCATTGAAAGCTCTTCTCCATTATCTCGAATACGCTTGAAGATAAAGCGATCTATCGCAACAGCTGTAAGTCCGGTTATTATCAAAGAGACTGGGATCGAAAGAGCCAGCGCCCAAGTCATACTGAATGGGCTGATTATATTTTGCAGAGGTTGCAGAACAGCGGAGAAAACAGCATCAGACACCAATGCCACATATGCACCGATGGAGAGCAGCTCGGCATGTGAAAAATTGGCGAACCTCAGTGTATGCATCACCATGGTTAAACCAATGGCACCTAATGACAAAACGGAACCAACCAAAACACCATCGAGCAGACCTTGTATCATGTTTCCACCACGCGCTTTCCACCCAGGTAAATTTGACCGACGATCGGATCCTCCAGCAATTCCGAAGCCATCCCATCTAACTGATTCTTTCCTTCGGCCAAGATGTAACAGTAGTCGGAGAGGCGCAGAGCCTGATTCACATTTTGTTCCACCAGAAGTATGGAAACTCCTTCTCTGGTGAGTGCCCTCGCAAACTCTAAAACACCCTGAGCGGCTTTGGGAGACAAACCGGCGGAAGGCTCATCCATCAGAATAATCTCCGGCCTGTTGCAAAGAGCCATTGCAACTGCCAGTATCTGTCTTTGTCCACCGGATAATGACCCGGCTTTTTCTTTCTGTTTTTCCCTAATGATAGGGAATTGTGAAAAGAGTTCTTCAATTCGCTGACTGGTACTCTCTCGGCTGTTTTTCAACACCAGTTCGAGGTTTTTAATAATCGATAACGTCCTGAAAACGTTGTCTGATTGTGGAACATACGCGATGGAGTGTTTGGCCATTTCATGCGGCAAAATACCGCTTATATCCTTCCCTCTCAGCATAATTGTTCCCGAGGTGACCCGGACGATGCCCGCAATAGCCTTGATAAGGGTGGATTTTCCCGCTCCATTTGGCCCGATGATGACGGTGACGGATTCTCTGGCGAGCTTTAAGGATACATCTTTTAAAATAGGCAGGCCTCTCACATAGCCGGCTGTCAGCCGTTCAATTTCTAATATATCTTCAGTCACTGGCCTGAGCTCCCAAATAGGCATCCAGCAAAATGGTGTTGGCCTGGGCTTCTTCCGGGGTGCCTTCAAAAATCATTTCGCCAGCCGATAATGCAATCACCGGATTACAATGGCTCATGATGAAATCCATATCGTGTTCGATAATCAAAAATGTGGTGCCTTGAGCATTCAACGCTTCAATTCGTTCCAGCAGGACATTCGTCAAGGTCGGGTTAACCCCAGCGGCCGGTTCATCCAGTAAAATAATGGATGGGGCCCCCATGAGAACCCTTGCCAGTTCCAGCAGTTTCGTCTGCCCTCCGGACAGCCTGCCCGCTTCATGATCAACTAACGCGGATAAGGTTACGAAATCGAGTATTTCCAATGCTTTTTGGCGGATTTTTTGCTCCTGGTCAAACACTTTGCGAGAGCTGAAGGTTGCTCCCCAGAGATGTTCACCCCTTTGAGCCAACGGCGCAAGCATGACATTTTCAAGAACGCTCATACGAGAAAAAGGGCGGGGGATTTGAAAGGTGCGAGCCAATCCTGACGCATATAGCTGGTCAGGTCTTTTTCCTGTAGTTTCAATACCATCCAGCATGACCCAACCGGAAGAAGGCTTGAGCATTCCCGTCAGTGCGTTGAAGAAGGTTGTTTTCCCGGCACCATTAGGTCCGATCAATCCTGTGATTGAGTGTCTTTTCAATTGTAAGGAGACATTATTTACAGCACAAAAAGTTCCAAAATTTACGGTTAACCTGTCTGTTGATAGTGCAATGTCCCCCATGTTCAGGTCCCATTTACCAGTTTCTTGGTACCAGGAGCTGTATTCAATTCATATTTCATGATTCGACCATGCCGCCCGGTTCGGTCACTTTCCAACCCATAAACCTTCCCATGTGGGCCTCGTGACTGATAGAGAATTGCGTTGAGATTGGTGTAATCTTCCTTATCCAGGGTAAAAGTGAACGCTTCCATTGTTTCCGGTAGATGTCTGGCATATCTGGCACCAACAATCGCTGCCGCAACCTGGGGTCTTTCAAGTACATATCGAATGGCAACAGCGCTTAAACTTACCCGGTGTTTATGGCCAATCGATTGTAACGTTCGCAACAGATGTTGAAACAGTTCCCAAGACCCAAATTCATCAATTATAAGACGGTATTTAATAAGTGACCTGTTTTCGAAATGATAGCCAGGGTCTTCCATGCCCAGCCACTTTTCTGTAAGAAATCCGCCGGCGAGAGAGCCGTAACAGAGCAGTTGCATATTATTTTCGGCACTCCATGCGATCAGTCCGTTTTCAGGGCGTCGGTCCAATATCGAATATTGCACCTGCGCAGAGATAATATCAAAACCGTTTTCAACAAATTGACTGATCCCTTCAACATCCCAATTGGTAATACCGAGATTTTTAATTTTCCCTTTATCTTGTAATCTTTTTAATACTTCCAGCGATTTTAAGGGATTACCAAGTCTCAGATCCCACCAAAAAAATTGGACAAGGTGTAAACAGTCAATTTTTAACCGACTCAAGGAACGATCAACAATAGCCTCTACCTCAGCATTGGTTAAATCGTGAAGTCTGGAAAGATCGGGCACCAGTTTGGTGTGTACGCATATACTGTCTGCTAGTTCCTGACCACGGTGCATTCTGGTATCCTGGATAAAATCACCTATCATCTCCTCAACGCCTGTATAGATATCTGCGCAGTCGAAAGTGGTAATGCCTGCGTCAAGAAAGGCCTCCATGTCCGCAATTGCAGTTGCTCTATCAACAGAGCCATGATCACCCGCTAACTGCCACCCTCCTTTGATGATCCTGGATATGGAATGATTCTTGCGCAGTTTGGTAGTTTTAGCTGGTATCATGGGGCTAATCATTATTTCTCCAATATGGGGTAGAGCGCTTATCTGGTAATCCGGTTGTTTCTGCGTGGGAGAACCAACGCTTATTCACCCTGGAAATCCGAAAACGTCCGCCACAATAAGGGTCTGGGCAGGCAATCTCGGTATCTGTTGACATCCAGTCTTGGTCAGACAACTCTCTCTGCTTAGCAGGCAATAACGGTAAGAGAGCAGCTAGGGCATACATGGAAACTTTTTGGTCCTTGGCAAAAACCAGGTTTTCACCCACAACGGAGAAACTTTCACCTTCGATATGTCTGCACACAACATTTCGATCCCCGACGACGGTCTCAATTCTTAAATCATATAACCAGAAACCTTTGTTCTCAGACATACGAATCCCCCTGACTCAGAATATGATAATCCGCCTTTTTTTAGATATTCAAAGTTTTTATATTATTAGTCTTAGGCAAAGTCAACCATGCCAAAGGAATCTTTAAAGGATTTCTGTATAAGATCACTCGACGTATCCCGACCATCGGTGTCTATCGCACCAAGGTAAATGCAAAAGAAGTCCAGGCACCGGTGTTAACGCCGACGTAGGTTCGAAAAATGATCGACATGCCCTATTCCGGCAGGCCGGCTGCTCGAAGGCCATCGAGTGTCATCTCCAATGGAGCGGGGTATCTGAAAGGAAGCAACCTTCGGAGTTTGGAGATGGTCATGCCCGGCGCAAGCGATTCATACTTCGCTAACGCTGCTTGCGCCTCCGGCAGGCGGTCGAGTTGAACATAGGCGGGGACCAGCGCCCAATACGTCGAGTCCCAGTCGGGATAGATCGCGACCGAGCGCTCGGCCAGTTCCAAGGCCTTATCCGGGCGACCGCCGTGGAGCTCAGCCCAGGCGGCAACCATTAGGTACATGTAATAGGCTGGATCCAATGGTCCGAGCGTCATTGCCCGCTGTAGCAGGGGCAGAGCTTTTTCAGGTTCACCACCATAAACAAGCGCTGTGCCCGCGAGAAAGTTGATGAATCCTGATCCTGGGTTTCGCTCCACGGCACGATGCACACCATCCAATCCCGCCGTGTAGTCGCGGCCCACCATCACAAGAACGAAACCGGCCAGAACTATAGCAATGGCATCGTCACTACCGGCGGCGAGCGCCCTTCGGGCCAAGGTAATCGCTTGTGCCTCGTCGTCGTCGCCGACGCTCGGCCAGTTTCTGGTAAGGCGCTGCTCGATGCACCATGCAGCATAAGCCAACGCCGGAGCGTAGTCCGGCTCTAAATCAATCGCCTCGGTGAGCAATGTAAGCGCCTCAAGGTTTCCGTTCGGGCGAAAAGCGTAAACATGGGGTAACGCCCGCAGATAAAGATCGTAGGCATCGAGATTGTCTATCGGCTTGCGGCGCGCGCGTTCAATTTCCGCCTTCTGAATTGTGGGTTCGATTGCGCCGACGACGGTCTCGGTAATCCGATCCTGGAACTCAAATACATCATCGACGGTACCATCGAAGCGATCCGCCCACAGATGTCCCCCCGTTGTAGCATCGATGAGCTGACCGTTAATCCGTAAGTGGCTACCCGCCTTGCGAATACCGCCCTCAAGCACGTAGCGCACACCTAGCTCATCGGCTACTTGTCGCACGTCAACCGCCCGGCCTTTGTAGGTGAAACTCGAATTCCGCGCGACTACGAATAACTGATCGAAGCGCGACAACGATGTCGTAATGTCATCGACCATACCATCGACAAAATATTCCTGCTCCGGGTCGCCACTCATGTTGCTGAAGGGGAGGACGGCAATCGACGGTTTATCTGGCAGCGGCAAAGAAAGGCCCGGGGCGGGAACTGCCTTCGCCTCCATCGGGGTATCGAGCCTATAAACGTGCACCGGACGAGCGATGTTTTTAAGCTCGTGCTCGCCTAAATCCTTGAGGGTAAAGTCGAGGCGGTCGCGCACTTGGTCGTTGACAGCTTTAGAAATGATCACACCTCCAGGTGCAGCGAGTGCTTCGAGGCGCGCTGCGACATTGACACCGTCACCGTATATGTCGGTCCCGTCGTGGATGACATCCCCAAGGTTGATGCCAATGCGAAAAAGCATCCGGCGATTCTCGGGAACACCTTTGTTGCGTTCCGCCATGACGGTCTGGATCTCTAAAGCGCACTCAATCGCGCCGATCACACTGCGGAACACCGCGATGAAACCATCGCCTGCTGTGTTCATGATGCGACCGCCGTGGCCAGCCACCATAGGCAGAATTACAGTCAGGTGGCCCTTGAGGTCACGAACCGTTGCGGGTTCGTCTTGGCCCATAAGCCGACTGTAGCCGGCGATGTCGGCTGCAAGAATAGCGGCGAGCCAGCTTTTGATCGAGGGTTCTTTGTCCACTATTTGATCCTTAATGGTATCTGTTTTGTCACTTCAGGCTGGCAATGACTTGAGTGATCCGTTTAAAGAGTTTAAAGAGGTTGGTTTCGCCTGCTTATCGCCAAAAGCCATTCCTCTCGGTACGCTTCGCTGAAAGTCTTCTAAAACTGATGGTTTGTAGCATAAAGAGGTAGAGGTGATCAACACTGCGAACCCAATTTCAATGTACACCAAAAGGAATCGTAGGCGCAAAGATTAGGAGCGGCCGGTGGAAAATTGGGAGCCATCTCAATCTGGGAACTATTGTCCCCGCTTGGCTCCGTCTTATCACGACCAAGCCAAACTTGTGAATAGGGAGGTGGACCCCATTCTTAGACCACATGATCTTAGACGGCCCATTGCTGCTGCGCTATTCCCCGATATCTGACACCTTAACAGTAGAAAAATCCGGTTTCTGGGTTTGCTTGCGGTCGATATTCGTTATAATCCTGCCGCCACATTGTTTCATTTACTAGTTTAAAAGCATTGTTATATTTTGTCTTGTTAACACCTCACCCCCCAAATGTTCTGTTTATTTGGCTCAGGTCAACAGGACGTTGCGATTCCCTACAAACACTGGTTTCTTCGGTGCGAGGATTTAATTATGAAAACAAAAGAGTATAGGGTGTATGACAACCGCTTGGTCTTTAGATGTCCTCAATGTGGCAAAAGAAGAAATTATAATTTCCCCCGTGTCAGAAGTAAGACTATAAAATGTGAAGGTTGTGGAGAAAAAACTAAATGCTTGTTCAATCGCAGACCACAGTTAAGAGAACCTCAAAGTGGATATCTCACGCTCAAGACGAAAGATGGTAAGGAAATAGTAGTCATGTTGCGTGATATATCCTCTGGAGGAATCGGATTTGAAGTAACTAAGGGTAAGGATTTACGCTCAATAAAAATGGGCCAAGAAATTTCACTTACCGCCAACTGGAATCCCAGATTGATCCCAAAATCTCGATTTAAAGTTCGAAATATCTATGGTTTTCGAGTTGGAGCTATGATCAAGAGGTAATTTTATTTTAATAATTACCTTTGGCTCGTGAGTGCACAGGTATAAGCTAGGATCGAATCAACAGATCTTTAGATATTCGAATTGGCGGTATGCAAAACAAATTGAAGGCGGGATCGCGTAGAATCCCGCCTCTTTCAAATCTCATTGGAATAATTGCTTTTAGGCTAAGGAGTGTACCAAATTGGGCTCGTATAGGCACGCTCCTGATGACTCAACGGGACTTGGTCTGGCATCTTGGTACCATAATACTGGGCATCATAAGCCTGCCAAGTCGGAGTCGGTATTTCCAAAACCCGCGCATAATAAACCGCAGGCCGGTCCGCATCGAAATCTGGGTCGGTCCAAACAGTACGTAGCTCCGCATCACCGATGTTGTTCAAATACGTTGCGTTTGCCTCATCGACAGTGCTGCCGATTGGCTTTTCACAACTCCCTTTGTCATTGATGCCTCGATCAGCACAAACCACGTCGTAGATGCGCTCCTGACGTTCGCCATTTGCATCGATCCAGCCCTTGACGATCTGAATACGGTCAAGATTGCCTGACCAGGGATCCTTCATGGCTCCAACCATGAACACAGGGGCACTCTTACCTTCTGGTGGCTTAGGCAAATCACCGCCCATCGGCACGCCCATATTATAACCGATTTCGACGGCATCAGGACGGAAGACATCATCCGCTCCATAGTTCCAGCCGCCAAAGAACCGTAAAGTGATACGGGTACCGGTAGTAGCGTAAGTCTCCTTTTTCTGCATGGCCTCGAAGATTGCCTCACGGGTATTCTCACGTGCCCAGACTGCAGCTAGGCCAGAGGCAAGTTCTTCCCAAGCAAAGGTTGAGAGGCTTTCATCACCGCTAAAAGCCTTGATCACATAATGCTCATATCGATCTGCCCCCGGCTCGGTACCGGCAAATTTGCCCCAGTAGTTCTCTTCACGGGTCGAGGCTAAAGACGTATGGGCATCAGTGGACCCAATCATGCCGAATTTAAAAGGATTGACACCAAGGCTCGACTCCTGCTGTAGTCCAATCTGCAATGCGGTCCGTGCATATTCGTACTTAAGCATCTCATCTTGCTTGGGTTTTACCCCTGCAATGTCACCTTTGTCCCAGGTGCCGTAATCTGCCCATTCGTCATTCGGGGATAGGAATGGATGAGCCTCACCATCACCTTTGATTTGGGTTACCTCGTAAAGCGGTTCCCATTTCATCCGGGTTTCGGCGTATTCCTTGGTCAGCGGTTCACCATTGAGCCGTTCGGTAGCAAACATCAGTCCGTTCGACAGGTTGCCATTGTGCGGTATCGCCAGAACCCGGCCCCCGGTTGTGTCCTCATAACTCTGCATCCAGTCCCACAAGTCCTCGGGATCCTGCGAGTCATAGGCTGAAAAAGGCACAACCTCACCTGCTTTGTCAGCGTTGTCTTTGAAAATTACTACCCGGTGCAGGTTGCTCGGCGACTCCTCAGTGTTGAGCGAAGTCCACTCATATCCTATAAGGGCGGTAAAGACCCCTGGTTCGTTGTGGCGATCAGCTGCTTCAATCTGGCGATCCCAAACCGTGCGCTGCATCTCCGGGCTTTTAATAGGGTCGCCTGTAAACATGTACGCCCCCCATTCACGAAAAGCCTCGTATCCTTCACCTGCATTGACCATGTCATACCAGCGCTTGCCATTTTCGGTGGCAAGCAGGTCTGGGTTTCCCTCAGCGATGAAAGGGGCGAGTCCCAGAGCTTCAGCATGGTCTGAGACCACTAGATAATCGAGGGGGCGAATCAGCTTGGTAGGCTGTCCGGTACTGCTAGTCACTTGGTCACCCTTGGCAAACCGATAAGCCTCGTCGGGGCCCAGAGTATTACCAATCATACCAGCATCTGAGGAATACCGTGTGTGCAGGTGGGTATCTCCCCAATAGACACCCTCAGAAAAATTTCTATTTCTCAAGGTTCTCTCGACATAAGGTGAGTAAACTTTTTTCACCTCGGGAATATCTTTCTTCCCTGGATTCAAAGCGGTTACAGCCATAGCCGACCCAGAAAAAAAGAGTACTGCAGGTAATCCCCAGACCAGATGTTTTAGTATGTTCATCCTCTCTGCTCCTGTCATTAAGTTTAGACTTATTTCCCCGTGACAAACCTCATGTCTAGGGAATATCAAACTAGATAGACTTCTCTAAATTTTAGAAATTTAGAAAAGTCAGCGCCCTTCATATACCTCAAGTGGCTTGTGGAGTTCATCCAAAGTCTACACGTTTGATGAGATTGTCACTGGACATCTCTTCTATATCCAAAGTGGGTGTATTGTCAGTATAGATGACGTTACGATTGGAAATCCTAATAAATATCAGGTTGTCAGATTTGATTGCTTCAATAAACTAATTGAACGAGAATAGACAATTGTTTATACCTATCATATAGAAGCGGCTAATGTCCTGTTGATAATCTCATCTTGGGGGAGAGAGGAATGAATAAGATAAAGGAAAATAATGTACCCTTGGTATTGGTAATATCATTGTTTTTCTTATTTTTTACCGTTGGTTGTGTCGGTACAAAAATGGGTTCACAATCTGCAAAGACCACAGCCACAGGTTCTGCTGCTGGCACTTCAACCCAAAATGTAAATTCTGCTCTTGAGAGTTGTGAAACTCCCCTCGGAACCATGTCAGTCGTAGAGGATAGATATGCACCTTGGTACACTTATCTTACCACTCAATGGAAACTGGGTCCGACGACACCTGTACTGAAATTGCTGGCTCAGCAATCAAACTGTTTTGTTGTTGTCGAGCGAGGAAGCGGGATGGACAATGTGATGCAGGAGAGACGGTTGCGTGACTCTGGAGAGTTGCGCGAAGGATCAAATTTTGAAAAAGGACAAATGGTAGCGGCGGACTATACGATTAACCCCTCAATTACATTTAGCAACAACAAAGCAGGAGGGGTCGGTGGTGCAATCGGTGGGTTGTTTGGCACCGTCGGTGCAATTGTTGGCAGCAGTCTCAATTTCAAAGAGGCAAGTACTCTTCTAACATTAGTCGATAATAGGTCCAGTGTGCAATTAGCAGCAGCCGAAGGAAGCGCAAAAAATGTAGATTTCGGAGCATTAGGAGGACTTTTTAGCGGCGGTGTGGGAGGAGGACTTGGTGGATATACCAACACGGCAGAAGGAAAGGTTATCGTTGCTGCCTTCACTGACTCTTACAACAATTTAATAAGCTCCCTGCGTAGTTATAAAGCTCAAGAAATCAAAGGTGGCCTCGGCACTGGAGGCAGCCTCAAAGTACAAGGAGGCAACTAAAAAACACCTTTTTATATTGGTTCAGATGATAGAGAGTTTTAGACTTGGTTCCCCTCTTTATCGGGACCAGGAGCTTCCCCTTTAGCTTGATCGCCACCAAAATTATCGCTTATTGCTCGATCACCTTGGACCTTATCTCCACCTGCGATCGCAGGAGAGACCGCTAACCCGAATAAAAAAACCACTGAGAAAAATAATGCACAAACGTTTCTCATAAAATTACCTCCAATTGCTCTTTAGTACCACTTTAGGGTGTTAAATTGTCATACATAAACAACTACTTGTGACAATGCAGAAACCGAGTGCTTTGCTGTTGGAGGGAAATCAGAGATGAACGAGGAAAAACTTATAAGCTAAAGGCCCATACTCTCGATAGATTTCGGTCCAATAACATTTTTACTAAATTATATGATCAAGACTCATATATTTCGTCGACAACTGCATCCATTGGTCTACTTGATCGTTTCAGCAACTCTCTTTTTTCCCGGGTTTCTTTTATGAATTCCTTTACTTCTTCATCAATAAAATATGCTATGCATAATGCCAGAGTGGCAAAACAAGTATAGAAAAACAATATGAGAATTGAATTTGTTAAGACTTTATCAATCAGAAATGCACTTGTCATAATAGCCTCCCACTGTAAAATTGGTAAAAAAAACGCCCCTCTTCCTAGCCGAAGAAGGGCGTTATGCTATTATGGACAGGTCCCTTCTTTTCGGCAACCCGGCTAACTGCCAATACAGTCCCGTGGCTTTGCGTCCCTAAGTCACCCTAGGTTTGCCCTTTCGAAGAAATTATCACTTCATTAACCAAAAGACCATATATCGGCTGCAGTGTCAAATGAAAACCATCTAAGTGTTAGGTGACGCAGGCAAGACCCATTATGGATGGAGATTTTAGATGAACAGAGGCAAACTCAGCGTTGATCTTGGTCCGGCTAGACAAAATTGCCACCTATCACGAAATAATTCATGGCATGAATTATGCTTACACTGATATGAGTTGCAATGTATTAGACGTGATAGGCAAAGCGGTATGATATTTTCGGCGTAACAAATCTATAATTGGTAGCATCATGGAAAACATAGTTACTTTAATAATATATATAATAATCGGTGGCTTGGGGCTCTATCTATTGTACCTGGTCATGAAATATTGGAAGTTTGTACTTGTCCGCCTAGTGATGCCAATGGTAGGTATGGTGGTGATGGCCTTTATTATGACCAATGGTCAATTTTCTGACACTGTACACCCTGTTTTACTTGGTATGGCTGGAGTTGGTATTGGCGGTTTGACGGGCCATTGGGTGGCACTGAAGAAGAACTGGGAGTAACTGAAATGTTTGAGCAGCTTGGTAAAGTACTGCCGCAAAACTGCCCCAATCATCGATTCCAGAACTTTACCGAATTACTGTCCATCTTTGATTTGATCAGTTCGGACCCTCTGCTGGTAAGAATCGGAGATCAACAGTACCAAAAATATAATTGTGAAAGAGAAGGAATAGTCCATGTGTAGCAGGGTCGTCCTACTAATGTAAATAAATGAGAACGGCGATTTTCTTTATCATATTGTTTGTTTTTCTCAGAGGCTATTCTTCTGCTCAAGAAAGTTTGATAGAATCCTGTCCAACTCATGCTCAAACGTTGATAAAAGCTGTTCAGAATTATATTTACGCCAAAAAAGACTTTGATCGCTGGTGTGAACCACCGAGTGGCACGGGAAAAAACAATAGTAATATTTGCGGCCCCAAGGGGGAGAAGAAAAAGGCGCTGGATTCCGCCCAATTTGCTCTAAAAGATGCTCAATATTATGTTGGGACAACGTGCAATACGTGCGGGTATGTTGAAAGTGCTTTTAATGATATGTACAAAACGCAAATTAAAATCTTGCAAGATAGAATTGACGTTTTGGAAGAAATTGTTAAAACCACCAAATAGCTAAAGAAACTATTTAGTAAACTGTATTAGGCTAGATGTGCAATAGAAGAAAGCTGGTGAAAAATTAGTATCTGTCAGCTCTCATCAGAACAACTACAACTAATCTTCGCCGAGCCCTTTGTCATTCTCATCAGTGCGACGATCAACACCGGATCTTCTGTCTTTCCCGGCTCTCCTGTCACGACCGCTCCTGCGCTCCGGACCAGTGTAATTAGGATCATCGTGCTTTCTGCGATCCTCACCGGATCGCCTGTCCCCTTGTGATCGTCTATCTCCGCTTCGCCTGCGTTCTTTGCCTTGATTTTTAGAATCGTCAGTCCCCATGCGAATCCCTCCGCTGTCTATCTCCTCCAATTAAATAAGGGGTCAAAATCCCTATGAATGTTACGCCCCAGATACACCTAAGGTACCGCAGCCGATGATCATGTTGCCAACAATGTTTAGATTTTATGGCCGGTACTCTACCCCTCTGTCTGGGACACTATTGCACTAAAAACAGTTTTAAATTACCTCTAACCTTACCAATAGCAAGAATAATGGCAGATCCTTAAGAATCTTATCATACTATTTTCCGAGTGACAAATTTGTTAGACAATAATGGTTCAATAGCACGAGATCTGCATAACACCACTTTGAGATACATTACTTCTGGTCATCGCACTCCAGCTAAACATTTAATAAGATATTGTTTAGTTTTTCTTGAGTTTTGATTAGGATAGATTTTGGAATAGGCCATAAAAAAACAATTAGATGGAGAACCTGGACCTTGTCTACCCCACTTGCTGATCCTACCGACAGGCGAACGGAAAGCCGACGCGAACACACCAGAGCGGTCATTGAATGGCCAGCCACTGTTATTACCTCAACAGGATCCTATCAGGGAAAAGCAGCGAATATTTCTCGTGGTGGGGCCCTTATCTATCTATCAGAAGAATTAACTATCGGCGAACATGTTCGTTTAGCCTTCGAAATTCCTGATTACCAGGACGTGATTGTAGCAAAAGGGGAAATCCTCAGAATATTTGTCCTCAAAAGAGGTGATGGACAGGAATTCTCGCACGGGGCTGCGCTGCAGTTTACAGAGATATCTGATGAAAATTTGAGGTATTTTACAGGCGATATCGCCCCAGAATGGAAAGCGGATTATAAAGATACTGGCCCAATTAGAACCGATATAGCTTCCAAAAAAGTTAGCGGAAGCACATCATATTTACCTTGGATATTGGTGATAATTTTATT
>JABDQA010000080.1 GCA_013042475.1 Desulfofustis sp.
AGATGGCTGCCGGTGCCGATATAGCCCAGTAGGTTGCCCATCGGATCAATTTCAACCCGGTCAAATCCAACGACTTCCATCTCCTGTTTGATCCGCTGGATCACCTTCTCTTCTCCGCAGCTTTCGCTCGGAATGGCGATCATATCTCGTAGGAAAGCCGACATCTGGGATTGGTAGTTTTTTGATTTTGCCAACACGTTGTGAAAATCGATATTCATCAATAGTCTCCCGCCAATGTTATGCTTTTATTTTTTTCGAGATCAACTGCTGCAGACGGAGCAGACTGTTTTGCCAGTTTAACCTGATCATGGCCTGGCTCAGTTGCAGGTCGCCTTTTTTAAATGCTTCAAGGATCCCACAGTGCTCATCAAACGAATATTTACCACTGGTATCTTTCTCGAAATAGGTGACTTCGACTCGCCTGTAGGAAATTTTCAGGTCGTGAAGAATGGACGCCAGGTGAGGATTTTCCGATTTTTTAATAAATACCTCGTGAAACTCGATATCAGCTATGGAGGCCTCCACCGGATTCTCTGCCGCCAGCGCCTTACGAAGTTGATTGTTGGCCTGTTCCATGACGGTGAAATCTTTGCCAGTCATCTGCTCGATCGCCTGGGTTACGGCAAGTTCCTCAAGAGTCCAGATGATCGGATAAATTTTTTCCGGTTCATCTATCGACACTTCCGAGACCCTGGTCCATCTGTTTGCCGCGGATTCAACGAGTCCCTTGTCCTCCAGCCTGCGCAGCGCCTCTCTGACCGGCGTGCGGCTGACTCCCAAGCTCTCGGCCAGTTCTTTATCGAGAAGCTTTTCCCCGGGACGCAGTTCGCCATCCATAATCCAGCCGAGCACTGTGTTATACACTTCTTCGCGCATGAATGAACGGTTGAAAGGCTTGGTCTTAACGGGTATGGGCATTGGCGGAATAATAGGTTTAAGTATCCTAAGTCAATTGATTTAACCAGGGCAATTGCAGAGAATGGCTACCGGTACGCACTTCTTTGGATGTAATATATCACTTTGGGGGGTCTGTCAACAATATATGAGCTAAGATCTTAAGTTTAGGCTAAGGCTTAGACACGCTTCAACCACTGGAGATCTGGCTGAAGATTTCAGGGGACCAGGTTATCGAGCTTTCGCTGGACAGTCAGTCACGAAAGACAATAAAGGGCTCTGCCAATTAAACAGCAGCAGCATATATGAACAATTGGCAATAACTGAAAACGAAAGCAGGCCTGACCATAGGGTGCAGGCCTGCAATCAGATTGACTGAAATATGGGTTATTGCGCCGCTTCTATTGCACTCAGCATTGCATCCAGCATCTCTGTCCCTTCACTTCCGAGTTTCTCATCAATGAGTTTACGAACAGCTGGTTGGGCTGCTGCCGCAAATTTCTTCAACTCCTCAGCGGAAACAGTATTGACTTCCATTCCATCGGCAAGCGCCGGCAAGCCTTTTTCTGATGCCTCTATCACTCGTGAAACCCCACGGCCAGCCTCGGTTGCAACCTCGGATGCCCAGTCAATAAGGGCGCGGTGCTCCGCTGACAGGCCATTGTAAAAATCTTTATTCATTGTCCAGATATAAGGTGTGATTACATGATTGGTAATCGACAGGAATTTCTGGACTTCATTGAATTTGGCGAAGGCAATGATCGGAATAGGATTCATCTGACCATCTGCAACACCGGTCTGCAGTGCGGTGTAAACCTCGGCCCAGGGTAAAGGAGTAGGTTTACCACCCAGGGAACTTACCATGGCCTGGTGAGTAGGCAGGGTCATGGTACGGATTCTGAGCCCCTCCATATCCTCAACACTTGTGATAGGACGCTTGGAGTTCGTAAAGGCGAAAAAACCACCAGAATCGATCAGGCCCAACACCTTCAGACCAGTCTTCTTCTCTAGATCAGAAGAAAATTTCATACCGAATTCACTGCGTTGATCAATGACCCGATTTGCTATGGCGATATTCGGAAACGCAAATGGGATATCGAATACACCCACCAGAGGGTAATGCTGGGCGATACCACCTGCAGAAGAAATCGTCGACTCAACGATACCGTCACGAACCTGCTGGATGACCTCGTTGTCTTTTCCAAGTTGCCCGTTGGGAAACAGTTTGACCTCAATCGCTCCGCCGCTCGCGCTTTCCACCAAAGACTTGAAGATCGTCGTCATCGCACCGGAGTGGCTCTCAAATGCCCCTTCCGGGTTAAGATGTGCAACACGTATAGTCACATCAGCGGCAAAAGCTGTGGCTGATACCATAACGGACAGTGTGACTGCCGCCATTAATCGAGTAATTTTGTTAAAATTTTTCATGAAGAGTCTCCCCCATAAAGTGGTTGTTTTGAATTATATTCCATCGACATCTACAATCCGAGAAGTCGAGGAATGGCCAGAGTCATGGTCTCCCA
>JABDQA010000086.1 GCA_013042475.1 Desulfofustis sp.
ACGCCACCCATGTAGTAAGAGGGGGAACCGATGATAGGCCAGATGTCGGTCAATTGCTCGAACAGGGCCTTATCACCCCCGATAAACAGCGGCTCTTCAGCCTTTTCGGCGTGTGCCGGGGTCTTGCCGAGGGTGCACTGGAGAAAGCCGATTCCCTTGGCCCCGGCAGCCTCACTGAGTTTAACCGAAGTCTGAGGATCGATGGTGCTGAGCTCTATATGAACGGCACCGTTTTTCATTTTAGCCAGCAGACCGTCATCACCGAGCATGACCGATTCGACATGCTGGGGCATCGGCAGGCTGGTGAACAACAGCTCGCAGCCAGCGAGCTCGTCGAGCGATCCCGCCGCCTTGCCTGTCGTGCCGGCATCCAGAGTCCTCTGCACGGCTTCTTCACTGAGGTCGAAGACCAGGACCTCTTTTCCGGCTCTGATAAGATTGCGGGCCAGCGGCCCTCCCATCAAGCCAACTCCTACGAAACCTATTGACATCTCACTCCTCCTTGAATGATTTTGTTAGAGAGTTAAGGCAGACACATGTCAGCGCGCCTCGCCCGTTTCAGCCTCTTGCAGCCAGTCAAGACCGAGTTCGACCAGTTTGCCCTTGGTCGGCCTGCCGTCTTTGTCCCAGCCTGACATCTCGTAATACAGCTCTATCCAGCCCCTGAATTTATCGGGATCGAAACGCAGCCCTTTCAGCGGTCCGGCCGGCATTTTTTCGAACCAGCGGCGGATGACGGTGTCGTCATCGGGAGTGAACCCGCAGCGGTTATTGAACACCCTTGCCATCACGTTGGCCCGCTCGACACCGAGCACGATCTCATAAAGACTCGTCTCCCAGCCGGTAATTGCCTGGACCGCCTCAACCAGCTTGGTGAAGGTCAGGGCATGGATCGGCACCGAGCAGAAATTGCAGAGACCGAGCAAATTGTTGATTCCCCATGCTTTTTGACCAATACAGAAAAAACGCACCTTGGCGGCATCGGTTTTCACCGGATCGACCGGATCGAGCAGTCCCATGGGAAACAGTTTGCTGATACCGTCACCCTGAAAAGCCACGTCATGAGGGGTCTCGACATGATCAGCCCCGGTTGGCGACAGGGCAAAGCCAAGCCCCATACCGGTCTTACCACGGCCGTCATGGAAAGCCAGCTCCTGCCCCTTGATGTGAAACGCATAGCGCTCGGCGCCGCGGCCTATCTTCTCTGCCGCCTTCTTGACGCCGAGACTGAGCACCTCACCGATTCCTTCTCGGGCGGCGATCTGTTTAATTAGCCAGACCATTGCCTCGGCATCGCCGTAACGCAGTGATCTGCCGTCCGTGTCCTCTTCGGTGAGAATGCCGTTTTCAAAACACTCCATGGCAAAGGCGATGACCGCGCCCACCGAAACTACATCAAGGCCCAGCAGGTTGCAGAGCTGGGTGCCGTGAGCGACGGCAGGCAGGTTGTCGATCGCGCACATGGAGCCCAGCGCGGCCAGCGCTTCGTATTCGCAGCCGCCGAGATTTTTGTCCAGAGGATAGTCGGGATCATCCAGCTCCACCCGCCTTTTGCATGCCACGCTGCAGCTCCAGCAGGTGCCGCGGGAATGGAAAATGATTTCGTGGTAGGGGCCCGCCGACAATTTGTCGGCCCCCTCGAACTGACCTTCCTTGAAGTTTCTGGTGGGCAGAAAACCGGAAGCATTGACACCTTCCATGAGCGCCGGCGTGCCAAATTTGGACAGGCCGATATTGGGAGGATGTTCCTTGATTCTCTCCCTGTGCCACTTGCCGATCTCCTTGACCTTGTCCGGATCGGCGAAACTGAGCTTGCCCGTTCCCCGAACCGCGATTGCCTTGAGATTTTTGGAGCCCATGATCGCCCCCATGCCGGTGCGGCCGTTGAAGTGCTCCAGGTCGTTCTGTAGACAGGCGTAGGGGATGAGTTTCTCACCGGCGGGACCGATGCTTGCCACCCGCACTTTTTTTTCGCCGGTTATCTCCTGCAGTTTCCCCAGAGTCTGCCAGTTGTCCAGGCCCCATAGATCTGAACCGTCCCTGATCTCGACCTGATCGTCGCTGATCCACAGGTAGACAGGCTTTTTTGCGGCGCCTCTGATAATGATCCCATCGTAGCCCGCAAACTTGAGCTCCGGTCCCCAGTAGCCGGCTGCTTCGGTCTCGGCAAAGCCTCCGGTGAGAGCCGACTTGGCGCCCACCGAGTAGCGATTGAAGCCGGAGATAGGTGCCCCGGTGACCACGCTGCAGGCGAAGATCAACACATTGTCCGGCCCCAGCGGGTCGACGCCGGATATATCTTCAGCCACCAAGGTTTCGGCAATAATGCCCGAACCCCCAAAATAGGTGCGATACCAGCGTTCTCCCGGCTGCTTGATTTCATGAGTCCCCGCAGTTAAATCGACATCGAGAATCTTCCCATTATAACCGTGTGCCATTGCATTCCTCCATAATTTGTTCAGTAGAGCAATTCTGTTATTCAAAAAATGATCCCACAGGTAAAGGTACCTGCAATAGATTTCCAAAAAGTGTGTAAAAACTGACTACTATGGCCACCGCCACAAGTGGATAGAGTATTTTTCTCTTCATTGACCATTCGTCGTACATGGCGATGAACATTAACAGGAAAAAGGTGATAATTCCCGGAATCAGAAACCCGAGCCATGGCATGGCCAGACAGCCCGCCAGCATCGCCGCGACCAAGGCCACGCGTCTTATAGTGGAGGCATGAATGATGGTTTCATCTAACTCGAGACGAGGTTTGACCAGGTTCCAGACGATCAGAGCCAGGCTGAGAACGATCATGGCGATGGCGACAGCCCGGGGAAAGACGTATGAGTCGGAATCAAGCATTCGGGTCGTATCCCAAAGAAACACAACCGCGACGATAATGAACAAACAAGCCATGCCGACAGTCGCCGTGTCTCGATGCAGGACGCCGGGTTGATTATTCGCCATGGGCCACCTCCGTTTTTGCTCTGCCAAATCGTGATCGGAGAAGCGGGTAGAACAGAGACAATAAAATGAAGGCAATGATTGCCAGGCTGATCGGCCGGCCAAAAAACATTTTCCACAACTCCCCGGTGGCTGAACCTATGGTCCAGGCCTGAACGAACCCCTGTTCGGCGATGCGGCCAAGGATCAGACCGAGCACGATGGGAGAGGGACTGAAGCCGAAACGGTTGAGAATCCAGCCGACTACCCCAAGAATGATCATGATGATGACGTCGGAGATGGAATTGCGGATCGCATAGGTGCCGATCATGGTCATGAAGGCCACGGTGGGTACCAGCATAGCCTTGGGTACGGTGATGATGGTCTGATAGGCATAGCGCCCGATTACCAGGCCTACAGGCAGCATCAGAAAGGTGGCCAGGTAGAGACCGTAGATAAAAGTGAAGACGATTGACGCTTTTTCGGTGAACAGGCTGGGTCCGGTCCTGATGCCTTGAATGAGAAGGGCACCGAGGATGACCGCATCGGGGGGAGTGCCGGGAATACCCAGTACCAGCGTAGGAATGAAGCCGCCGCCGACGGTGGCGTTGTTGGCCGACTCGGTTGCCATCACCCCTTCCGGTTCGCCTTTTCCAAAATTGTGGCTATTCTTCGAGGTGCGGCGGGCTTCGGTATAGGCCACCAGGCCGGCAATCGAGCCACCGGCACCCGGCAGGATGCCCACCAAGGTGCCGATCACCGAGCTGCGAATGAGACTGAATTTGGCTTTCCAGGACAGGGCCAGCGCTTCTAGGAAACGAAATCCGCGGGGCTTGTGGTCGACTTTCAGATGCCTGTCGGGAGTGGCCACCAGGTCGATCAGTACCGGGATACAGTAGAGGCCGATCAAGGCGGTTACCGTCTCGATGCCGCCAAGCAGTACCTGGCTGCCAAAGATAAAGCGCACATCAGCGCTGATTTCGGCTATGCCCACACAGGCAAGCAGCAGGCCGAAGCAGGCGCCGATCAGCCCTTTTAAAAGATTTCCTTCTGATAGTGCGGAAATCAGGGTAAGCCCGAATATCGCCAGCCAGAAATATTCCACCGGGCCGAAGGCCAGGGCGATTTCAGCCAGCGGCGGCGCCAGCAGAAGCAGAAAGGTTGCCCCGACGAGCCCGCCGGTGACAGAAGCGATACAGGCAATGGAAATGGCCAGATCTCCCTGACCTTTTCTGGCCAGCGGAAAGCCGTCGAAAGTCGTGGCAATGGCTGACGGGGTGCCGGGGGTGTTAAGCAGAATAGCGGAGTAGGCGCCCCCGTAGATCGCGCCGGTGTAAATTGCCCCCATCATGATCAGCGCAGAGGTCGGCTCCATGGAAAAAGTGATCGGCACCAGAACCGCCACCGCCATGGTTGCGGTCAGTCCGGGCAGCGAGCCGATGACTGTGCCGGCGATGACGCCGCCTAGAGCCAATACAATGTTCAGCGGCGTCAGGGCTGCGAGAAGAAATTCAATACCTGGCATTTTCTAATTCTTCCATACTGTAGTGATCACAGGTGTCATCCGCAGATCCTTGAATATGCTGCTTATACGATAGCGTTCAGGCCTTCGCTGCACCATCGCCAAGCCGGGATGAAGAATTTCTTAAATTAATTCTTCCCCATCCCGGTCTTTCCGTATCAACGTTTAATTAAATGTGATTACTTGATGACATTTGCCTCCCGCGCCGCCTCCAGCATTACTTTCGCCTGCTCATCGATAAACGCCTGATAGCCTTTATAGTCAACGTCGAGCAGGGCCATGCCATCGGCCTCCATGCGCTTGCGAAACTCAGGATCGGCGTTTATCTGGCCGATCATGTCGGAGAGCTTCATGCGGATATCTTCAGGAGTTGACGTGGGTACCGCAATTCCCCGAAAGGCGCCGGAGACCAGATCAAAACCCAGTTCCTTAAAGGTCGGTATATCTGGGAACTCAGGATGACGCTCGTCCATCGCCACGGCGAGCATACGGGCTTTTTCAGCCTGCTTTGCCCCGACCGAGGTATAGCCCCATTCGGCCACGACCTGCTTGCCGAGTAGCGCGGTAACCGCAGCCCCTGTGCCTTTGAAGGCCACGTACGTGGTCTTGATGCCAGCCATTTTATCGAACCTCAGCTGGGCCAGGTGGTTGGCGGTTCCCTTGCCTGAACCCGAGAAAGTGATTTTGCCGGGATTTTCTTTGGCGTAGGCGATCAGGTCATCAAGCGTCTCGAACTCGCTGTCGTTGGTAACGACGATGGCATCAGGGGTGTAGTGAAACATGTACACACCGGCGATATCCTCGGTGGTGAAGCCAACCGCTTTTTCCTGCGGCTTGACGATGATATGGGGCAGATTGATGCCCATGATGTTGTAGCCATCACCCTTCATTTTGTTGAGCTGGGACCAGCCCACGGCACCGCCGCCGCCGGGCTTGTAGGAGATGATCAGGTCCTGGCCGAAGAGCTTTTTAAAGAAGGGCTGCTGGTGACGGGCGGTTATGTCTGACTCACCGCCTGGCCCGAAGGGGATGACGTAGTTCACGCCCTTGCTCGGATAGTCGTCAGCCATCAAGGTCGACCCTGCCATAGACAGGATTGCTGTCAGAAAAAAAACGGTAATTACTCTGAAATAGACGTTCATGGATACCTCCCCCTTAAGTCAATTTATTGTTATGCATGGTACCGAAGACCTGGTGTGCAGGTCTTCGGTACTCAAGGTAAAGCATTTATTTAGGCGCTCTCATAAAGTTTGGTGAGAACGAACTCACGATGGCCGAGCACCTCGGCTGCCGTCATTCTGCCATTTGCTGTCCGCACCATCATTTCAAGAAGTGCGTCGCCTGCCTGGTCCATATTCATATCACGGCGCAGCAGGCCAGAAACATCGACGTCGAAATGCTCTGACATGGTCCGTAAGGTGCGCGGATTCGAGCAGAGCTTGATGACCGGCAGAATAGGGTTACCGATAATGTTGCCCTGGCCGGTCGGGAAGAAATGGACGACGAATCCAGAGGCGGCACAGAGAGTGACCTGCTCGGCAGCGGCAGAGGATGAATCCTGGAACCACAGCCCCGGTCCAGAGGGCTCAACGGCTTTTTCCAGGGCGCCGACAACCGGAGCCTTGGTGCCAATCTTCTGGATGTTGCCCAACGCTTTTTCTTCGATCGTGGTCAGCCCGCCTTCAATGTTGCCCTTGGTCGGCTGAGAGTCTGACAGATCACTGGTCTTGTTGTCATCGACGATCTTGGCATAGCGATCGAAATAGAACTGGAAGTCCTTGCGCACCTGGTCGTTGGCACAGCGCTCCAGCACCAGATGCTCGCCACCGGTCAGTTCGGTGGTCTCACCAAACAGAATGGTGTTGCCGTTCTCGTAGAGCTTGTCGTAGGCATTGCCGACCGTGGGGTTGGTGGCGATACCGGAGGTGGTGTCGGACTCTCCGCATTTGGTGGAAACCCAAAGTTCACTGACGTCACACTCGACCCGCTGATACTCGCTGACCTGGTGCATGTATTCTTTTGCTTTCTTGGATGCGGCACAGATGGTATTGAAATCGCCGTTTTGCTCGAT
>JABDQA010000089.1 GCA_013042475.1 Desulfofustis sp.
ATTGGACTCTTGAGCAAGGTGCTGAGCATCAGAGCGGCGATTGAAGCACAATTGGCAACCTATGATTTTCTTGGTGGTATCGAGCGCTACAAATATCAACTCGGAGGGGCAGAGATTACGCTCTATTCCTGTGTGTTCGAATGCGTCAGTTGAATCCAGGAGTAGGAGGGGAAACGGTGACCGAGCCGCTTAACATAGCCGTGCTGTCGATCCACTCCAGTCCGATAGGTACCCTGGGCACCGGGGATACCGGCGGTATGAGCATCTATCTGCTGGAGCTGGTGCGAGCCCTGGCCGAACGCGGGCATAAGATCGATATCTTCACCAGGGTACTGGTTCGAGGAGACGCACCACTAATTGAGTATGGTAGTAGGATAAGAATTATCCAACTCCAAGTGCCCGGCACTGAAAATCTGGTAAAAAATAAGCTCTTCGGCTATCTGCCGGACTACCAGCGGGAAATTGACAAGTTCTGCCAGCAGCAGCACGCAAGTTACCATATCGTGCACAGCAATTACTGGCTTTCAGCAGTGGTAGGCGACAGCCTGCAGTCCACGTGGGGATGCCCGCACCTGATTACCTTTCACACCCTGGCGAGGTTTAAAATGGCTGCCCGCCAAGATCATGTAGAGAACCCTTTGCGGGTTGAGGAAGAAAGCCGTCTGCTGGCCCGATGCGATGGGGTCATGGTGGCCACTGCCACGGAGCGGGATCAGCTCGCCACCCTGGCTGAATCTGCGAAGACGCCAGTTCATCTCGTGCCGCTTGGGGTGGATTTCGACCGCTTCAAGCCATTGCCTGATGCCGTCGAAAAAGTTACCAGAAGCAGACGGCGCCCCCCGGTGATTCTTTTCGTGGGCCGCTTTGACCCGATGAAAGGCGTCGATACCGCCGTCAAAGCCCTGGCCTTGCTCGATGAGGAGATCGAACCGGAACTGCACCTGGTCGGTGGCGATAGCCCCGAAAGCGAAGCGGAAGTGCGATTGGTAAGCCTGGTGGATGATTTGGGGCTGCAGGGCCGCGTCCGTTTTAACGGTAGCGTCGACCATCAGCGCATGCCCGAAATGTATCGTCAGGCTGACATCGTCGTTGTCCCATCGTACTACGAGAGTTTTGGTCTGGTAGTGCTTGAAGCCCTGGCATCTGGAATCCCGGCGGCGGTCACGCCGACGGGGATCGCTGTGGAAACAATTATACCCGATTTAAATGGGTATTTTGCGGCCATTGGCGATTCCAGAAGTCTGGCCCGGGCTATGACTGATGCGCTGGCCCTGGCCAGGCACCAAGACCCATTTCTCATAAGACGGAGTGTGCAGAGCTATGACTGGTCCCGGGTGGCAGACTTGGTATTCAGTGTCTATAGTGGTGCATTATTGCGAAGTGAAACCTGTTAAAGAGACAATCGATGGATCCATCCTGTGACATCATGCTCATCGTTGCCCATCCCGATGATGCCGAATTCGGCGCTGCCGGGAGTATCGCCGCCTGGACTACCGAGGGTAAATCGGTGGTTTATGTGGTCTGCACCAGTGGTGATAAGGGAACCAGCGACCGCAATATCAGCCCCGAAGAGCTGGTCGAGATCCGTCAGCAGGAGCAGCGTGATGCGGCTGGTGTTCTAGGTGTTACCGAGGTGGTATTTCTCGGCATGAAGGATCAGGGCCTGGAGGAAACTCCGGAATTTAGGAAAGAGGTCGTCCGTCTCATCCGTACTTACCGACCAGACAGAGTAATCAGTTCTGATCCTTACCGCCGCTACGTGTGGCACCGCGACCATCGCATTGTCGGCCAGGTGGTCATGGATGCCCTGTTTCCGTATGCCCGCGATCATATGGCTTACCCAGACCTGCTCGACAAGGGATTGGAACCGCACAAGGTGAAAGAAGCGCTTTTTTTCGGTGCCGACGAGCCCAACCACTGGATCGATATCAGCGCCACGTTTGCCAAGAAAGTCGAGGCTCTTGCCTGCCATGCAAGCCAGGTCAGGGAATTCAAGGTGGATAATCTGGAAAGCTGGCTGCGTAAAAGGTACCGCCGCCTGGCTGATGGGTCCGACTATGAGTTGGCGGAAGCCTTTCACCGTATTACATTACCCGATTAAATAACTAGGAGATAATTGATGACAGCAATCAGAACAGCCATTGTCGGTCTTGGCAATTGTGCCAGTGCTTTGATCCAGGGGATCAATTACTATCGTGCGCACGGTAACGGCCATACACATGGCCTGATGCACTGGGACCTTGGTGGGTATCTGCCCACTGATGTCGAGATTGTTGCTGCCTTCGATATCGATAGCAGAAAAGTTGGTAAGGATGTCGGCGAAGCAATATTTCAGCCACCCAACTGCACCAAAGTTTTTCATCGTGAAGTACCTGAAACCGGGGCCATCGTTCAGATGGGCAGACTGCTGGACGGTATCCCCGCCCATATGAAAGGACTCGACCCAGATTTCTGCTTTGTTCCAAGTGATGAGCCTGAAGCAACACGTGAGCAGGTAATAGCTATCCTGCGCCATAGCGGCGCGGAGATCCTGGTCAATTTCCTGCCTGTCGGTGCCCAGGACGCCACCGAATTCTATGTCGACTGCGCACTGGCCGCAGGGGTCGCAGTGGTCAATTGCATACCGGTTTTCATCGCCAGCAATCCTGAATGGGCCCAGCGTTTCTCTGACAAAGGCCTGCCGCTGATCGGCGACGACGTCAAATCCCAGATCGGGGCGACTATTGTCCACCGCGTTTTGACGGACCTGTTTCGGCAGCGCGGCGTCGAGCTGGACCAGACCTATCAACTCAACACCGGCGGCAACACTGATTTTCTCAACATGCTCGACCGGACCCGGCTGTCGTCCAAAAAAGTTTCAAAGACCGAAGCGGTGCAAGCAGTTGCGGCCAAACGGCTGGAAGATAGAAACATTCACATTGGACCGAGCGATTATGTTTCCTGGCAGCAGGACAACAAGATAGGTTTTATCAGGATGGAGGGTAAGATCTTCGGCGATGTGCCTATCAATCTTGAGCTGAGGTTGTCGGTCGAGGATTCGCCCAATTCCGCCGGTGTGGTCATTGACATGATTCGCTGTGCCATGCTGGCACTGGACCGAGGCCAGGCGGGCGTCCTAAAGGGTCCCTCGGCTTTCTTCTGCAAGCACCCTCCGGATCAATTCACCGACGACGAGGCTTTTCACCTGGTTGCAAAATTCATCAGCGGTCCCCCGAAAAAGGTGGCCAAGCCAAGGCCGCTGTTTGCAGAGAATGAAGAGAAGACCGGTTCCCGGTGATCAGGGCCTTGCTGTTCGACTTCGGGCGGGTTATTTCAGCCCCGAAATCTTCCCATTTATTTACTGCCTACGAGCGCGATCTGGGATTGCGCCCGGGATCTATCAATCGCATCATGTTCGACTCGCCGCTTTGGGAGCGGGCGTTGGTCGGCGATTTGCAGATGGAGGGATATTGGCAGGCGATCGGACCTGAGCTGAACCTGAATTCGAAGGATAGAGTAGAAGCCTTTCGACAACGTTACTACTCCGATGAGAAAATCAACCAGGAGGTGGTGGATCTGATCAAGACATTGGTGGGGAACTGCCGGCTTGGGATCGTCTCCAATCATCCCCCGGGCCTTGAAGAGTGGCTCGCTGATTGGCAGATCCTGGAGCTGTTTGACACGGTGGTCAGTTCAGCTGAAGTCGGGGTGGCCAAGCCGGATGAGAAGATATTTCAGATTGCTCTCGAGCGGCTCGGCATCGAGGCCGCTGAAGCCCTGTTTATTGACGATACCGAGGAGCACGTCCTGGCTGCCCGGTCATTGGGCATGGCCGGGCATCACTTTAGCAGTGCCGGTGCACTGGTCGATCATCTGAGCGAACTCGGTATTGGGATAGTGAAGGATTGAAACATTTAGTGTCTCTATCGGGGATGGTTGAAACCCCTCGCCTTCAGGCGAAGAGAAGTTTACTATTGTCGCTATGCGACGTTACCGGCTCGGAGCCCATACCAAAACTGATCTGAAGGTTCATCTCGTCTGGATCCCCAAGTACCGTAAAAAGGTCTTGAATGGAGAAGTGGCGATCAGAACCCGTGACATACTCAGGCAAATATCTTTTGAACACGAGATCGAAATATTTACCGGCAAAGTAGCGAGCGATCATGTCCATATGTTTATCGGTTATCGTCCCACACAGAATATTAGCAAAATAGTACAATGGCTAAAAGGAATCAGCTCGCGGGTCTTGTTATCTGAATTTCCCCATTTGAAAAAGCAATTCTGGGGCCGCCATCTATGGGCTCGTGGATATCTGGCAGTAAGCTCAGGTAACATAACCGATGAAGTGATTCAAAAGTATATAGAAGATCAAGAGGGCGAGCCGGTGGTTGATGACAGTCGATTTCAAATCGACCCCTCTTGAACCCCTCGTCTTATAGACGAGGGTGGTTTGTTTGCCCGGCATGGCGGGCAAACCCAGCCTGTGTTAAGCAGGCGTCACCCTGACCAGGGGGAAGACAATCCGAATCGCAAGGGCGTTGCTGGCAACGGCAGGGTCTGAAGGAAGCGATAGGAAGTGAGCGGTACATAGCGAGAGCGAACCTGATTCGGCGGTGCGGGAGGGTAAGCGTGCAAATTAACGTGAAGCCCGATACCTGGTCAATCCCGTGACGTGTTTGAGGATGCGATTGCTCACCGGGCGTTCGCCTTAACCGGGGAAGCCTCGTATTGTTCCCTTTATCGTAAAGGGATAGAGAGGTACAAGAGGAGACTCGAGGCCGATCGAAGCGATGCGAGGTGGCAGATGAGTCCGTAGTAGTGATGAAGTTCCGGCCTGTGAAAGCTGGCAACAGTGTGGAGGATAAAACCGGAATGACCCGTCATCAGATTGTCGGGGGCAGATATGCGCCAAAAGCGGTATCAGTTGCGAAGGGGCGAAGTTCATTTAAAGAGACCTTGAATGCTTGCATGCCCGCAAAACTGAACACAAGCTGTCCGACGGGACAGGGCACATTATCGGCGGTGGATCGTGACTGGTAGTCTGCTGATTTTGGCCGTTCATCGGAGTAGCACTGATGCAGTAACGTACATTGCCGTGGAGCTAGAAGGCGTTACTATCAGCGTGAAGATCCGGGGTTTTGTTGGAACCAGCAAGGGGACAGGGTGCGCAGGACAGCGAGATGGCGAGGGTCTGGTATAGCCTGTATGGGAGACTGCTGAACAAAGCGGCATTGCGTTCGGCATTCATCAAGGTGAAGTCTGCGAATGGATCTGCCGGACGAGACGGCCAGTCCGTCAAGGATTTTGCCGCCTCCCTTGATACTGACCTGGACTGTCTCCTGAAAGAACTGCAGGAGAAGAGCTACCAACCTCAACCGGTGCTCAGGGTGAAGATACCCAAGGCTGACGGAGGGTTTCGGTCGCTTGGTATACCTGCAGTCCGTGACCGTGTGGTACAGCAGGCGCTGCTGGATATTCTGCAGCCGATATTCGATCCCGGTTTCCATCCGTCGAGTTACGGGTATCGTCCCGGTAGAAGTTGTCACCAGGCGATAACCAAGGCGACGATGTTCATACGCCAGTATGAGAGGAAGTGGGTTGTGGACATGGATGTGTCGAAATGTTTCGACACGCTGAACCATGACCTGATTCTTGCTTCGCTATCAAGCCGAATCAAGGATGGATCGCTATTGGAGCTTGTGCGGAAAATCTTGAAGAGTGGCGTAATGACGGATGAAGGATGGCAGGCAAGCGAAGTTGGCAGTCCTCAGGGTGGAGTGATCAGCCCGCTGCTAGCCAACATCTATCTTGACGCATTCGATCAGTTTATGAAAGATCGTGGGCATCGGATAGTGCGTTATGCCGATGATATTCTCATCCTCTGCAGATCGAAGAGTGCAGCTCTTAATGCGCTTGATCAGGCAACGCGTTATCTTGAAGAGGATTTGCAACTCACCGTCAATCGCGAGAAGACCCATGTTTGTCATAGCCTGGAAGGAGTCAAGTTTCTTGGGGTGTCGATACATTCCACGCATACGAGAGTCCAAATGGCGAAGATAAGGGTTTTTAAGGAGAAGGTGAGGGCACTGACTCGACGGGGCGGCGGCAAGAATCTGGAGGAAGTTCTCAAGTATCTGAATCCGGTTCTTCGCGGTTTTGCCTATTACTTCAGGATAGCAAATTGTAAGAAGGTATTGAGAGATTTGTCGAGTTGGGTGCGAAGGCGACTTCGTGCTATCCAGCTTAAGCTCTGGAAGAAGCCAGGAAGGCTTCATCGGAGGCTGCGTCAACTTGGATATAAGGGCGCGTTTCAAAGTATCAGGATGAATTCCTGGGCGAATGCTGCCTGCCCCTTGGCGCACTATGCACTGCCGAACAGCTACCTCCATGAGGAACTGAAGGTATTTGATCTTTCTGCTGTTAAAACGGGGATTCTTGTACCAGACAGGTATGTAAATGAACAGGAGCCGTATACGAGGCCCGTATGTACGGTTCTGTGAGAGGGATGAGGTGAGAGTTATTAACTCACCTCACCCTACTCGATATTAGGCTACTTTTAAATGGAAAATCATATATATACAATTATTCAATAAAAAATAGAGTATGCTTATCGGAACTAAGTTATTTTCCTCCTCAATAAGGTTGTTCTGTGAATCGTCAACAAGACGTTGATGTCTGTAAACTTTAAATTAGTGGTTTACAAGATCGTCAGCTCACTTAAAAATAGACAGATAAGTACCA
>JABDQA010000092.1 GCA_013042475.1 Desulfofustis sp.
ACGTGCCGCTCAGAATTCCACCCATGATCAGTAGAAATATGGACAGCATACCGATGACACCTTTCAAAGAAATTATTTTTTCCACGAAAGTGGTCTTCGGACCAGGAGGTGCCAGCTTAGGATTTATTAGGGCACGAATATAGATGGCTATCATAAAGATGGTGGTCAGCATTATTCCTGGCAATATCCCCGCCAGAAAAAGCTCACCGATCGACTCCTCGGTTACAATGGCATAAAAGATAAATGCAGCGCTAGGCGGGATGAGTATCCCCAGGGTCCCACCGGCAGCCAAACTTCCGGTCGCTAGACTCATGTCGTATTTATTCTCTTTCATGCTGGGAAGCGCCACGGTTCCCATGGTGACCGCCGTGGCCAGGCTGTCTCCACACACTGCGGAAAAACCGGCACATCCACCGACAGACGACATGGCCAGTCCTCCTGGCAGTCTCCCCAGCCAGACTTGCCCGGTCCTGAACAGATCGGCACTGATACCTGAATGATAGGCGAATTGCCCCATCAGAATAAACATCGGGACAACCGTAAACATGTAGCTTGCAGCCTGGGAATAGGAAACGATACCGATCATTCCCAAGGCAGGACCTGCACCTCCGTAAATCACGGTCATTCCCGCAAAACCTACGATGGCCATACCGAAGCCAATAGGCATTCCCAAAAATATCAGGGTAAACAGCAAACCCATGCCGGTGAGTCCGGCTTGCGCCCCTTCAAGATCCTCGGGAAAATAACCAAGCGCAGGTAAAAGAACGAAACCACAACCGAGCGTTAAAGGCAGGACAAGCCAGGCTGTGCGCTTCGCATCGAGCACCCGAACAATAGCTTCCAGAAGTGTCGCCAATACAGCAAGCGACAGAACAGCGACACCGACTGCTGCCAGATAACGGAATGGTCCAATGGGAATGTTGAGGGAAAAACTGATCTCATTACTGGCTATTCTTTTAGTTCCTTCATGGAAGAGCGACATACTCATTAGAGCGAAAAATATGGTCGCCGCCGAATACATGCCAACTTCGAGCAGGTCTTGTACCCATTGTGGAAAACGCTTGGTAAACAGATCGATTTTTACATGATCCCCTTTCCATTGTACAAACGCGAGAGCAAAAAAAATCGTGAGGCAGAGCAGGAATTCTTCAATTTCAATCGCGCCCGGCACACTTTTAGAGATGGTAAACCGAAACACGACATCAAGTATCACCGGGATGGGCATCAGAAATAACAGGGCGCCACTGATGTAATACATCACCTTGACGACGGGCTGTAAAATTCTACGGAGCGTCTCAACAGTTTTTGCGATTACCTTTCGCATTTCATCCTCGCCTTGACCATAGGATTAAAACTCTTTCAGCCTATTCTAGCTCTTCCCGAGAGGCCGCCGGATGTAATCAGCCGACGGCCTCATTGGATATCCTGACTCTATTTGGCACTGAGTGCGTAGGCGTCCTCAACAATCTGGCGTGCATTGGAAAAGCCCTGGTCCTCCATCTTCTTGACCCACTCATCGACAATAGGCTGAGTTTTGGCCTGCCACTTGGCCCGCTCATCCTCAGAGAGAACAGTGAATTTATGCCCCTTTTCCTTCATCCACTCGGTGTCCTTCGCAGCTCCGCTATCGAGCGTTTTTCCTGAAACCTCAACCATTGTCAGACCGGTAGTATCGACAAGAACCTGCTGCATGTCAGCCGGCAGACTGTTCCATTTGTCAAGGTTTACGCCTGCATAAAAATGGGTTGTCATGAGGCCTAAAATAATATGGTACTTGGTGACATCACTTATCTTGTATGCCTTCATTGGAGCAATGGGGCAGACAACCCCGTCGGCCATTCCCCGCTGCAGGGAGAGATAGGTATCATGGGGGGTTGTCTCTACCGGGTTGGCGCCCAATGCGCTGACCATACGAGCAAGATCACCCGTCCAGACTATGAGTTTTAACCCCTGTATGTCTTCCAGCGTTTGAATGTCTTTTTTGGTGGTATGAACCTCGAAGGGGGCGCTCACCCACTGCCAGAGGACCTTCATATCGGCAAATTCTTTTTGCATTTCCGGGTATTTTTCATACAGCTCCCATACCATGCGGCTCCCCGCTTCGGCAGTCTTGTTCATAAAGGGCAGCAAGGCGACGCTGGATATCGGGAATTTCCCTCGGGCAGACATCTGGCTGGGCGTAAATATCATATCTGCCGCACCAGACATCAGGGCAGCGTTGGCCTCTTTGGCAGGAGCCAGTGCGTTAGGGTTGAAAAATTGAATTTTCAAGTTTCCACCCGTCTTTTCACTTACTTCCTCAATCCAGGGCATAACGCCGTTTTTTATTGTTGGATGTTTGTCTGGGTATTCGCTGGCCAACCTTATTTTTTGCTTATCCGCAGAATAACCACTCACTGCCAAAGCCATCAGCATGAAGACCGTGGCCGCCGCTAGACCTAACTTCACTAAGAATCTTGATCTCATCGCACACCTCTCTGTTCTGAAATTTTATCTCTCTGATTACACGCCGCCCGTATGGGTTTTATTTTTGTCAATGCTCATGAAGGCGTGTCCCTTGTACACTTTGCCCACTACTCGTCTTCAAGATCAGCCGACACACACAATGCGGCGTCTCCCTGGTACGGTTTTGAACCTGCTGTTTCAATAATCCTTCGTGGACCTGGCGCCGCTGCCCCGGGCACCCTGAATGTTCTTACATCGATCGGGTCAATGGCAATCTCATCGGGTTTTTCCAACTGTGGCACCCATTCATAGGGCACCCGGTAGGCCCTGTAGATCATGTTGATGTTCATCTGCCTGCCCCAGTATGGACTGATATACTCCCACACTATTTCATGGTCTTTGGTGACCTCAATAATGCGTCCACCTGATCCTTCGGTGATCAGCGTATTGCCATTGGGGAGACGCTGGGCGGAACTGATGAAAGGACTATAAAATCTATTGGCGTCAACCGGCTGGAGATATCCCGCCTCGGTGGGGGTA
>JABDQA010000094.1 GCA_013042475.1 Desulfofustis sp.
CTTGGAATCTTTGCTGCTTCCAGAAAGACTCGACCGGATAACTCAGGTAGAGGGGGACGGCATTTTCATCGTAGCGCATGGCCAGCCTTTCCCATTTAAGCATATCGCGGTGGTTCATTAATTCTCCATTTTAGACATCAGGCGTGATTAATATATATTTTCCTTGGAGCACGTGTGGAAGGTCGATGTTATATCTTATTAATTCAATGATTCCAATGTCTTTCTGTCAACTTTACCGGTGGAGGTCCGCGGCAGTACGCTCCTGAAGCGAATTATTTCCGGTACCATGTAGGTAGGCAGATTGTCCCTGCAGTACCGCAGTACATCGTCTTCGTCCAGATCGGTGTCCGGCTCGGTGACCAGAACGGCAGTGATGATGCTACCGAACTGGTCTGATGGTAAAGGTGTGACCGCACTTTCTCTTATTTTACCGTGCGCCGCCAGGACGGTCTCAATTTCGCCAAGCTCAATGCGATAGCCCCTGCTCTTTATCATGCTGTCGATACGGCCATGGTAGATCAGGTGTCCGTTCTCGTCCTGGTGAACCAGATCCCCGGTTTTATAGATCGGACTTTCATCATCAGGGTCGAACGGGTTCGTAATCAGCACGGCTTTGGTTTTTGGTTCATCATTCCAATAGCCGTTCATAAGAGTTGGGCTCTTTGCATACAACTCCCCAATTTCTCCCCTTGACGCCAGGATGCCCGCTTCGGATACCACATAGCCGGTGACTCCGTCGCACATGGTGCCAATGGGAACATCCTTCTCGACTGAAGGGGGCTCCTTGATCTCATGGCAGGTGATCACATTCGTCTCAGTCGGGCCGTAGAGATTGAAATAGTCGATCTCCGGCAGTAAGTGCATGAGCTTATTGAGGTATTTTGATGGGAACACCTCACCGGCGAAAAGGATACGTTTCAAATTGGAGAAATCCCTGTGGGCGATATCCCCGTGCATCACCAACTGCACAAGTGCGGTGGGAACCGAGTACCAGGTGGTGATCTTGTTCTGGACGATGAATTCGGCGATCGTCTTCGGGAAGGCTGACCAGCCTTGGGGTACAAGGCAGATAGTAGCGCCGGCAGCAATGGCACCGAAGATATCAAAAATGGAAAGATCAAAATGCAGGGGTGCATGCGCCGACAGCACATCACTACTGTCAAGCTGAAATTTTATCCGGGCCCAATCGACAAATGCACAGGCCGCCCCATGGGTAATCATGACCCCTTTCGGACGTCCCGTTGATCCCGAGGTGTAGAGTATGTAGGCGAGATCAGGCTGAGTAACCTGCAGGGACTTTTCTGATCCGAAAATCGCTGTATTGTCGAGATCTTCTTTGTAGTAGATGTGGACATGGCTTGGACTCAGGAGGACATTGTCTTTTTCTGCATCTACTGCAATTATTTTTTCGATGCTGTTAACTCGCTTGGCAAGCGACATCGCGACCGGGAGTTTGGCCTTATTTGTAACGAGCCATCTCAGTCTGCAGTCATCTACGATCATGCTCAGTCTCTGTTCTGGTGCGAGCGGCTCGAGCGGCACGTAGCTTCCTCCAGACTTGAGAATGGAAAAGATGGCCACAATCGCCTCCGGTGATTTATCCAGATATAAGCCCACGCGTTCTCCACATGTGATGCCGCCATCGACGAGCAGGAAGCCAAGTTGATTTGATCTTTGATCGAGCTCCCGGTAAGTGAGGGTTGAGGATTTATACCGCAGTGCAATATTTTCCGGGTAACGTTCACTACTCTCAGAGAGATATGTAACCAGCGATTTCGCCATGGTTAGAGTCTAGAGCAACAAGGATGAGATGATGTTTCTTTGAATTTCTGAGGTCCCCGAATAGAGCGAGCTGGCCAATGCGTCTCTGAGCTCGCGCTCAAGTTCGTATTCGACCATGTAGCCATAGCCTCCATATATCTGCATTGCCTCGCGGCAGTTTTCAATATAAGACTCACTGATGCTCAACTTGGCCAAAGAGGTCTCCAGCGTAGCCGGTTTTTTCATGGTTTTGCACCAGGCTGCCTTGTAAAGGAGCAAACGGCTGGTTTCAACTCTGACCTTCATTTCAGCCAGTTTATGGGAGATCGACTGATGGGACGAGATAGGCTGACCGCTTATTTTCCGGGTTCGTGCATAATTTCGGCAGTCGCTCAGAAGCCGATCCATGATACCTACGCAGTGGGCCAGGATGAGGCCCCGTTCCCATTCCATGCTGCTGCTGAATAGCAGGCCGCCGGCGCCTTCTTCTCCTATGAGGTTGCTCGCGGGTACCTTGCAGTTGTTGAATCCAAGCTCCGACATGGGACTTGTCCGGAGTCCCATCTTTTCGATTTTTTCGCCGATAAAAAGCCCCGGACTGTTTTTTTCGACCAAAAAGCAGGACAGTCCAAAGAAACCGCCTCCTTTATTGGTGGCTGCATAGACGACAATCACATCGGCGACCGGACCATTGGTGACGAAGGTTTTGCTGCCGTTGAGCAGATAGTGGTCGTTGCCTTTAACGGCGCTCGTGCGGAGCGCGTAGACGTCCGAACCGCTGTCCGGTTCTGTCATCGCATTGGCGGCGATAAGTTCTCCGGACACAAGTCCTGGGAGATAATTTTCTTTCAGTTCATCGGAGCCGTGCAGTAAAAGCGGTAGTATGCATGTCAGGATATGAGCATTGACCGAAAATACGAGGCCATTGTCTTTGCACCCTTGACCAATTCCTTCCATGATCGCGGCGTAGTAGAGGGCGTCCAGCCCCAGGCCGCCGTATTTTTCTGGAACAAGTACGCCCTGCAGGCCAAAATCGGCGCAGGCTTCCCAACCGGAGCGTGAGAACTCGTTGTTTTTGTCCCTCTCTTGGACAGCATCATTGAGTTTTGACCGGGCAAATTCCAGTGCCGAGGATTTGAAATCATCCTGATGTTCGGTAAGCGAAAAATCCATTGCCCATAGTTTAGGTTATCTTGTCGTCTACCATCTGAGTGATCCCGTTGATCGTTCCCGAGTCGATGGAAAACTCACTGATATCCATGGGAGTGTTGAAGGTCGACTCGATGAATGATAGGAGCTTGATAAAGCCAATCGAGTCGATGATGCCGCTTTCAAAAAGCTGTTCATCGTCGGTTATCTGGCCTTCGCCATTCATGAAAGTAACGATGATATATTCTCTGATCTTGTCTTTAACCATGACAATCTTTTGGTTAGGGCTGCTAAAATAAAGGGTTAAACATGTGCAGGAACATTTCAGGTTGGTCGTGGGTTACCAGATGTCAATGAAAATATCGTTTCAAATTTGCATGTTCATACTTTTATGCGTATCTAATAATCACTAATGGCGCATCTTTCCCAATATTCGTTTCTAATGATCGAAATATTCGAACAGAATTTTGCAACAGGAAAAAACTCTCGGATCGTACAGGATGGTCTTGTTTCACTCCATAGGCATGACAAAAGCATCTTCCCTGACCAGTGGAACTGCCTTTTTATATTCGATACGTATCTTACTTGTTGATGCTGCACCGATGCATACCGCAGCTTTGTGCGTGACACTCGGATTCAGCAGCTTGAACTGCCAGTAGCGGCCGTCTTTCATTAAGATTAGATGTGGGCCTGTCGTGTTGTCCGAGGAGGCGAAATTTACATCATCCAAAGCCAGATGCAAGCCAAGTCCGCGAGCTTTCATATAAGCTTCCTTTTGGGTCCAAAATTCGAAGAATCGGATTCGCCTGGGAGGCCCTGAAAGTAATTTCAGCTCGCAGTATTCCTTCTGGGCAAAATAATTGCGAGCAATGTCGAGGCAATCGATCTGTCTGCTGGTATTCTCTATATCCAAGCCAACCTGCTTACCTGAAATGAGGGCAACAGCCACGAGACCGTCGGTGTAGGAAAGGTTGAACTGCACGTTGTTATTTTGTCGATATTGCATCAAGAACGGCCGACCATGGGATTCTCTTGAAAAGGTTATCAGATCCGGTCCGATTCCTACACATTTAGACAGGGTTGTACGGAGCAATGCACGTCCCACCAGATAACGCTTCTTGTGCGTGGCAAAGCGAAACTTGCCGAGTTTGTCCAATTCGTCAGCGGGCAGCATGCTCTGGTACTCGGCGAGCAGTTTATCATCTTGAATCTCATCGACAAAAGTGAAACACAAAAGAGCTTTGTCGGTAGAAAGTTTCATTTTCTTAATGACGGGTAAAAAATAACACGGGCCATTTTCTAAAAAACGGAGGAATTTGGTGTACTGAGATTGCTATATCTGTCAGCCCGATGGTGGTTCGCGCGAATCATCCGTTACCACAGATGACAAAGCTTCGGGAAGACCCTTTATATATAAATCCTGCTTGGCGTAGGGAATTTCGATGCATTCTTCTCTGAGTCGGTTGTAGACGGCGGTGTTCATGGAGTCAAGCACCATGCCTTTTAATTCCGGGTTGTCCACCCAGAAAAGCAGTTCAAAATCGAGGCTGGAGGCGCCGAACTGTCGAAACCGTATGCGCGGTTCCGGTGAACTGCAGACCAGCGCATCGGCCTTTGCCGTTTCCACTAGAATTCTTTTTACCTTGTCGACGTCGGAGCCATAGGCAACGCCAATTTTCAGGCGGATTCGCATTTTTTCGTGGGGGCCGCCGGATTGATTGATGATCGTCGAATTACCGATAATCGAATTGGGGATAGTCACTTCGATATCATCACGTGTAAGGATACGCGTGCTTCTCAACCCTATGTTCAATACTTTCCCCCGTCCGCCCTTGTCCAGTTCGATATAATCTCCGACCTTGTAAGGAGCATCGGCAATTATGAAAACCCCTGAAAATAAATTGGATAAAGAATCCTTGGCGGCAAAACCGATGGCAATGCCGGCGATGCCTGCCGAAGCAAGCCAAGCGGTCATGTCTATATTCCAGACGACAAAGAAGGCATAGACCCCGGCACCGAAGATACCAATCTTGGCAAAGTTGTCGAACAGAGTAACGGTACGGTGCTGAATAAAAGTGTATTTGTCAGAGAGTCCGGCAACCCTTTGCAGAAGCAGGGTGGCGAGGCGGATAGCGAATATAACCCAGATCAGTATCCCGATGGTGCGTATGATTCGGATCAGATGCACCTTCCAGACGGTAAGCGGCATCAGACCGATGCCGGCAGTCAGACCGATCACCACAAGCGTATAGTATATCGGCGGACGCAGCAGCCTGGCTACCTGAGCATCAAAAAGAAACTGTGTTCGTTGTGTAATCGCCAGGATTATTTTAAAGATCAACCAGGTAAGCAGCGATGCACAGGTAACGGTAATGAGTATGACCAGAATTGATTGAATCCAGGGATTGGTCGATATGGTCTCGAACAGGGGGCGCAGGGTATCTACCACAATCCAATCGAGCTGCTTTGCTTCCTGCTTTTCTGCGGCCCAAACCACAGTGGTGATACTGAAAATGATGCTCAATAAAGTTGTCACAAACAAAGTTGCTCGGCAACGAGACATACATCCTCCAGTCGCACAGAATTTATTTGGTGATGCCTCAGGATGTTTCTTGGGTGATACAAGGGCTCCTGCAAGCAGCCACCGTTCTCATAGATACATAGCAGGGGTAGTTCTTGAAACTCTAGTGCACATTACCAGCTTGGCCCCGAGAAATAAATCAGGGTGTTAATTTTCACTGTCGACAGCGATCAACAGCTGGATCGTTCAGCACAACAGCTTCCCAGCAGTGATTAGCTGAATTGTGATTGGTTACCTGCTCGGAAGTGAAATCTTTATCTGACAGTATCTCTTAGTTTTTTTAAGGCAGCAAACCATTCAACGTTTCTGCAGCTTTCCAACCGGACATGGCCGCCCCTTCGACCCGCGGTCCGCCAAAGGCATCACCACTCACTACAAGAGGCGGCATACGATTGATGACCAGGCAGCGTTCAGAATCGACGGTGGCTGGTTTGGCGTAGCGCCAGCCGTGCACCTGAAACTCACTGACCCCGGAGCCGAGCCAAGACTTTGCAGCCTCGAGCAGCAAAGTGCCACTCTTTTGGCGGTCTGAATGGTAGTGTTGCTCACTGAAAATAACTGATCCATGAATGGTCACTGCGGGTACTTTCGAGATGCCTTTCTGTTGATTGTCAGCCAACCAGCTGATTTGTCCCTCTGAAAACTTCATGCCGCCGGGGTGACGAATCGTGCTGGGGCCCTTGAGATGAGCGAGCACCGCTATACATTTCTCATATTTTATACGGTCGAGGCGATCAAAGATGTCGGCAGCAATCTTTATGTCGCTGATTTTGAGCAGTTCAAGTATTTGCGGAACAGGCGGGGTGAGCAGCAGCGCCCTGGCGAAAATCTCTTCACCTGAGGACATACGGGCCAGCCATGTGTCATTGATGCACTCGATTGTTGCCAGCCTCAGGCCCGGATAAAATTGAAGCGAGCCGGCAAGGTGATCTGCCACCGCAGTCATCCTGGACGATCCGCACCAGCGCGGATGTCCCTGCTGCTTGCCGGAGTCTGAGGTAAACCACTGTTTTATTATTCCAAGCTCCTCACATGCTTTGATCAGTGAGAGGAATTGCGGCTCTCGTGCAGTCATAAACTGGGCGCCATAGTCAAACCGGGCGTTGCCTAGTTTTTTGCTGGCCAACCGTCCCCCTATTTTTAAGCTCTTGTCGATCACCAGTGTCTGGAATCTGGTCGGGTCCAGGGAAGAAGCGGCGGTCAACCCGGACATACCGGCGCCGACGACAAGTATGTCAGTGGATTGTGGCGGAGAAGTCATTTTTAGTAGAACCCTGCAACAAAATAGAGCTGTGAAGAATTAATCTCGGAGAAGACTTCACTATCTCTCAGAAAAGAGCAGCAGATCTTTGGCTGCATCCCTGAGAATTTCTGCGCTGGTGCGGAGCAGCTTGTCCTCTTCCGGGTTCAACGATGGGATTATCGTCCTTCGAATCCCCTCGGCTCCCAGTACTCGGGGCAGAGAGAGGCTGACACCCTGTAAATCGCCATAGGGTGATTTGAGATTCGAGAGCGTCAGCACAGCACCTTCATCTTTGTCAATCGCCCTGGCGATTCTGTTAATTCCACCACCCACACCAAAATAGGTTGCTCCCTTGCCTTCGATGATCAGGTAAGCGGCTCTGCGCACCTTGTTGTCGATTCTCAGCTTTATTTCCTCATCAATGGGGCGCTCGGTCTGTGTTGCGAAATCATACAGAGGGACACCACCAATTTTGACACTGGACCAGGCCAGCACTTCCGAATCCCCGTGTTCTCCTAGCACGTATGCATGAACCGATTGTGGTGCGATATCAAGATGCTCTCCGATGAGAGTGCGGAATCTTGCCGTGTCGAGGATGGTTCCTGAGCCGATTACTTTGCCAACCGGCAGTCCTGACAGAGTAGAAACCACGCTTGTCATTATGTCCACCGGATTTGAAACGACCAGCAAAATCGCCTCCGGGGCAAATTCCAGGACTTCTGGAATCACGCTCCTGAACACCTCAACGTTTCGATTCAGCAGTTCTAAGCGCGACTCACCCTCCTGCTGTGCAACACCACAGGACAAGATCACCAGGCTGCAGCCTCTAAGCCCATTGTAGCCGCTGGCCCGCACGCGGACAGTACTGCTGAAGGGAGTCGCATGAAGAATGTCCTCTGCCTGGGCTTGTGCCAGGCGTTCGTTGCGATCGATCAATATTATTTCCCGCGCTGCTCCCGACAGAGCCAGTGAATATGCAGCTGTGCTTCCCACCAGACCCGCTCCGATAATCCCTACTTTCATTTTGTCCTCTGAATTGAAGTTCTATAAGACACTCAGCTGAACATATGAGTCCAGGTGGTACTAAAGAGGATAATAAGTCTCTTTTGGACCATGGCCACATCAGGCCAGGCGTTTTGAACTAATTGGGAAGCTGGCGGAGAGGGTGAGATTCGAACTCACGGTACTTGCGTACACACGCGTTCCAGGCGTGCACCTTAAGCCACTCGGTCACCTCTCCGTCGGCCTGGGATGCAATGAGTGGTACTACTTAAACGTTCAAGTGCAATTTATCAATCAAAAAACACTTTGTCAGGTTAAAAAGCTCAATGGGATTCTAAAAACACGGCTCTTAACGCCGATTTTTAAAAAATTCCCTGAGCATCCTGCTGCATTGTTCTTCCAGCAGTCCACCCTCGATCTGCAGGGTGTGATTCAACTGCCGGTCGGAGCCTATCTGGTAGACTGACACGGCAGCGCCGGCTTTCGGATCAAGGGCCCCGAACACCAGGCGTTCGATCCTGCTGTGGATGAGCGCCCCCATGCACATCAGGCATGGTTCAAGGGTTGCGTAGAGGGTGCCGCCCAAGCGATAATTCTTCATTTTTTCAGCGGCCTGCCGTATTGCTTTGATCTCGGCGTGAGCGGTCGGATCATGGGTTGAGATTGGGCTGTTACCGCCGCTCCCGAGAACCAGTCCGTCTTTGACTAAAACTGCTCCAACCGGCACCTCACTGGCCGCTGCGGCATCTTCGGCCAAATGCAGTGCTTGTTCCATCCAGCTGATGTCATCCGGACTGAAGTCCATAGCGCAAGGTGTCTTTATCCTGATCAGGTGTTGCCGAAGAGCTCTTTGATGAAGGGGCCAACTGCTTCACTGCCATGCTGGTCGACCAGTTTGATGGTCTGCGAGCCGACCACTCCCATGTCGGCGGCACCGATCAGCACCTCGATGTCATTGCGGTTCTGGATGCCGAATCCGACCGCCAGGGGCAGGGAGGTTGCCCGGCGACAGCGCTCGAGGTAGGACTTGAAATCGGAGTCCAGCTTGCTGTGACTGCCGGTGACGCCCTTTCGCGCTGTGCAATAGACAAACCCGGCCCCATAGTCCGCCAGCTCTTCCATGCGTTCGTTCGTGCTGGTGGGTGAATAGATCATTATCGGAGCGATTCCTTTCTGCTTGGCCTTTTTACACAGATCGGCCCCTTCCTCGGGGGGGAGATCCGGAAGAATCAATCCCTGAATACCGGCCTTTACTGCCTGATCAAGAAAGCGCTGCTCACCGTATTTATAGACGATGTTGTAATAGGTCATGTAAAGAAACGAAATGTCATGGGTCGAACACATTTCGGCCCCGAAATTCAGACAATTCTCGATGGTGGTGCCGCGTGCCAGGCTGTCCTGGTTGGCTTTAAGTATAACCGGCCCGTCGGCCATCGGTTCGGAGAAGGGAATCTGCATCTCGATGCAGTCCACCCCGTTCTCAACCATCTCCCTGATAACTTCACGGTTTGTCTCAAAAGACGGGTACCCAAGTACGATATGGGTCATCAGCAGGATGTCTTTGTCGGTCTTTCTTTGACGGATGAGTTCTTCCAATTTCATAGGTGCACCATATTAAAAATATCCAAAGTTATTTTCTATACTGTGCCGCACGGTCGATGATGAATTCTTTCCAGGATGGATCATCATAGGCGTGGGCGATGGTGAAAATATCCTTGTCGCCGCGACCCGACATGTTGATGATGATGGCCTCGTCTTTGGACAGTTCGGGAGCTTCCTTGAAAGCTTGTACAAGGGCGTGGGCCGATTCAAGTGCCGGAATTATGCCTTCCTTTCTCATGGTAAGGTCCAGCGCCTCGATCACTTCCTGATCAGTGGCGGCCTCAAAACGAACCGCTTTTTTCTCCCAGAGATCAGCGAGAATAGGGGAGACCCCAATATAATCGAGGCCGGCCGATACCGAATGGGTATCGAGCATCTGGCCGTCATCATTCTGCAGGAACATGGTTTTGTATCCCTGGGCGATTCCGGCGGAGGCATCGTTGCCGCAGAGCCGTGCGGCGTGCTGACTGCTGTCGAGTCCGTGGCCCCCGGCTTCAACTCCGACAAGTTCTGTTTGCTCTTCCTCGAGAAATCTCTGAAAAATGCCCAGCGAGTTAGATCCCCCGCCAACGCAAGCGTATACGCGTGCAGGCAGTTTGCCATGCTGGCTGACGATCTGCTCTGCAGCTTCCTGTCCGATGATCGACTGGAGCCAGGAGACCATTTCGGGATAAGGTGCCGGACCGCAGGCGGTGCCGAATACATAGTGGGTGTTGTCCATGTTGGTAACCCAATCCCGAAAGGCTTCGTTGATCGCATCCTTGAGTGTTTTCGAGCCATCCATGACCGGAACCACGGTGGTCCCCATTTTTTCCATCCAGAAAACATTTGGTCGCTGGCGCAGGACATCTTCCTCGCCCATGTAGACGGTGCATTCAAGGCCGAATTTTGCCGCCATAGTTGCCGTGGCGATTCCGTGCTGACCGGCGCCGGTTTCAGCGATCACCCTGGTTTTACCCATACGCTTGACCAGCAGTCCCTGGCCCATGACGTTATTGGCTTTATGAGCGCCGGTGTGGTTCAGATCCTCTCGTTTTATATAGATCTGAGCCCCGCCAAAATGGTTGGAAAGATTTTCGGCGTGGGTGAGAGGGGTAGGGCGGCCGGAGTAGGTCGACATCAGGGCGGTATACTCGTCCCAGAAGGCGGGATCGTTTCTGATCTGCTGATAGGCGATGTCAAGCTGCCTGAATGTTTCATGCAATGCTTCTGGTATATAACTTCCACCCCAGTTGCCGAAATACTTCCTTGTACTCATGGTACACTCCAGATATCGGATAATCTCAATGCTGCCAGTAAGCTCTGCACACTACACCAATAGGGGAGTTGGCTCAACAGGGAAAATGGCTGCCGCTCGGTCTTTACTCTTGTGTCAAACCCTGTTCCCGGAGACTCTGCCGGCAGACCAAAGCGAAATCTTCGGGGTAATGGCCGTTGATGAAACGTAACTGGGCTTCGCTGAAGGCCCCCATGGACTGCGGCAGTTTCGGAAGAAAACAGTAGATGAGTGGCTGGTCGGTGAGTTTTGAGAAGAATCGTTTCGAGTACTCTATGGTGGTGACCATCGAGGCGCCCAGACCGGCCAATGCTTTCTGGGCCATGAGGATGCCGAGATCAAGCGAACGGCGGACCTGGGTCGGGGTCTCGATGATTGTACCCGGAAATCCACCATCGTTGTTTGGTCTGGTCATGAGCTGCAATTCCCACTGCGAGGTTTGGGCTTTGGGAACAAAGAGCACGACCTGGTCGTCCTGCCAGACGATCAGCTCTCTATTGAGGTCGTCACGGCCATCCATGCGGACGTTAGTCTCGAGCGCCTGAATATAATCGTTGAAGAAACTGCTGTCATGAACATTCCGATATGCGGTTATAAGCTCTTCTATCATGTCCCCCGAAGAATAAGGCTTATAGGTGGTCGACTTATCAGATGAGCCTGAGAAACCTTCAACTTGGTTGGGGATCATGGCATACTGCTGATGGATCTGCTGATGGGAGGCGTGGAGCCGAAATCCCGAGGAACTGAAATCGAATCCGAAGTTCCAACCCCACAGGGTTGACGCCATCTCCGCGGTTGAGAGGTCCATGTGACCGGCAATCTTCTGTCGTAATTCTTCGAGCTCTTCCTCGGACAGGGGCGGATCCGGCAGTGGAATGGCGAGGAAGTCAGCAAATCGTGCGTAGCATCTCTGGTAGTACAGATGCCTGAGGCCGTATATATCAGCCTTGGTCAGGTCAGCGATGCGGTACCTGATCGCGTCGTCGGCCATATTCGCCGCATAGTGACCGCCGCCGATATAGGAATTTGTTCTCAGATATTCGTAGATATGGGTCGCATCAGATTTGTGATAGTCTCCCATGATTTCACTGTGGCCCTGGGCTCCCGGGCGGATCACCATGGCGATTTTATATTCATTCGGCAGATGCACGTTGTTGGCGACGGCCTCGAAGAGCTCAAAATCGATTATCTCCGGCGTGCCGGCTGGACCATCGGAATAATAAAGACCCATTGGGAGGCCATCTTCATCACACAGAAGCCTGCAACTTATATGGGCCAGCCTTACCAGGTCGGCACCATCTGTCGAACTGGTCGCCAATCCCAGGAGCAGCGGCCGGGGCAGGGTGTCGATCAGGGCGGGGGCAAGACCGTGGCCTTCGAGACTTCGATGAAGGGAAACTTCCGCTTTCTCCACCAGTCTGATGCGACCGGGGTTGGCCGCACTTCGGTCAGCCCAGCCTTTGCCAATGAAGGTGGATCCTCTGAACGACAATGGGTTGGCAATTTCATAGATCCAGTCAGCCTGCTCGACTTCGACGTCGTCTGGTGGATAGTTCACCTCGTTATCCACCACCGATCCGTGTTGGTCAACACCGAGATTCTCTATTCTCGTTCGGCTGCGCAGGTTGCGCACCCGATAGGCAGGTTTGTGTATTCCATAGACAAAAGTTCCTTCAGGCGTCACACAGGTTCTCATGGTCTCACTGTTTTTTATTCCAGATTGTTAGGGCCTGTTTGTAAACCTCCGAGCGGCCAATGCCCATGTCTGCAGCTACTTTTCTGCACACATCCTTAAGCGACAGGGCTGAGTTTTCACGGTACCAGACCAAGATCTCTTCTAGCGACTCCGCTACAGGTCTGTCATCACTGCCGGGATGGATGATAATCACCAGTTCGCCTCTGATTTTCTCGGAACTAATCTTGGATTCCAACAGCTCCAGTGTGGTTTCTTCGATCTCTTCGTATTTCTTGCTTATCTCCCTGGCCCAAAGAACTGTGCGGTCACCGAAAACAGCATGGGCGTCCTTGATAAACGATCCGATGCGGTGCGGTGATTCATAGAAGACCAAGGGATACGAAAAGGTTGATAACGATTCAAAGAGCTTTTTTCTCGATGAAGTTTTGGCGGGGCCAAAACCTGAGAACAGAAAAGAGCCTGGCTCGAGACCGGCACAGCTCAATGCTGCAGTCAACGCTGATGGACCGGGAATAGGAATGATTGAAATTCCAGCCCAGCGGGCTTTATTCACCAGGATGGCACCCGGGTCTGAGATGCCTGGGGTTCCTGCATCGCTCACCAGCGCAATGTTTTCGCCTTCCAGCAGCCGGTCGATCAACTCATCGGTGCGGCTCGCTTCTTTCTCCCGGTAGTAGCTCACCATGTGGGTGTGAATGTTGAAATGAGTCAGGAGTTTTCTGGTATGACGAGTATCTTCTGCAGCGATAAGATCGACTTCTTTCAGGATGCGAGTGGCCCTGTGGGTCATATCTTCTAGGTTACCGATTGGTGTGGCAACAATGTAGAGGTTTCCGGGCATGGGCAAGGTGGGATGCTGTCTAATTTATATGTAATTCCCGATATTATCGTCAAATGAACAAAAAAATGCATCTTCTTTGTTGCGCCAGAATAGTTATGGTTTTAATATATGAACAAATTTTCATATAATGGGTAAAAAGTGAATCAGGATCTCTGCGAACGAAGAATTATACACGAAGACCGCCTCGAGGTTGCTCGTCGGCACTTGCTCTATTACACGGAGATCGACTCTATGAGTGATCTGTTCAAGGCCATGGCCGATCCCGGCAGACTTAAAATTCTTCTGGCCCTGGCTGGGCAGGAAATGTGCGTCTGCGATCTGGCTGCCCTTCTCGGGGTGAGTGAATCGGCTGCCAGCCACCAGATCCGCATCTTGCGTACCATGAATCTTGTGAAAAACAGAAGAGAAGGTCAGGTGCTCTATTACAGGCTGGTGGACGATCATGTCACGCAGCTGGCCCAGGTGGCCCGTGATCACGTATTGGAACTGACGCAAGGGTAAAAGGTATGACAGCAATAACGGAAGTCGGTCTGGAAATGTGTAGGATTCTGCTTGATTCCTCTCCCTACATCATTTTAGGCATTGTGGTGGCTGGCTGCATTAAGGCGTTCATCAATCAGGATTTTATTATACGCCATCTGCGGCATGGCAAATACCGCTCGGTTGTAAAGGCAGCCCTGTTCGGTATCCCTCTGCCGCTCTGATCATGCGGTGTGCTGCCGGCGGCAGCATCCTTCAAGAAGCAGGGGGCGAACAAGGGAGCACTCGCCTCGTTTCTGGTATCGACACCTGAATCAGGCGTCGACTCTATTGCCGTGACCTATGCGTTGCTCGATCCCATAATGACTGTGACCAGACCTATTGCCGCGTTTGTAACCGGTATCTCGGCTGGATTTCTGGAAAACAGCCTAAGCTGGAAATCTCAACCGGGCCAGATTCCATTGGTGCCGCCTCCAACCATTGAAGAGAATGATAGTCCAGTCGCCCTTAAAAAATCATTGGCAGGCAGGATTTCAGAGGGTCTTAGGTACGGGTTTAAAGATATCTGGGCGGATATCGCTGTCTGGTTTTTTGTCGGACTGTTTCTTGCCGGTATCATCACCGTTTACATGCCGGGAAGTTTGTCACAGATGATACTGGGCGGGGGTATCGTGGCGATGCTGGCCATGCTTTTGATGGGCATGCCGATCTATATCTGTGCAACCGCCTCCACCCCCATTGCCGCGGCTTTTCTGCTCAAAGGGGCAAGTCCGGGCGCTGTCCTGGTTTTTCTACTGGTCGGACCGGCCACTAACATGACATCATTATCGGTGCTCATCAGTATTCTCGGTAAGATGGGCACAATCCGTTATTTGTTGGTAATCGCCGTGGTGTCAATTCTCTTCGGACTTGGTCTCGATACCCTGTATCAGTTCCTTGACATTGAGGCCGGTGCTGTGATATCTGAAGTGCGGGAGACACTGCCCTACTGGCTGAAACTGAGTTCCGCACTGATCTTGATTCTATTTTTCCTGTTTCACCTGTTGGACCAGTATCGATTGCGGCAACTCAAAAGCAGAAAGAACCAGTTCATTGCTGATTTTCCGGCCATTGACACGCAACTGAACACCAAACAGGGAAACCGGCAGGTAGCTGTTCTCTTAAAGTCACAGAACAATTCTAGAGATCAGAAAGAATAACCCAGCCTGAACCCAAGCAATCCGTTCTCCGATAGAACTAATCGCTGAGAATTCAAGTCGGCGAGACCATCATCAACAGGAAACTACATGAAGAGCAGACATATTGGTGTTTTGACCGCCGGTGGCGACAGTCCCGGTCTGAATGCAGCGATCAGGGCCATTGGAAAAACGGCACTGGACACCGGTCATATGGAGGTCGTCGGTTTCAGGGACGGATTCCGCGGTTTGATGGAGAACAGGATCTTGCGTCTCGAGCGCTCCATGCTCTCTTCAATCTTGACTCTGGGCGGCACGATTCTCGGCACCAGCAGGGATAAACCCCACAAGATGCCGGTGGGTGGCGAACTCATGGACATGACCGAGGTGATCTGTGACAATTATTATCGGCACAATCTCGATGGGCTGGTATGCATAGGTGGGGGAGGTACCCAGAAGAACGCCTTCCGCCTGGCTCAGAAGGGATTGAATATCCTGACCCTGCCAAAGACTATCGACAACGATGTGTACGGGACCGATGTGACTTTCGGGTTCGATACCGCAGTGGAAATTGCTACTGAAGCCATTGACCGGTTACACTCAACGGCCCACAGCCATCACCGTATTATCGTGATCGAGGTGATGGGCCATAATGCCGGCTGGCTGGCTCTTGGCGCCGGCGTGGCAAGCGGGGCCGATGTGATCCTCATTCCTGAGATACCCTACGATCACGAAAACGTGGCCAGAGCCATCCGTCACCGCCAGCAGAGAGGAAACAATTTCAGCATTGTGGTGGTTGCCGAAGGCGCCCTGTCAATCGATGAGAAAAAGAAAAGGGATAGGCTCCGAGCTAAAAAAATGAAAGCCAAGCAAGATGGCAGCCATAAGGAGATCAAAAAAGCAAGCGAAGCCTACAGCCGCTTTTCCAAGAAAAGATCAGAGCACACCCTGCGGCTCTCGCAGCAGCTCGAGAAGATGACGGGCCTTGAGTCTCGGCTTACCATTCTTGGACATCTCCAGCGGGGTGGGACACCCTCGGCCACGGACCGTATTTTGGCAACGAAACTCGGCAGCGCCTGTGTACGGTATATCGAAGAGGGGCTTTTCAACGTAATGATTGCCGTCAGGGGTGACGGTACCGAGCCAGTTCCGCTCAAAGACGTAGTCGGCAAAAGAAAAGTGGTTCCTGTTGATCACTGCTGGCTGGAAAGTGCCCGCAATGTAGGCACCTGCCTCGGTGATTGACAGCCTGCAGTGTAGGTGACTCTTCTATGCTTCACCCTTCTCCAAGAAGGAGACGCAATGCAGATTAAGAGATGGTACCAGGTGTTGCGGCGAATGCTCATGGTGTTGACAGCGCCTTTTCTTCTCTATTGCTGTGCTTCATCAAGTTTGACTGCTACCTGGCATGATCAGAGCTATGCTGGCAACAACTTACTTCGCGATGTCCTGGTGATTGCTGTTACCGAGGAGGAAACCAGCAGAAGGCTCTACGAGGACGGGTTTGTAACAAAGCTCAGTGAATCAGGCGTAAGGGGAATACCAAGCTACAGCCTTCAGAATTCAGATATCGAGCCCACAAAACAGGCGGTACAAACTGCTGTCACCATGTCGGATGCCCGTTATGTTCTGATAACCAGACATCTCAGCACCGATGAGAAGCAGCACTACAGTCCACCAGAACCGATCTATGTGGATCCCTACTATTCAAAGATGCACCGCTACTATCCACTTGCTTATCGGGAGGTTCGTTACCGGCCGGGCTATACCTATACGGTTACCACGGTGTCAATCGAATCGAATCTTTACGATGCTAAGACAGAGAAGCTGATCTGGTCCGCCCAGTCGAAATCAGTGGACCCGAATATGAGCCAATCGTTTTTCGATGGTCTGGTAGATGTCTTTACCAAAGACCTGAAGGAAAAGAAGTTATTGTAGCTACCCATATAATCCTCCGGGATCGCTTTCCGATTTACATCCTGAACCGGTGAGTGATCCTTGAGCGGAGTTAATCCTGGGAGGAGCTGAATTGATCATCAAGGGGAACCGTCGGGAACTCGAGATACGGGCTGCCAGCTTGCTGGTCAGCAGCTTTAATGAGACACTCAGCAGAAAGCAGCAGGTGTGCTTTGGCGTGGTCGGCGGCCGCAGCGTGGGAACGATTCTCGATCTGCTGAGATATGAATCGGTTGATTGGGAACGAGTGCATCTCTTCATGATCGACGAGCGTCTGGTGGGAATAGATCATCCGGATTCCAACTACAGACTGGTTTATTCTCATGTCGCCCCCTATATGGTCCCTGCCAATTTACACCCTTTTGTCTTTCGACCGGGGGAAGAGCAGGCCGCCCTTGCAGAATATCGCCAGGAACTTGAGAAGGTTGGTGGGCACCTTGATGTGCTGCTCCTTTCGAGCGGGGAAGATGGGCATATTGCCTCACTGTTTCCGGAACACGAAACGGTTGACAGCCAGGATGATTTTTTCTTCGTCACCGCATCGGCCCCTAAGCCGCCCCCGGAGCGGATGAGTGCGTCCCCGAAGCTGCTATCCAGGGCCTCGACTGCAGTGCTGCTGTTTTTAGGGGGAAATAAGCAACAGTCTTTCAACAATTTCATTGACGATTCTATGCCGCTGAGAAAGTGCCCTGCAAAAATCGCCAGAACCATAGACAGCCATTTTATTCTGACAGACAGTAACGGAGGCGTTCGTGAAACTTGATCCGCATATGACCATCATTTTCGGGGCGACCGGCGACCTTGCCAAAAGAAAGTTGATTCCCTCATTTTACCGTCTGCTCGAGCGCGGACAGGTCGACGACCGGACAGCTATTCTCTGTCTTGGCCGCAAGCCTTATTCCCAAAGCCAGTATTTGGAGCGTCTTGAGCTGAAGAGCTTTATCGATCAGGCCGATGAAGCTATCCTCAAACGGCTAACAGCCATGATTAAATATCGCAGTTTTGATCTTGAAAATGGGAATGCAGCACAACTTGAATCAATTGTTACCGAGGTAAGAGAGCAGACCCGCTGCGGCGACAGCACTCTCTTCTATTTGGCCCTGCCCACCTCTATCTTCGGCACTGTTGCGGCAATCATAGAGCCGCTTATCGATGAGCTGGGCTGGAAAAGGGTTGTTTTCGAGAAACCGTTCGGCTCCGATCTTTCCTCGGCTCGCAAATTGAATCGGCAGATTTCCGCGGTGCTCGACGAAGAGCAGATATATAGAGTCGATCACTACCTCGGCAAGGAACTGGTTCAGAACATCCTCTTTCTGCGATTCGCCAACGAGATTTTCTCCTGCGGCTGGAACCGTGACGCCATCGACAGTGTGCAGATAACGGTGAGCGAGTCGCTCGGTGTCGAAGAGCGTGCTGCCTATTACAACAAGAGTGGCGCCATCCGCGATATGCTACAGAACCATCTGCTCCAGTTACTCTGTTTTACCGCAATGGAACCCCCTAAGTCGGGTTATGGCAATGCGGTTCGCGATGAGGCGGTAAAGGTGATCTCAGCTCTGCGTCCGCCAGCAGCCGACGATGTGGTTGTCGGCCAGTACGTGTCTCCGCTGTCGGCCGGCGATTCGATTCGATCATACCGCCAGGAGAATGGCGTACCATCAGAATCGACGACCGAGACCTACGTCGCTGTTCGTGCCTTTGTGGACACCCCCCGTTGGTTTAATACTCCTTTTTATTTAAGAACAGGTAAGCGACTGGATCGCAGATATGCAGAAATCAAAGTGATTTTTAAAGAGCAGTTGCTCGAGGGGCTGGCAACACTCGATACACCCAATATCATAATCATTCGCATCCAGCCCGACGAGGGGATTGCCATTGCCTTCAATGTCAGAAAGCCCGGAGAAGACCATGAATCTGAAACGGTACTGATGGATTTCTGCCATCACTGTCATTTTGGTCCCAATACTCCGGAGGCCTATGAGGCTATTCTGGCCAGTGTTATCAGCGGCGAACCTCTGCTTTTTACCCGCTGGGACTGGCTCCAGGGCAGCTGGAGCTATATCGATCGGCTCCGTGAAGTGACATCATCGCTGGTGTTCTACGAGGCAGGGTCTCCAGGTCCCGAAGAAGCTGATTTGCTTTTGGAGCAGGATGGCCGTTCCTGGCGGTGACCTTATCAGAAGACAGAGGCCAGAGAACAGACGACAGAAAAAGATAAAGGCCGGAACTGCTCCTGAGCTAAAAGGCCATCCACAATGATTGGACAGACTTAAGCCTGTCCCCTGCGGTGCGGTTCCCGTGCTGCAAACGACAAAACCCCTTACCTCAGATGAGGCAAGGGGTTTTGTGTTATGATAATTCGGCGGCGACCTACTCTCCCACACAGTTGCCCATGCAGTACCATCGGCGCAGAAGAGCTTAACTTCCGTGTT
>JABDQA010000096.1 GCA_013042475.1 Desulfofustis sp.
CGGCCGGGTGCAGATCGACTTTATAGCTGATGGACAATCTCACCAGGAATCTTTTGAATATGTGCTCTCAGCAACAGGCCGGGTTCCCAACGTCGAACTTCTGTGCCTGGAGCACACCTCAATCGCACTGGACGAACATGGCGTGCCGCTTTTCAACCCCTATTCCGGTCAAGCCGGTGATTCGCATATTTTTATCGCCGGTGACGCCACCAATCATCTGCTGCTGCTTCATGAAGCGTCTGACGAAGGACAGGCGGCAGGGTTTAATGCGGCGAATTTTCCGGAAGTCAGGCATTTTAAGAAAAGTACCCCCCTGGTGATCGTATTTTCCGACCCGCAGATCATGATGGTCGGTCAGTCTTATGCCGAGCTGCAGAAGCTGGGAGTCGAATTTGTTATCGGAGAGGTGAACTGGCGCAGCCAGGGTCGCTCACGGGTGATGCTCGTCAATCGGGGGCTTCTAAGAGTCTACGGTGAGAAAGGTACCGGCCGTTTCCTGGGGGCTGAGATGGTTGGTCCGCGGGCCGAACACATCGGCCACCTGCTGGCCTGGGCGCACCAGTCTCATTTAACGGTGTCAGAAATGCTCGAACGCCCCTTCTACCACCCGGTTGTCGAGGAAGGGGTCCGGTCGGCGCTGAGAATCCTGAATCATGGCTTAAGTATGGGGCCCATGCCGCCGCCCAGATGCCTTGACTGCGGACCGGGCTCCTGAAGCCATACCACTGATACGCTAAATACCTTATTTCAACCTCGCGGCCGGTCGCAGCGGCTCATAGGTGTCGAGCTGAAGATGGTCGCGGGACTGGGCCGGCACATGGGTCATCAGGTTGGAGTAGAGCACATGCTCTTCGGTGATATCGGCGATCGATGGTGTGCCCATCAGCCGCATTACCATGGTCAGCTCCTCCTTGAAAAGCGAGCACATTCTCTCAACCCCGGCCTGGCCGTAAGAAGCAAGGCTGTAAAGAACCGGGCGGCCGATTCCCACCGCAGAAGCGCCAAGAGCCATGGCTTTGAAAATATCGCTGCCGCGTCGAATACCTCCATCTATACATACCTCGAAGCGTGATCGCCAGCTGGGATCATGACCGTTGAGCGCGGCGACCGCTTCGGGCAATATTTCGATTGAAGAACGGGCGGTATCCAACTGCCTGCCCCCATGATTCGAAAGCACCACCCCCGCACAGCCCATTTTCAAAGCCTCCACCGTATCGAGTCCGGATCCGACGCCCTTTAAAATAATGGGCAGGGTGGTGATGGTTTTCAGCCAGGTGATATCTTCCCAGCACAGGCTCGGGTCGATGAACTCGCTGATCGCTCTTGCAACACCCTCGCTGCGGTTGACATCATCGCCTTTCTGAACGTCGGTGGTTTTAGTGAATTTGTTGCGCATGTCTTTTTCACGACGCCCAAGCTGAGGTGCGTCAACCGTGACGAACAGTGCTTTGACACCGCCGGCTTCCAGACGCTTAACATATTCTATGGTGCGCTCCCTTTTGGGGTTCACATACAATTGGGCAAAGTGCGTCTGACCGGGCTGGCGGACATCCAGCATCTCATCCAGCGAATATGAAGAGAGGGTCGGCAACATGTAGACCACATCATTGACAGCAGCAGCGCGTGAAATAGCCAGTTCACCCTCATCATCAGCCAGTTTGCCCAGTGCGGTTGCACTGAAATATAAGGGAAAAGACGATTTTACTCCAAGTATGGAGGTTGTCATATCGATGCTCTTGACATTGACCAGAATGCGCGGTTTGAACCAGACACGCTGAAATGCAGTATGATTCTCCCGCAGGGTGATTTCATCATCGGCACCGGATGAGTAGTAGCCCCAGCCTTCTTCTGTCATCGTATGCGCAGCGACGCTCTCAAAATCAAAGGTGTTCAGCATGGCTTCCAGGGGCGGTTTCTGCCACTGCTGCCCCTCGGTTTTACCAGCAGCTTGCGGCTCTAAAACGTGCTGCTGAGCCCGGGAGGGAGCTTTTTCCTTCCCGGCAACGGTATGTTTTGCGGGATCGACCGTTTCTTCATCGACAAATCCAAGACAGGCATCGGGGGACAGGAGTCGTTCGACGATATCCTTCGGGTGCACTTCATTGAACAGGTTGGAAACATCTTTTCCTGCGTTGTCGGTAATAATTTCAGACCCTCCGGGGTGTGTTGACTGAAAGGTTGATAGGTCGTACACTTTGTCGTTTATTACCACCCAACAATCGTCAGGAGTATTGTGACGCTCCACTTCCTGCATCGAGATCTTGCGCATGGTTGAATCCCCCTGCCTGATTTTTACTCTTTATCTCCCCTCTTAATGAACCGTATTACGGCCTGACGATCCCATCGACTAAGGAAATCTTATGTCCTGCGGATGGTGATTGGATAGATGGGAGGTCGAAAAGCACACCACTAGATAATTAAGTCGCCCGCGGTGGTAAAGCAAGTATCATGCATCTTGATATAAAAATGTAATGGTCAGGATTGATTTTTGAGTTGTCTCCTGTGCTATAATGTCCGCATGAATATGGAGGACCGGTAGATGAAAACGATCAGAGATGTGAGAAAATGGCTGACAAGTCTGGAACAGTCCATTGAGGATCGCAGGCTTTTGGATCAACTCAGAGACATGCAGATAATCACCAGGAACGTCGAGCGGGATCTGCGCGATTTATTTACCGAACGCAACAAACTCATCGCTGAAGTCGAAGAATTGCGCAAAGAGATAGAAACTTTAAAGAAGCGCTCCTGAGGCTGGCAGAAATATCCTCCCCCCATTCAACACAGGCGACTAGTTCAAAACGTTTCAGCTATATATTTAGACAAAGCGAGACGCTGCCTGCAGATACCGTAGCCCATAGCGAGAATCCTGGTCATTTGCGATGCGGTGGAGTTATTGTCTCCTGATCCCGATTCGATTAAGATAGAGGCGGAGGCTGGGAGGGAAAGAGCGGCAAAAACATCTAATAACGGCGAGCAATATCAACCTGTATAATCTGGACGGAGATACCCGCTGGTATGTCACAGACAATTGAAACTTTGGGGGCCATTAACCCTATCCTATTAAAATTTGGGTGCTGCAGGCAGTTCCCTGGTATGAATTGTTAGGCAGCCTTGCTGACTATGATGCTACGAAGAGCTCCACTGTGTCCGGAATCACTCCGTCATGCTTCATTGCCTCGGCGGCATCAACCCCCTGAAGGGCCTCTTTGAGGGCTTCAAGACTTGGTACGTTCTCTATGATGAGACCCACTCGGCGTCCCCCGCCGGGACTGACAAACGTCCTCAAGGTCATCCCGTGCGCACCGAAAAACTCTGCTCGCTTTGGCGAACTTAGCCAGTGGGCGACATCATTCACTTCATGTACTGCGATAACAGTAGTCATTTTTACAACCTCCCTGTAGGGATAATGAATCAACCATGAATATAGGTGCTGTTGGAACCGCATCTATCAAACACCGCAACACTAATGCCACAAAGTAGTACGTCAAGGGGCGGGATCATTAATGAATGAACAGAGATACACAGATATTATGCCCGTTTATTTCTAATCTAAAAAATTAGCAAGATCCCACCGACATCCTACTGGCGGCATGGTGGTAAGGTCGGATCGACTATGGAGGGACGCCCGCCATACTATTTGGCGATTATAGTTCTAGTCTTAATGGGGCTTGCGGCGAGAGGAAACAGACAGGCTGTCGAAGCGTTCAATACCGTGGT
>JABDQA010000097.1 GCA_013042475.1 Desulfofustis sp.
ATCAGTTATGTTACCGGTAAGAGAGGGTGATCTTGGTAGATGAATTGCTCTGGTCTGAGGCGATCTGTTGATGAGTGGTCTTACCGTGGCAGGCAGTGCTGCATCTTCGATCAATTTTGTAGATGAGCATTCGAGAAATCAATGAACCAGAGAGTCTTGGGGTAAAGAAAAATCAATGTTTTGCAGGATGATGGAGTAACCGTGCAGATACTTTTTCATTGGCATAATTGTATTATGGCGTCTGATCTAATCAAGCACTGCAGGAGAAGTTTTGGATCAGCCGCTCACAGCGCACACCGAGGCAGTACCCTCCAGATCCTGACGTCCAAGATAACTCTCTAGAATATCAGCCATCCAAGCCTGTTTTTTGTTGCAGTGATCGGCTGACCAGAGCCAGTGAATGGTGGGCGTAAAACTCGGATCCAGACAAATGTCCCGCTCCACCGTAGGCGGCCGTAAAATAGACAGCAGCTCTTCCGTGGTCGGCAGTCGCCAAGTCGTTTTTCCCTGGAAGGTATGCCCGTTGAGATAGTTGACGTAGCTGTGGGCCTGATGCCAGTCCAGAGTATAGCCCGAGCCCTGCCTTTGCCAATGGAGCCCGGTGAGCGGATCATAGAGCATCAGGGAGCTCACAACTTGTAGCTGGTGTTGATGAAAATGGTGAGGGCGAAAGAGGTCGTCGAGCTGCAGATCGTTTCTGATGTCCTTGTACATCAGTCGGATCGGATTTGCTCTCGGGCGCTGGGTAAAATGAGGTTGATCCCCCTCCGTAGGCTGATACCAACGGCATGTTGCGGCTGAATCGGTCTGCCACTCATTGAAGACGTCTTCGAGAACCAAACGCATCTCCTGGGCACTGAAGAAACGGTTGTCCGGCTGTGAGGCGAGCGCTTTGCATAAAAACTGATCCCAACCATCGCTCAAATCCTGATTGAAGTGACTGGGAGGTTCGATCGTTCCGTGGGTAAGTTCAACCAGTTTGCCGGTGAGCATACGGTACATCAATACCGCCGCACTGAAGAGGTCGGCCCGTCCGTCGGCCCTTTCCGGGGCGGCCATCTGTTCGGGGGCGGCGTAGTAAGGCGACCCCACCTGCATTCCGGGAATTGCCAACGATTCCTCACCGCGCACCCGGGATAGACCGAAATCGATAATTTTTACCCGGTCATCGTTGGTGATCATCATGTTGTAGGGTTTGATATCCCGATGGACCACACCGGCGAAATGGAGACGCTCCAGGCCTTTGAGCACCTGGCTGATATACATGTAGGAGCGTGGGATGCTGATGACCCTGGTGTCCTGTTCAACTTTGTAGGCCTCACCGATGAAATCTCCGATTGAATGCGAAAAGTATTCCAGGACCATGAAAGGAGTGTCATCATCGAGGTCCGCATCGATCACCTTGGCGACATGATCATGGGTTATGCCTCCCATGATTTTTGCCTCTTCTATGAACAGTTCTTTGAGCTTCGGCCAGCCGACTAAGTCTTCAAAAATCTCATCGCGCGGTTTCAATACTTTGAGGGCAACAATACGTTCGGTAATCGGGGCGCGGGCCTTATAAACCGTGCTCATTCCCCCGCGGCCAAGGCGGCCGCAAATTTCGTAACGGCCTATTTTATTCATAGCTGCTTCTTCTTAGTCGGTACGCAGCTGACCAGTCGATTGATCGCTTTTTCAGCATGTCAGAAACTTATCTGAATGATGGGCAGATACATATCGCATAGGCTTTGGGAAACCCTCGGGATATTATTTTTTCGGCCGTCACCTCGGCTGGATATGAAATCGCTCTTACCATTAGCGTCCCATCACTGGAATCCCAGATAACGTATTTTGCTTTGCTGCTGCCGTCTCTTGGATGGCCAACGCTGCCGACATTGATAAAGTAGCGACTCTCATCATCAAGTCTTGAAATTCCTTCAGTGAGTTTGGCCCGCGCGATTTTGCTCCCGGAAACCGTGATCAGTTGCAGATCATGGGTGTGCCCGACAAAGAATCTTTTTTCCGGTAAAGTTTCGACCATATTGGTGATGTCACCATCTCTGAGCATGTAGAGATATTTAAGGATCGAATCCGGCGGGCAGCCATGTACGAAGCACGATTCGTCGAAACTGATCGACCGGGGTAGTGCCGTACAAAATTCTAGACTCTGATCTGAGAGCAAAGCCTTGGTGGCAAGGTTGTTTTCCCGGGCCATAAAGTTGAGCCAGCCCAGCGCTTTCTCAGAGCTCAGAGCTGCCTCATGATTACCGAGTACACAGGAGATACCATGGGCAGCCACTATGTTGATCACCGCTTCCGGGTCCGGTCCGTAGCCTATTAGATCACCAAGACAGACAGTCCGGTCAGGCTTGAACTCGTCGAGGTCGGACATCACCGCATTTAAGGCTTCAAGATTCCCGTGGACGTCGGAGAGAATTGCCGTTTTCATATTCTAATTCAAAGATATGGCAACCTGGATGGGGGCCGATCGGTGTTCTAAAAATTTCGAAAGCGCATGATGGAGGCGAAGGGTCCAGGGAGCTGTTTTGCTCACAGGATTATATGTAATTGGAGATTATGCAATGATTAATAAGGGGCACACCTATCAATCTTATTCCTCTAATCAGAGGGTAATATTCTGAGGGCTGCTCAGCAGTTCAATATGGGAAAGGTTCAGATTGTGAAGGATCAACTCCTCCCCCGGATCGATTATCAGTACTCGCTTGTCGAAAACATCTTCGCGTTTTTATCTGCACTGCTATGAATTCAGGGTGTTTGCCTAAAATTATCTTCATCTGTTCAACGCGGTGACGCACCCGTGGTCCTCGGGTGTTGGCGGCCGGCTTGTATGGAAATAAGAGGCCTGACTGCCCCGGTTATTTCGGTTGTAAGATTAGGAAATCGTTAGTGATAAAAAAGTTCAATTTTTTTGGCTAGCAATGTCAGTCCGGAGTTCCTGTGCCGGATGCCCAAAACGCATAATGAAATAATTGAAGACCACTTGTTTTCCAACCAGGCCAGGCGACCGGCGATACCGGGCCTCTATCATGAGCTCCAAGAAATATTGTCAGGATAATTGGTGTGAAGGACAGAGGAGTGGCAGGAAGAGCCAGAAAGGTTACCGAAACGATATTTGCACAATACGCACATCATTCAGGAGAGAAGGGGATTGTCTGATTTTTGTATAACCATTTGATATAATATTTAAAATCAATCAAATTGGCCGATCTATACGACAAAGTAACACTACACCTGGCGATCTCACCAAATAGGTATATACACTCAGTGTGTGTAGGGTTGCGCCCGATTGATTTTCATTTTTTGGACATATAGAATTCCATTTAATCTGAAAATGGTTTCGAAGAAACTTGATACATTTTCCAAAAATTCTGAATATTTTTATTCAAACACTGAGAGGGGTTATTCATGTTTGCAGTTGATCAGGTAATTGTTGCACTGTGGTTTTTGCCGGTGGTCTTTTTTATCATACTTCCGCTTTTTGTGGCCTGTTTTGGTATGCTGTATGCCATGTTTGATGCATTTAAACCAGTGAAGGGTCAAGCCAGCAGATCTTTAAGTACCACCTCTTGATAGTGAAAACTTGTGTCCACCCTGGATCTTCAACGACTTAAACCAGGCCAGGGCAGTATCGATCTATTGTTCTGTAAACTGCTAGATAAACTTAGGCCATATCAACCACTGATCTAGCATGGGGAGGGCTGACTCCCTTCAGCCCTCCCGTCTTCACGCGCTCTTCTTGTTCCCAGGCACGTAACGCCAATTCTGTTGAAGCCGGAGGGTTTCTTCGTGATACACCTCACCCATCTGGTTGATTGTATTATTGATAAGGCTATTTAAAATCAATTGAGTCGCCTCGTGCGTGATTTACCATTTTGGGCCTGAGAGGAACATATGCCGATTTTTATGGACCGCCACTTTATCGAGGGGGTATCCCATCATGCAATTGCCGATGCACATCAAAAAGATCTGAAATCTGAAATATACGAGAAAATATGAATTTAAATTAACCACTTACTGGTCATCCAGATCCTGCCTGCAGGGTCGACGTTCAGCATTCTATATGGCAGTATCTGAAGCTTAAACCGTCACAACAGTGGAGCCGAAGATTGTGGGCGATTACATCAAATCGACAACTCCACCAGGTGATACTTCTCTGAGCGGTTGCCCCTTTTACCCTACTTTCGAGCAGTAAAGTTGAGCACTGCAGCCGGTTCCAGTACCCTGAAGGTGAAAGACTCAGTAAAAAATAGTTTTACCTTCGTCGAGGAATGGCTTTCATAACCAATAGCAAGGTCCTGACCGAGGATCAATTCCAAATCGCCACCCCGCTGGCTTATCATGTAGGCTTCGTTTTCATATGCACCACTCAGGTAGGGGCTCAGTAAAACGGGGCCGCCCAGGACAGTCTCGGCCTGCATTTTTATCGGATATCCCTGCACATGGGCGGACATGCGGCTCCACAGTTTGGGGCCGACGATAAAGCTGTAAGGTCCATCGATTGATCTACCTGTAAAAGCGGTGACACCATCAGCAATTCCTTCCAGCAGTTCCTCCGGTTTTGAACCGATGCTTAGGCACTCATCGCCCACACAAATTTTAAGTCCGGAGATATTGGCCTCGGGTAAGCCATGATAGATTACCTGTTCCTCGAATAGAGCGGTCTCCCGAGCTGCGGTCTCGAGTCCTTCGAGATCGACGTCCTTGGCACCTCTCACCACATTGTCCATTTCGTGAATGTCGAGCTCAAAAGGTACTCTGACTTCGACGATATGATGAACTTTACGGATGCCATATTTCAATCCCCCCTTTGGCTGTTTCTTCGGATAGTTGAGCCTGCCTTCCGGGACGCCGGGAAAATCGGTACCCATGGGGCCGCTCACATCCAACACTTTTCTACCCGACAACATTGCCTTCAGACTGCGAGTGGCCTGCTCATCAATCTCTGCCCAGGCTTCCACTGGAATTGGCGCCAGTTCACGTTTTAAAATATCCATGTGTATATCCTTTAATAATATGCTGTTTACTGATTTACCGGCGATTATTTCAATCCGCCGATTCCCAATCCAAAAGCGGTATTTGAGGTAGTGAGCCGCTGTTGTGATGCACCGGTTTCCGGGCTTGGTTGCTGCAGCCCGGGAAATTTGGCCGCCAGCGCTTTGGGGAGCTCCGGCAGCGAAACCCCGAGCAATTCTTCCTTGGCTTTCTCAAACAGAGCGCCCAACGTATCCAGGTCTTCGGCTTCAAAGAGCTGGGTCGCAAGGGGGAATATCTCCTCCTCCTCTTCATCGAGATGATGCACTGTATATTCGCCCAGCCCCTCGATTTTGATCGGGAAATTACGATGGTCCCGGGGAAATCCCTCTGCATCCTTTATAATCATCTCGATAATATGATGCTCGTTTACCGCCTCGAGTGAGTCATGTTCAGCTTCTTCAAAGCCCTGGAGCAGATCATAGAAATATTTCTCCTCCATGGTGTGGTGCACGACTAGGTGCTGAATGAAGGTATCGAATTTACTCGGATTGGTCTCGGCCTGGCGATAGAGCTGTCTCAGGGTAGCGTGATGGGCGGTGAGTGTTTCAACAACATTCATACATGCCTCCAAATTGCGTTAAAGATTGCAGACTCATGTGACGGTGTTGGAACCCTGTCATGGAAATGAGCCATTTGTCATTGACGGATCACGGTAGGCTCGGAATCAAGGCCCCATTAGGTCAATGATTGATATATTTACGATTGAATATAACGAATTTTTGATCATCTGGGTAGGATTTGAAGAGAATCAATTACAACCTCACTGGCAGATTTACACCGGGAGAACCTCAGGCGAGCAGCCAGTGTTCACCTATTCTCAACCAGGTAATCAATAAACATATTATTTTCTGCATCAAAGTTAAAAATTATTATATTTTTGTGAGGGTCAGCTTGTGCTGATTGCTCAACATTGCTGAGAGTGGAGTAGTTATGTGGTACAAATTCGATTTTTCAGCAATTCTGGGTGGGTTTATCGGGCTGATGATCATGCTCTTCGTGATCGCACTATTCAGTTCTCCACAAGCCATCGGGCAGTTACTATCTTATATTCTGCCGTAACTCTTTAAAGGCTAAGGTTAATCCGCTCATCTGCTTTAAATTCCTTTTGTAACAGGTGTGGTGCGGTTACGCATATCCGTCCTTTTTTATCATTTTTTTCAGTCTCTTAATTGTCTTGCTCTTACCATGTTGCCATTTCGGTGAAGATCAGTATCGGTGCAGACGACAGTACGACGAGATAGATAATTGCCTATATACGTTAAAATACCCAACAGGCGTTATAGGGATTTTCCCATCTTTTGAGATCATGGGTTTTTTCTGCATAACGGTTCTCCAGGTTGATGCTTGCCTTGTGTTCACCTCCCCAACCAGTATTAATTTTTCTACCAAAGTGACAGATTCTCCAGGTTAGGTTAGAATTCGGTCCACGCTTAGGATGGGAACGTAATGATTCTCAATTAGAGGGAGAATGGTATGGAGCTTAATCAGAGTTATCAAATTACTCACAGGGTTCAGGATCAGGATCTGGCGAGTACGCTCAGCCCCTATCCAGAGGATAAATTTCCCGCGGTTTTTGCGACCTCTCGTTTGATTGCGTTTATGGAGTTCTGCTCTGCCCGATTCATGAAATCGCTTTTGGAAGAAGGTTATCTCTCGGTTGGGGTTGGTATAAATATAACACATACAGCTCCCACCAAAGCAGGGGAGGAAGTGACAATCACCTCAACATATCTTGGCCAGGAGGGAAAGCTGTACCGTTTTAAAGTGAGTGCTGCAGATAAGGAGGGAGTGGTCAGCGAAGGCGAACACACCCGGGCGATCGTCAACACTGAAAAACTTCTCAAGTTCGCCGATAAACGGGCTGGCTAAAGAGGTGTTTAAATGTAGTAGTTCAGATGTAATCTGTCAGATACCGAACCTTCGTAGGCTCTCCTGCAACTTGTTTAAGCCTTACCATAAAGGGATTTCACTTCTTCACGATCTATAGATCCATCTGTTTTACGGGGCATTTCACTTACAAACTCTACATATTGAGGTTTTTTAAACCTTGCTATTCGATCCCCGACAAACTCAATCAGTTGATGCGCTTCCAAAGTCTCGCCGCCCTTGATGAGGCAAACCGCTTTGATACCCTCTTTCCATTTCGGATCCGGGACACCGATTACAACTGTTTCTTCAATCGCAGGATGTTGGAGTATCACCTTCTCGACCTCTGGCGGATACACGTTTTCGCCGCCAGGCTTTATGAGTTCCTTCTCAGCTTTACGCCCCGCATAAAATAGAAATCCTTCAGGGTCAAAACGTCCCAGGTCACCAGTATGATGCCAGCCGTCCCGAAACGTATACCGGTTGTCATCCTCAAGACCCCAGTAGCCAAGAAAAACCATTGGACCTTTTAGGGCAATTTCTCCCACATCCCCCTCGGCGACTTGGCGGTCATAGTCATCTACCAGCTTTACATCTCCCAGCATAATGATCTTGCCAGCTGAGCCGGGACAATCATCATACTTACCAATGCTTGCAAGACAGGATGTCTCCGTTTGGCCGTACATAACGTAATAATGACCGTTTGTTTCTGTTTGAAACTGCTGAATCGTTTCAGGGGTTCCCAAACCTATAACCGCCCGCAGGGAACTGATGTCGTAGCTCTCATCCTTGGCAGCTTTTATGATTGTTTCCAAAATCGGTGGAAAATCGAAGAACAGGCTTACGCTGCTATTCTGGATCAGTTTTGCCGCCACCGAGCCGTCAAACTTGCTGATATTCAGGTTTACGCCTCCAGCGTGGAATGTACTTGTCACTAAAAAGAGCCCGGCCACGTGAAACAGCGGCAATAAATTTAAATGAACATCCGCGGATGTAAGCTCCATGTGGTAACCAAAATGAAAGTCGGCAAGGAGTACGTTTCCATGGCTGAGTATGGCCCCCCGCGGTCTGCCGCCAACAGCAGCTGTATGTATGATGACAAAACCATCTGCGCTCTCCACCTCGGCAGGTTCCAACAAATCATGTTCATTTATCAATGAGTTGAATGGATTAAAGGAACCGTTGTCATCTTTTAAATTATAATAGGATTGTATGAATGACAATTCTTCGCGTTTTGATTCAAGCGCTGGCTGGAACTCAGCATCAGCGAAAACCATTTTGGGTTCACAATCACTCAGATTGTAACTCATCTCATCAGCGGAAAGGCGCCAGTTGATTGGCAGGACAATAGCACCTAAAAATGCGGCGGCACCGTAAATTAGATAAAATTCTAGGCTGTTCTTACCCACCACACCGATTCGATCACCCTTGAGAATCCCGGCCCGAGACATTCCTGCTGCCAACATATCGACTTCGGCTTTATATTCAGCAAATGTCAGCTTACGATCATCATCAAACTCGTGCCAGCAAATGTTGTTAGCGAAAGACTGCGCGTTCCGATTGATCACATCATAGAAAGAAAGGTCATAAAGTCCCATGTATACACTCCTCCTCCGAAATCTTCGCGTAGCGGTCTAGACTCCTACGATATGTCTAAATGTCTCCTGAAGTATACTAAAACGGGCGTATCGTGTGCTCGCAACAATTCCTCCGCAAAATCTTAAAGTTACAAACAAAATAGCGCTGGTTTGTGCTCCTGTGGTGTCTCTTCGAGGCGGGCGGCATATTAACATCAACATTATGCTAAAGCCTGTTTACGCTGACAACCGGACATGGCGCTTTCAAGATAATGTATTGCGCATTCGAGCCTAAAATTATCTTCTGGGTTTTCGATTTTTTTTCTATACCTACAAAAATCTGGTCAACGTTATTTTCCTCTGCGAATATCACCAGGTCTTCGCCTGGCGACATCCCTCGCGCCAGTTGCAATGCTTTGCACGGTATGTTTTTCTCCTGGAAGAATTTCTCTGCGTAATCAAGGTCCTTGGTCGCTTTACCTATTTCTTCGGGTTTTTCGCTGAATCCTCCTACCATTGAGGTTACCACCAGTACCTCCGCACCAAAAAGATCAGCGTAAGTCCGTGCCAGAGATAGTGCAGCCTTGGACACATCCGAGCCATTATACCCTACTAAAAACTTCATCCCTTCCTCCTTGCTCCAGTCACTGGCAATAGTCTCACTCTGAGAGTCCATGCCGCATCGGGAACAAACGCATTACATCCATCGTTTACGTCTCTTGTAGGACTTAACCTCTTTGAAAGATTTTCTTCTACCGCCTCTGGTGATGCCCATATAAAACTCTTTTACGTCCGGGTTTTCCTGAAGTTCTTTTGAGGTGCCCTCCAGTACTATTCTGCCAGACTCCATGATGTAAGCATAATCTGAGATACCCAGCGCTATTTTGGCATTCTGCTCAACAACCAGAATAGTGGTACTCATGTCTTTGTTGATCGTTTCGATATTGGCAAATATCTCTTTAACAAGCAGCGGTGCCAGTCCAAGAGATGGTTCGTCAAGCATGAGCATTTTCGGGGCAGCCATCAATGCTCTGGCAATTGCGATCATCTGCTGCTCACCACCGGAACAATATCCCGCCATGCGATGAGTGATTTTGGATAATCTAGGAAAGTGCTCATACATCAGACCATGATCAGCTTTGATTTTCTGTGATCCATCCTTTCTTGTTATGGAGCCAACCCGGATATTTTCATCTACCGTCAAGTGCTTGAAAACCCGACGTCCTTCCGGAACCATGGTTGTTCCGAGTTTCACCACATGGGAACCAAGCCGGTTGGTAATATCCTCACCCCTGAATTTAACAAAACCCTCCCGGATAAAACCATTTTCCGGTTTCAGTAATCCGCTTATTGCGCGGAGGGTGGTAGTTTTTCCGGCTCCATTAGTGCCAAGTAAGGCCACAATGCTTCCCTCGGGGACAGACAGGCTGACACCGCGCAATACCTGCACTATATCGTTGTAAACAACCTCAATATTGTTTACTTCCAGCAGTTTGTTAGTGTTATCCATATAAATAAAGTGGCTTTAATGGAAACCACCAGGGTTGCCTACCGACAACTCGACATGTCAGTCCTGCCTAACCTACGTGTTTCCCTTCTGTGCCCATATCGTTGCCAGTTGAGCACAGAAGGGGCGTTACAGGAGGTTACGGGTTATACCCCGGTAATCGAGTCCTGATCATTCTATCTTGCTGGTATATTCAGGAATGAACGGACTTCCTTCAGACATAAATTTATTGTCCTTGACAACATAAAGTTGCAGTGTGTCAACTCCTGCATGGTCTGTTTCCGAAAAGGTCACATCCCCTACGGTCGTTTTCGGGGAGAAGGCATTGTCGCCATTCATGCCCAGAAGCTCTTCATACAGCGTTTCTTTGTTGATCTCCTTGCCTTTGGACTTGGCTCTTTTTATGACCTCTGTGGCAACCTGGGCAACCATCATGCCGTTTGCGTAGTTATGCGAATTTGCAGCTTTTTCATCACGATTATACTTTGTTGCAAGAGCCAGTTGCAGGTCCGTCCCCTCACCTGGCTCACTGGTGACTATGTAGGAGGTGGTCCAGTAGAAATTTTCAGCTGAATCACCTGCCAGTGCGACCAGGTCGTTGCCTCCAGTATAATGTGCGCCAAGAAAGGTGATTTTACCTTCTTCGCCAAATGAACTGGCCACCAGTCCCAGACTGCTGGCATCTTTTAGCATCGTGGCAACTGGTGACTGCACGGTATGGCTGAGTACATACTGTACGCCCTTACCACTCAGGCGTTTCAGCATGGCAGTGTTGTCCAGATCCTTGCCGTGCTCAACGACTTCGATGATTTCCACATCAAGTCCTGCGGCAACTGCCTTCTTGACATCTTCAACCGGTCCTCTGCCAAAGGCCGATGGATGAATAAACATGGCAACCTTTGGAGTTCCGCCTTTATGATTTTTCACCACATATTCGGTAAGACCAATCATCTGGGCCGAGTAAGAAGCAATTGGCAGAAAGATATAGTTTGAATCGACAAGATTTCCGGCATGAAAAGAAGCAGGGAGAACAGGTATCTGCTCTTCTTCGAAATCCTTCTTTAAAGCCAGGGTACTGCCAGTTGAATAGTTAAGGTAGAAGACTATCCCCTGATCAAGAAAATCTTCGAAGTTCCTCTTGGTTACATCGTTCTTGTACTGATCGTCCCTGATCATGCATTCGATCTTGTCATCTCCCAGCATTTTTGTGTCATTGACATAACTAAAATAATCCTCCACCCCTTTCGAATACGGGTTTCCAGCATCGGAGGTGGGGCCGGTGATGGCCAGAGACAGCCCTAACTTGTATACCTCTCCGCTCAGTGCCTGGGCAGGAAGGGTTAACATGCAGATAGCTGCCAACAGAATTGTCCACTTGCTCAGGTTCTTCTCTTTCATATCTCCTCCTTTTTGTTAGGTTGCGCCATGCTTGAAATACGCTGCGTCTGAAAAATTTTTACCTGTTTTGCCCTCCTAGGTTAGGTGGTTCAAAATCCACCATGATGAATGATGTAGAGGAGATAATAATTGTATAATTTTAGCTAATTACATGTCTCCTCTAATCATTGTGCTGGAACAATCAGGTCAGCCTTGCAATAGCACCTGCCTTCCTGAGGTTCTCCACAAGAGTGGTCATAAGCCATTTCCCCAACAATCCGTTTCAATGTTCGTTTTCGGTTAATATCTAAATGGCCAAAGTTTTACGTATGACCTGAAAATTCGCCACCAATTGGCTATGCCTCGAGGCTCAAACATAAGAAAAAGGACAATGACCAGGCCAAAACTTAAGGGTCTGAGGGCGGTAGTCAGGTTTGTAGCCGCAGTCAAATGGCTACCGGTCCATTCAGAAAGTCGCTCAACCTGCAGATCAAGCACCCGAATGGCCAGCGGTCCCCAGAACGCCCCCTGTAGGGTACCGAGCCCGCCTACAATCGCCATGGCAAGATAGTTGATCGAGTGATGCAGGGTGAAGGAGTCGATGCCGACCCCGCGATAGAGGTAGGCGTGAAGCGCACCCGCTATACCGGCACAAAAACCAGCGAGACCAAACGCGTAGACTTTGACAAAGCCGGGGTGCATCCCCATGGCGTCGGCAGCTCTGTCATTATCCCGAACGGCCACCAGGCATCTGCCGTAACGGGTACGAAGTAGATTCCTTACCCCAAAGCCCAAAATAACAATCACCACGAGGATAACGTAATACCAGAACAAATAGTGCTCTTTCCTTGCCACCTTGCCAGTAACCCAGAACACCCGCCCTACGGGTATAGTCTGGCCCTGATCAAAAAAATTCATAAAGTTAATGGTCCATTGAAAGATCATCTGGAATGACAGGGTGGCTATGGCGAGGTAGAGATGTTTCAAGCGGAGTGCAGGCAGACCGACAATAGCGCCGAAAAGTGCCCCCATAAAACCGGCAACAACAATCATCAGCGGCCAGCCGTGCGTTATAATAATATGGCTGTCCCCCAGTACTCTGCAAAATGAGGCTACAGTATAAGCCCCGATGCCGACAAAAGCTGCATGTCCAATCGAAATCAATCCGGCAAAACCCGTGACCAAATTCAAACCAATAACCGCAATCACGGCCACCAGGATATTGTCGATAACAAGCATATACTTGTTGCCGACACTGAGGAAGAGCGGCCAGGCAAAAAGAATAAAAAGGAAAATGCACATCACGCTCCTGTCCAGGGAGGTGGAAAAAATCCTTTGCTCTTCCTCATAGGAGGTGAAATAGTTTCCTGTCGCCAGCCAGCGGTTCGATGACATGATTTATACCCGTTCTATCTCGTGAATCCCAAATAGGCCGTGTGGTTTAAAAAGCAGTATGATGAGCAGAATGATGTAGGGCATTACCTCCCCGGTACCGTTGAGTCCCCAGTTGCCATCCAAGTAACCGCTGGCAAATTGCTGAATAAGCCCCATGATGATACCCGCGACCACGGCGCCCTGAATAGAATCAAGCCCTCCCAGGATAACGACTGGGAAAACGACGATGCCGAAGGCGTGCAGCGTATCAAAATTAAGCCCCGTTATATTGCCAATAATCCCTCCAGCCGCCGCAGCACTGAGGCCGGCCATAGCCCATGCGAGACCAAAAACTTTGGGAACGGAAATACCAATTGCCATAGACGCCATCTGGTCATCGGATACGGCTCTCATGGAAATACCAATGGTTGATTTCTTGAAGAACCAGGAAAAGCCGGCGATCATGGAAAAGGTGATAATTACACCGACCAACTGGGTCCATGATATGGAAACACCGCCTATCGTAATTGGCGTGGTTGGCAGATACGGTGGAAACGAGAAGTTCTCAGTCCCAAACGGTGTCAGATAGATAAGCCCGTCCAGGATCGACATTAAGCCGATGGTAACCATGATGACTGAAATTATCGGTTCCCCGATCAGACGGCGCAGAAAAATTCTCTCTACGCTCATTGCCAGGAAAAACGTTATCACCATACTCATGCCAAAAGCGATGTAGATAGGAATCCCCACCCAGACGGTCAAGGCGTAGGTGATAAAGGCCCCGGCAGCAATGATCTGGCCATGGGCGATATTCAGAACCCGGCTGGACTTGTAGATCAGCACAAAGCCAAGGGCGGAAAGTGCGTATATAGATCCAACAACTATCCCACTGACCACCAGTTGAAAGAAATAACTCATCAATTTTCCATAGTGTAGAATTTAATGGTTGTCTCTACTGTCGTTGTCTGGCCGTCCTGATACTGATAGAAAGCCTCAACCGCTTTCTCCGAGACCTGTCTGTTATAGAGAGCCTCATAGATGTCTTGGTATTTTTCCTGGACGAATTTCCTTCTGATTTTACCGGTTTTGGTTAACTCCCCGTCATCCATGTCAAGCAGCTTATAGAGGAGTGCAAACCGATGGATTCTAAAGTGATCTTTTTCGGCATTCTCATTGATATCTGCAACGGCACCCTGAATCAGCTCAGCCACTTCGGGCAATCCCGAGAGCTCCATAAAAGTGGAAAAAGAGAGGCCCTTGTCTTCCGCCCATTTGCCCACCACGATGGGATCGACATTGATAAGTGCCGAAACGTAATCCTGTTGATCACCGAAGATTACTGCTTCTTTTATGTAGGGACTGAACTTAAGTCGATTTTCGAGAAACATGGGACTGAACATATCTCCGGCTTCCGTGTGCATGACGTCGGAAATTCGATCGATTACCACCAGATGGCCGTCTTCATCGATATAGCCGGCATCACCTGAGTGGAGCCATCCCCCCTGCAACAGTTCTTCTGTCTTCTCGGGAAGATTGTAGTAGCCGGGGGTAACAGAATCGGAGCGTGATAGTATCTCCCCTTCTTCGGAAATCCGGCACTCTGTTCGCGGAAGGGGCTTTCCCACCGTATCAGGTCGTATATCGCCATCACGATGCATATAAGCGATACCGACGATTTCAGTCTGCCCATAGATCTGCTTAAGGTTTACCCCGATTGCCTGGTAAAACGTAAAGAGTTCGGGCCCCAGTGCGGCACCGCCCGTATATGCCCTGCGCAATCTCAGAAAACCGATCTGGTTGACCAGCGGTCGGTAAATCATCTGCTTGCCCAACCATGCCAATAAGCGCAGCTTCATAGGCATTGATTTACCTGACATTCGATATCCTGCCGCCTCCTCCCCAATCTTCATGAAATACTTATAAATTAATTTGTTGAGCAGGTAGGACTCATCGATCTTCAACCAGATCTGGGAGCGGATGGTTTCATAAATCCTTGGCGCACCAAACATGAAATGAGGACCTATCTCCTTGAGGTCTTCCATGCTCGTTTCCACTGACTCCGGGAAGTTTACGGCAATTCCCGTAGCCATTGCCACACCGAAGGAATTCATTTGCTCGCCTATCCAGGCAAAAGGCAGAAATGAAAGATACTCGTCGGTTTCTTCCAAAGGATCAACCTCGGTGAGTTGGAGACCCATGTTAACGTAATTGCGGTGGGTCAGCATGGCGCCTTTGGGCAGCCCAGTCGTTCCTGAGGTTAAACAGAAGTGGCAGACATCGTCAGGTTTGCCCTCATCGACAAGACTTTCAAACAGTTCAGGGTTGTCCGCATGCAGCTGCTTCCCCAGGGCATAAAGATCTTCAATAAACAAGAACCAGTCGTCTGACTGGTAACTGCGCATGCCCCTGGGGTCTTCGTAGATTAATTTTTTTACCTGAGGTATTTTCTTCCTGACTTCGGCAACCTTATCCACCTGTTCCTGGTCGTTACAGAAAACGATCTTGACATCGAGATAGTTGATGATGTCGCCAATTTCTTCCGGCAGACTGGTTTGATAGATGGCAGAAGAAAAACCGCCCACCGCCTGGGCACCGATCGCCACATAGAGCGTTTCGGGGATGTTGTCGCTGATAATGGCAATCTTGTCCCCTTTGTCGAAGCCAATTTCTTTTAACCCGAGTCCGGTCTTTCGTACCGCATCGTAATATTGATTCCAGGTATAACTGTTCCAGCAGCCGAAATCTTTCTCGCGCAATGCGACTTTGTCTCCGGTTTCGTTTACCCGCCACCGCAGGAGTTGGGGAATAGTATGCTGTAGTAGATGATTTCTATCTTGCATGGAGGTTTTACTCTTCTCCAATATACGCCTCAATGACTTTGGGATCGGATGCAACATTTTCCGGTTTTCCAGAACCGATTACAACTCCGAAATCGAGTACGTAAATCTGATCTGAAATGTCCATGACCACACCAAGATCATGCTCAACCAGGACAATTGTTATCCCCCACTCTTTTTTCAGATCGAACATAAAGCGGACGATATCCTCCTTTTCCTCGATGTTCATTCCGGCCATGGGTTCATCAAGCAGCAGTAACTCGGGGTCCAACGTAAGTGCCCGGGCAACTTCTACCCGTTTTTGGACGCCGTAACTCAGATTCCCCACCAAGCTTTTCCGATATGGCTCCAATTCCATAAAATCGATAACTTTTTCAACGTAGGAGCGATTTTCCGCCTCCTGCCTCGACGCCTTGCCAAAATAAATAAGTGCATCAAATATCGAATACTTAAGATGCTGATGGCGAGCCAGGAGGAGGTTGTCAAGCACTGACAGCCCGCTGAACAGTTCAAGATTCTGAAAAGCTCGGGCGATCCCTATATTGGAAACCTGGTGGGGCGAGGCGTGGGTAAGGTTTCGTTCACCATAATATATCGTGCCCTGACTAGGATGGTAAAAGCCGGAAATACAGTTGAGAACACTTGTTTTCCCGGCACCGTTTGGCCCGATAATCGAGGTGATAATTCCGGGTTCTATGGTGATGTCGACCTCAGTAAGAGCGTCCAGCCCGCCAAACGTCAGGGTCACATCAGAAACAATGAGATGTTTCATAAGGAATTAACTCGCTTTCCTAACCAACCGATCAACAACAAAACCATGATTTGTCAGCTCGCCGTGGAGACATCTGAGGAGCACAGGAAACACAACTTTCATGACACAATAACTTTTTCGCATACCAAGAGAGTTGCCGCGGCGGCCAGTCACGCCGGGGGATCATCACCTGCCACCTCCGCCATTTCGCACATACGAGCGAAATGGTCAGACTGTCGTCTACTGCAAAAGAGAGAGATTGCCCATAGACTGCCTTATGCCAAGCACTTTAAAGGCCTTCGTAGGATAGGGCAAAAGAATGGAAAAACAAAGTTTATAAAGTAGTGGTATAATAGTGGTCTATACCCGCTATTAATCCATTGCTTGAAGGTGGGACCTGAGGTTTATCTTCTTGTTTTTTATACCTAATTTTTTCCTTATGTTATAACGATGAAAGAGGATGGTATTTTTTGACAGCAGGAGAATCTCGGCAATTTCCTTATTGGTCATCCCCTCTTTGACCAGGCTGGCGATGCGAACTTCTGCAGGCGTCAGATGGGTCAGCCCGGAGGTCAATTTATCGATAAATGGGGAAACGATGTTGTTGAGATTGGTCTCCAGAATCCGTGCCAGGGCTTTCTGCTGGGTATTCAGGTTTCCATTCAGAAATCTATGCAAATACGGATTAACCAGTTCCTGTACGTTTTTTAAAACTACATTCCCCAGCTCCTTTTTATCATCCTCTCTCTGCTTCAGGAGAACCCGCAGGGCAGTGTTCACTTCTTCAAGATGGTCCGATTGCGCCTGGAGCTCCTCCTCACGTTTTCTAAGAGCCCTTTCAGCACGCTTTCGGTCTTCTATCTCCTGCTCAAGCTGAATGTTCGTCTGCTCGAGTTCGGAAGTCCGCTCTCTGACCAGTTCTTCTAAATGATTACGATATATGGTCAACTCTTTTTCGGCCTGCTTCTGGGCACTGATATCCCTCAGCGTGACAATATTGCCCAGTGGTTGACCGTCGTCACCCTGGTAGAGGGTTGAACTCAGCTGAACATCGAGAATAGCCCCATCCTTGGTAAACCTGCGGGTTTCGAAAAGATGGATTTTTTGCCCGCTCAACATTCTTTGAATCGCATCTCTGGTTTCCTGGACGTTCTCTGGAGGGACAAAGTCAATCTGTTTGCCGAGTAGTTCAGTCCGGGATAATTTAAAGGTCTTTTCAAAGGCCGGGTTCACATAAGTGGCGATTCCCTGCATGTCATACACGACAATGGGGTCGGGGGATGATTCAAGAAAAGTCCGGTATCTGTTCTCACTTTCCCTCAAAAAGGTTTCCGTACGTTTTCTTTCGGCCAATTCGTGCCTGGCATCAGCGTACAATTGGGCTTTTTCAAGCGCGATGGTCGCCAGGGCGGCAAAGCGTTCAAGCGTGGCGATATCCTCCCGGTCAAATCGTTTCTGGCCTTCAACATGGGCAAGGCCTATCACTCCGAGGACAATCTGCTCAGATTTCAGCGGAATACCTACGATTGAGCGAAGCGTATCAAACACCTTGTCTGGTATACGATGCGGCCAGGTCCGATAATCTTCGACGACGAGAGGGCTTTCTGCCTGCCACACACGCCCGCCCATCCCCTCGCCAACCAGAACAGTTCTGCCGAGTTGGCCTCGAAAAAGCCCCATCCCCATCTTCATACACATCCTTTTTTTCTCATGCTCCAGCAGATAGATGTAACCGTGCGCGGTATCACTCAGTGATGCAGCTCGCTCAAGAATATTTTCGAGCAATTCTTCCTTGTCCAGGCTTTCAATCAAACTGAGAGAAGTCTCATGCAGGGCTTTTAAAGATTCATTCTGGCGGTGGAAAACTCCTTCAGCGGCTTTGAGGCGCTTGAACTCAAGGTTTAAGGCTTCAATCTGTTGGGCTAAATCTGCGTACGAGAGTTGGGAGCTCATGATAAATGCAATGTATATGAATGAAAGTGCTTCATGGCAGCCGTCTGCAGCGGCGGCTATTCCATCTAGTTATCGTAAGGGAATCATATCATATCCGGTGATTATTTTTCGTGCATTTCTGAGAGAATAGCCTGACCGACAGTCAAATCCAGGAGTGGCCATCGATTTTCCCTGGAAAAGGGGTAAAAAAATCACCACATGGTACTTTTATCCTGGCAGGTCGAACGGTTGAATACACAATCCAAAGGAGCATTGATGTCCATACCGGAATGGCAGCAGAGACTGCCCGGTGATAAAGTAGCTACTACTCAGGAGGCGCTCGTTCCAATAAGTAACGGTTGCCACGTCTTTATAGGTACCGGATGCGGTGAACCTCAGCATCTCATCCACGCGATGGTCGTAGACAAGGGTACCGGGATAAATATGATTTATCAGATGCTCTCTCATACCCTGGTGCCATATCTCGATGACCCCTCCTTTGGCTCCCGTTTTCTGCTGAAACTGTTTTTTATCAGTGCATCCATACCCAGCTTATTACCGACGCCAGGCTCCCTCTTATTGAGCAAAAGGTCGTCGCCAACAAGCAGAGGACTCTGATTCCAAGAAGAGTGGCGGCTTCGCTCTGTATGGGAACGGAACGATTCTATAGATTTGTCGATGATAACCCGATTTCCCGGTCATGAGAAGCACTCGCGCAGAGTGAGTAGAGCCGAGCGCATCTGCCTGGTCAGAATTAAAACGTGCTGCAGTGCCCCTCATCCCTGATCTACAGCGATTCCCTGAATACTTCACAGCCGTGGCCGGAATTCAAATTACCCTTGACACATTGTTAATTTGTAGTGTTTGTTAAGTCTTAACCAAAGTCAAATATTTTCAACTATTCTCAACCTGTCTGCACATCACCCATGAATATAGGCACCTTGCTAAGAAGTCGTCGGAAAGAGCGTAAATTAACCCTGAAAAATGTTGCCGTGAAAGCATCGATCTCCGAGGGCTTCCTCAGCCAGGTGGAAAACGATGTCAACTCCCCGTCGGTCGAGACCCTGATCCGCATCTGCAACGCCATCGGGGTCGATGCCGGTGATCTGATCTCCCGGGCCAGCAAACAAACCAAGGTAGAAGTGATTCGCCGCTCGGAGTGGGATGACATTGATCTTTCCCACACCGGTTTCGTTACCCGCCGCTTTTACCCTCCCGATTTCCGGACGGTAATCGATTCGGCCATACTCGTCATCGAACCTGGCAAATCGATACCGGTGCGTAAGAATATTAAAAACGCCCAGGAGGTCCTTGCCATCCTCGAGGGTTCGGTGGAGCTGACGCTAGGTCCTGATTCTTTGCTTTTGTCCGAAGGCGATTCGGTGCATTTCTGGTCGGACACCAATAAGCAGAAAATATCCAATAATGGCACAACCACTTGCTTTGTCCTCTGGGTAGGCACGATCTGACAGACAACCCGGTTAAACACGGCAAGCAACCGGCAATGGATCATAAGAATCGGAAAACGAAAGTTTAAATTACTCAATTCAGCATTTTGGATAAGGGTATGATGAAGATCATGTCAGAACCGCTCTGGAGTCCATCTACAGAACGTATCAAAACCACCAACATGTACCGCTTCATGCAAGAGGTGAATCGCTCGTATAAAGAGGATTTTAGCGAATACGATTCTCTCTATCAGTGGTCAATCGAAAACCTCGAGGCCTTCTGGGTGGAGCTGTGGAAATTTGCCGGAATTAAAGCATCACGGGGATTTGAAAGGGTCATCGACGATCCCACCAAGATGCCCGGCGCCCAGTGGTTTGTCGGCAGCCGTCTGAACTTCGCCGAAAACCTCCTGCGCTGCCAGGATGAGCGCATCGCCCTCGTTTTCCGGGGCGAAAACCAAGTGAGGAGGGCAGTTTCTTACCGAGAACTTTACGCAGAAGTAGCGAAAGTTGCTGCAGCACTGCGCCAGGCAGGAATCGTGCCTGGCGACAGGGTGGCGGGGTTCATGCCCAACATGCCCGAGTCGATCATCGCCATGCTTGCAGCCACCAGTCTCGGGGCGACGTGGTCTTCCTGCTCCCCTGATTTCGGAATCAAAGGAGTACTCGACCGCTTTGGCCAGATCAAGCCGAAGGTTCTGTTCACCGCAGATGGTTATTTCTTCAAAGGCAAGCCGCTCGACAGCCTGGAGCGGGTGGCTCGCATCGCCGAGAAACTCCCTTCCATCGAGCGGATAATCGTCGTCCCTTATGTCAACGAACGGCCCGATCTCGGCGGTCTCCCCACTGGAGTTCATTACTCTGAAATCTGTGCAACAGAGACACCGGAGATTGACTTCGTCCAGTTGCCGTTCGACCATCCGCTCTATATCATGTATTCCTCCGGCACCACTGGTCTGCCTAAATGTATGGTGCAGGGCGCCGGCGGGGTTCTGCTTACCCAGATCAAGGAACTATTGCTGCATACCGACCTCAAACGGCGAGACACAATTTTTTATTTTACTACCTGCGGCTGGATGATGTGGAACTGGCTTGTCACTTCGCTTGCCGTCGGTGCGACCCTTGTGTTGTATGACGGCAATCCCTTTCACCCGGGACCCGAGGCCCTGTGGCGAATGGCCGAGGATGAAAAGATCACCGTCTTCGGCACCAGTGCCGGTTACATCGCCGCCCTGAGGGATAGCGGGGTCAAGCCGGCAAGACAATTCGACCTTGGTCCGCTGAAGGCTCTGCTATCCACTGGTTCGCCGCTGTCAAAAGAGGATTTTCGTTTCATCTACCGGGAGATCAAGGCAGACATGCAGCTGGCCTCGATATCTGGCGGCTCAGATCTCAACGGTTGCTTCGCTCAAGGCAACCCCATGGGACCAGTTTTCGAAGGGGAACTTCAATGCCGCGCCCTCGGTATGAAGGTTTTTGCCTATGATGAGGACGGCAAGCCGGTGATCGGCCAGCAGGGTGAGCTGGTCTGCACCGCTCCCTTCCCTTCAATGCCTCTTTATTTCTGGGACGACGAGAGCGGCAAGAAATACCATGCAGCCTATTTCGACAGGTATCCCGGAGTCTGGACCCACGGCGATTTTATCGAGGTCACCGAGCGGGGCGGGATCATCATGTACGGCAGGTCGGATGCCACCCTCAACCCGGGAGGGGTAAGGATCGGAACCGCTGAAATTTACCCGATTCTCGACGAAATAGACACGATCGAGGACAGTGTGGTGGTCGGGCAGCAATGGCAAAATGACGTCCGGGTCATCCTTTTTGTCAAAATGAAGCCCGGAGTGACGCTCACCGAAGAGATTCGCGATCAGGTTAAAACGGCCATCCGCAACTTTGCCTCGCCCCGCCACGTGCCGGCCAAGATCATTGCCATACAGGATATCCCCTACACCCTTAACATGAAAAAGGTAGAACTGGCGGTGCAGAAAGTCATTCATGGTCAGGAGGTTAAGAACAAGGACGCGCTTAAGAACCCCGAGGCCCTCGACTTTTTTGCCGGCTTGGACGAACTTGTCGAATAGATACCCACGCCGTGCCGGAAGAGGCCCTTGTCTGACCTCCCCTATGGCCGGCGTTAGAAAATTGCCACACAGGAGACAGCATGAAGAGCTATCCGCAACTGAATTTTGGCCTGGGAGATACCGCCAACCTGCTCCGAGAATCGGTACAGGATTTTGTGAGCGCGGAGATTGCCCCCCTCGCTGCCGATATCGACCGGGATGATCAATTTCCTCTGGAACTCTGGCAAAAAATGGGAGATCTGGGTCTTCTCGGGATAACCGTGCCCGAGGAGTTTGGCGGCGCTGGCATGGGCTATCTTGAGCACGTTATAGCCATGGAGGAGATAAGCCGTGGATCAGCCTCGGTGGGGCTTGCCTACGGTGCTCACTCCAATCTCTGCATTAATCAGATCAAACTGAACGGCACACAGGCGCAAAAGGAGCGCTATCTTCCAAAGCTGATCAGCGGCGAGCACATTGGGGCGCTGGCGATGAGCGAGGCGGGTGCGGGTTCTGATGTTGTGAGCATGCGGCTTGCGGCGGTAAAGAAAGATGGCGCCTACGTTCTCAATGGCACCAAGATGTGGATCACTAACGGTCCTGATGCCAATGTTCTGGTGGTCTACGCCAAGACTTCCCCGGAAAAGCATCACAAGGGCATCACGGCTTTTCTCATCGAAAAGACCATGCCGGGTTTCAGCACCAGCCCAAAGCTCGACAAGCTCGGAATGCGCGGTTCACCAACTTGTGAGCTGGTGTTCACCGACTGCATTGTGCCGGAGCAGAATATCCTCGGCCAACCTGACCGTGGCGTCGAGGTGCTCATGAGCGGCCTCGACTATGAACGGCTGGTTCTTGCGGGTGGGCCTCTGGGAATAATGAGCTCCTGTATGGATGTAGTGCTGCCCTACATCCACGAGCGCCAGCAGTTCGGTCAGCCGATCGGCATGTTTGAGTTGATGCAGGGCAAGATCGCCGACATGTACGCCACCTGGAGCGCTTGCCGCTCCTATACTTACACCGTGGCCAAGGCAGCAGACAGGGGTGGTAACGTTCGTAAAGACGCCGCTGCGGTCATCCTTTTCGCCGCTGAAAAAGCAACGTTGATGGCCCTCGAAGCCATCCAGAGTCTTGGTGGCAACGGTTATATCAATGACTTTCCGACGGGCCGCCTGCTGCGTGACGCCAAACTTTATGAAATCGGCGCCGGCACCAGCGAAATCCGCCGTATGCTCATCGGTCGAGAACTCTTCAAGGATACGATGGATTGACAACTATCTGCAGATAACCCTCTTTGCTTACCTCGATGATGAAGTCGGCAGCTTTTCCTTCGCTCGCACACTGCCCTTAAGCATTGCAAACAAAACAAGCCCGGCTTAACAGGCCGGGCTTGTTGGGCACCCTTTTCACTACCTCAGAACTTCAGTTACCGGATATCATGAGTGCTTCCATCCGGGTATACCACCTTACGAGGGTGATAGCTTGAAGGTGACCATATCCGGGCCATTGACCTTCTTGGGCTTGACCAGCATGACCGGGGAACCCTCATCGAAGCTCTCACCATCTTTCAATTCAAGCACACCGAAGATCGAACCGGTAACGCCTGGAAATTCTACCTGGACAACCACTTTTTCCTTATCCAGCAGGTGCCCCAGACGGCCTTCGTAGACGACTGTAAAGGAGCGGATAAAGCCTGACCCGGGATTAATGGCTCTGGCGTCTTTTTCGGGATCAAGAATTAACAGGCTTTCCTCATCGAACATTGCCGGCGGGATAATCACCTCGTCGCGCTCAGCGGCATAGGTTCCGTTGATCTTTCCCTTGACAAGGTCGGAGTAAAATTTTGCCCCGGCCACACCAGCGGTATAACGATACGACAGCGGAATCTTGCCTCGCTTTTGCGCCATGGCCAGTACATCGACCTCTACTGGCTTGATCTGCGTCATCTCGAGATTGGTTTTTTTCCTTCCCAGCGGGGCGAAATATTTAATATCAAGAATCCCGCCTGTTCGCTTGGATTCTGGCTTCCAGACGGCTTTTACGGACATGCCGATCTTGACATCCTTGGGATCGACCTCGCCGAGTTTGTGCACCAGACCCATATCCTCATTGATACCGTCAAGGGCAATTACCGCGAAAATGTTCACCTCACCGTCAGGCAGAGGAGAACTGTCCCAATTGACATGGGAAATGGTAAAGGTCTTGACCACACCTGAATCCGGCAGGTTGTAATAGTTTGTAACCGGAGCCAGATCGGCAATTTCCGAGAATGGTCGAGCAGGCACCATCATCCGGTTGGTGTGGGTATCCAGGCTGCCGCGGATTTTGCCTTTTTTAAGGCCATCGAGATAAGTCGATATGGCAAAGCCGTTATCCCAGGCGTAGCGTAAATCAGGGGCATCAGAGATATTCGGCACGTCGTCGACTGATTTGATGGGTGTGCCTGGCAGATCCTCCCGCTTCATCGCATTCCAGCGTGACGAATTAACCGGAGAGGCGCCTTCAGCACCCATTACCACGACGGTGCCCGCCTGCATGAGATCACCCCAGGCCTGAGCCACACCGCGGCGCAACGCCCGTTTAATCTGCCGTTTACCCGCCTGACCGCTGAGCTGGAAATAAAGCTCGGCAATTTTCATGAGCCCAGTGGCGGCGATGGGATTACCGACGCCCAACGCCCCCCCCGAAGGACACATCGGATGACTGCCTTCACAGCCCAGGTTGCCCGATTCAAAAAGATTTCTTACCGTCCGCCCGGTCTTGTCGAGAAGCAGAGCGTTGAGGTGGTGCAGGGCTTTATAATCGAAAGGATCGTAAGGTTCGAAGAAATCGATATCTTTCGCCGGGTCGACGATTCCGGCCATCTTATACGCATCTTTTGCGGCCATGGCGACATAGTCGGGGTAACAGAGATCCCTTGTACACCAATAGGCGGTCTCGAGACGGAAACCGACACCATCGATGAAGACCGGCGCCTTTTTCAGAGTGCGGGCTATTCGTTCGTTAACCAAGATGATTGCAACGGCGGCGTCCGAGGTCGGGCTTATATCCAAGCGCTTGACAGGCCAGGAAAGCAGCGGTGAATTAAGAACATCATCGGCGCTCAAGTCTACGGCTACCTGAGAGGCAGGATGGTGCAGCGCGTTGCGCTTGATCATCGCTGAAACCTCGGCCAGGTCCCGCTCGCTGTAACCGTACACGTGCATGAACCGAGCCATCTCCAGGGCGAAGATATGGATCAGGGTCAGCTCAAGCGGTTGTTCGGTAACTCGGTCAAAGATCGTGATAAAGGCACCGGCCGGATGCGGAGTGCACGGAGACATCTTTTCTTCGGCGACCACCATACAACTGTTGTATTTGCCTGAGGCAACGTGCATCCAGCCGTGAATCGGGCTCATTACCCCGGTAGCGCCGCCTATGAAGTGGCGCATGTACGGCTTGTTGGAACCACCGGCTCCGGCGATCAGATGCTCCCCCTTCATGTGGACACCATCAAAAGCGTCAGGGGCCGTGCCAAGGGTTACGGCATCTATGTCCTCAATATCCAGGCCAGCGTCTTCCAGAGCCATACGCACAGCCTGGGCTGCCAATTCACCGGGAGCTTCCTGGGCCCGGCGCATGAATTTGGTCATACCCACACCAATAACTGCTACCCGATTACTCATAGCGCCCTCCTTTCATTATCCAATATGGCTACGACACAGGAATCAGTCGGGATCCCACGCCAGGCATGCACCAGGGTACGCTGAGCGTCTATCTGGCACCTGCCGGCTTCACCTCGCAGCTGCGAGAACGCTTCATAAAGACGGACACCGCCAGTTGCTTCGAACATGTCGCCGCCCCCCAGAGCACCGCCATTGGGATTGACAGTAGAATTATGGTTGTCGTTGACACCCATGGCTTCCATATGCATCAGCTGTCGATGTGCATAGGTGTCGGAGACAAAGAACGCATCGATTTCTTCAGCAGGGTTGTTAATCCCTGACTCATGGTAGGCGCGCTCTGCGGCTATTGCCGTGCCGATTGAAAAAGTGTGATCACGGCGTTCGAGGATAGAAGTGCCCGACCCCCAGCCGATGCCCGAGATAAAGGCAGGCTTTTCAGAGTACCTGCGGGCGGCCTCGTCTGTACCCAGCACGGCAACGACCGCGCCATCAGCATATTGCGCACACATCAACTCGGTCAAAGGCAGGGACACCGGACGAGAATCGATAATATCATCAACCGAGAAATTGTCGCCGTACGGAGCGTTCGAGTTGGCAATCGCAGCTTCACGATTTTTGACCACGACTTCGGCCACTTCTTCGATCCCATATCCCGCTTCGCTCAAAAAAGAATTGAGTTCCAGCCCTGCCAACCAGTGCGGCGACAGGCCGAAACGGTTGTAAACCGGGTCGAAGGCGAATCGGATCATTTCATCCTTGGTCAAAACATTCGAGGCCTTGCTGTAGGACTCGACGACCAGGATATCGAAACGTCCGGTCTCGATCTGCATGGCTGCCGAGGCAACCGCATGCATGAAATCGCCTGGGATGGTGTACACCGGTTTGCGCACCATACCAAGTTGATCGGGAACGTACTCGTCAGCTATAGAATAGCCGGAAGGAAAGTCTTCTTCTGCAGATACGGCACCGTCTATCTGATCTATCGTGACGCCCGCATCCCTGTAAGCCATTTTAGCAGCTTTGGCGATCATCTCTCGATACGACAGACCTGTCGACGTGGGAGTGAAGCCGCAGATGCCCATTCCTAACAATGCAACGCCCATAGCATCTTCCTCACTTCCGGTATTCCCCAATACATCATGCCTGGAAAATGAACCCTCCTGGCACAGCGCCCCGGAAAAGCCCTCTTGGATTTATTGGAGGAGAGTTTCTGCATGGCAAGAAACCATTAAATTAACATTCTATATTAGTTAATATTAATTAATGCAAATAATTAATTCAGGGGAATTCCATTTTTATTTCCATGGTAATAGTGATTTGCAATCATCTTGCTACGAAATGTTTACCAGCCTATTTTGGGCTCGGGTGGATATAGCAAGCAACCGCTTACGTTGGGGAAGAGATTCGAAAACTCTCACCATCTAGCATTGAGTTTCGGAACTTGCTGCGACTACAGCTTCTGTCTGGGAGTATATCCAGGATAAACTTTCACTTGGAGGCGTTGATAATGTTGTTACCGAAACCGACGCTATGAGGTAGGTTATCAGTGGAGCTGACAAATTACGCAAACGCAAAGGAGTGTCGAAATATGAATTCTGCAGGCTACCAATTGTTCATGTCGGCAATGTTCAAAGGGCAGAAGGGGGAGAGGCCGCCCACAGGAACCCCTACCTCTATTGCCTGTCATGACCTCATGGATGCAACTGGAGTTTCATTTCCGGATGCTCATCTCAATGCGTCTGCCATGGCTGAATTAGCTCTGGGCGGACACGAAATCATCGGCTTCGATACGGTCATGCCTGAATTCAGTGTTGACCAGGAGGTAGCGGCCCTGGGCGCCGACGTTGACTGGGGTGACCGGAATATGATGCCGGACACTAAATCGTTTCTCTACGAAGATTTTTCAGATATCGCCATACCCGACAATTTTATGGAAGAACCATCTATGCGGGTATTGCTGGACGCCCTCACCATCCTGAGGCGCCATGTGGGTGGTTCAGCAGCCGTCATCGGAAAAGCAATGGGCCCCTGGACACTATCTTATCACATGGCCGGAACCCAGAATTTTCTGTTACAGATCGGTCTCGGAGAAACGGACAAAGTACGTAAAATGGTCGAGCAGCTCATGCCAGTTACCATCGCCTCGGTTAATGCTCAGTTCCAGGCCGGTGCCGACGTAGTTGTGGTCGCGGACCATGCCACGGGTAACCTGATTAGCCCTATTCACTATGCCGAGCTGCTGTTGCCCTATCATAAAGAGCTGACCAGACAGATCGACGGTCCGACGATCCTTCATGTCTGTGGCAACTGCACCGACCGACTACATCATTTCTGCGAAGCAGGTTTCAATGCGTATCATTTCGAGTGGCAGGTCGATGCCCGAGAAGCGGTAGAGATAGTAGCCGATAAAATGGTGTTGATCGGCAACGTGAATAATCCCCAAGTTCTACTCCAGGGAACTCCGGAAGATGTCTACAACCAGGCGCGCTATGCCATCGACGCTGGAGTGGAAATAATAGGACCTGAGTGCGCCATCCCTCTGAAGACGCCATTGGAAAATTTGAAAGCTATTGTTGCCGCCGTTCAAGAGGGTTATTAACCTGACTGGAGTGTGACTCTTTATAAGATAGGAAAGTCAAATTCAACCAAGGTTACTGGGAATGAGCCAACATATAAATAAAATTCAGCAAGCCATTGTTGTCGGCCATCACAAAGAGATAGAAGCACTGGTTCAATCAGCCTTGGACGATGAGATTGCGCCTGAGCTGATTGTTAATGCAGCTATGATACCGGGTATGGACGCTGTGGGACAGAAATTCAGCACTGGAGAAATTTTCGTTCCCGAAATGCTGGCATCCGCCGTAACCATGAACAAGGGGCTTGACCTCCTAAAGCCAATTCTTCAGCAGGGTAACAGTGAGACAAAGGGAACCATCATTGTCTGCACTGTCAAAGGCGATTTGCATGATATAGGCAAGAACCTGGTGGTGATGATGCTGGAAGGAGCCGGTTTTGAGGTGATCGACATGGGCGTTGACATTAACGTAGAGAACCTCATCGACAAGGTCAAGGAGATTAAACCCGATGTGCTAGGCCTTTCCGCCCTGCTGACAACCACACTTCCGGAAATGGCCAAAGTAATAGAGTCACTCAAAGCCCATCGCGTTCGTGACCAGGTTAAAGTGATGATCGGTGGAGCCCCGGTTGATGAAGCTTTTAGCGAGAAAATAGGGGCCGACGCGTACGGCAAGGATGCGGCCGAAGCAGTTCAGATAGCCCGGCAATTGATTGCCGGATGAGGGTCCATTCTTCATCCTGTTGGTTTTTAATTCCGATAAATTCTGTCGAATTACGCCTCCCCCCGCTAATTCAATGCTTACGCAAAGTGAACGTATGGGAGATAAATGATTACCCAGAACAAGCTGATTTGAGTGATATAAGGATACTCTTTGTAAAGCTTTTTTTTAAGACGTGCTAATTAATTTCAGGTTATTTCTGAAGGTCTTTAGTTTGTCCAACCATTTTGGGTAGTAACCTGTTGCTCAAACAGCCAATACCAGGAATATCGATTGCAATCGTCTGACCATCGCCAATGATACCTGCGTTTACCGACGTGCCGCAGGTAATGACATCTCCCGCAAACAACATTGCTTGGTGAGCGATATGCCAAACGATCTCCTGCGGTGAGAAAATCATATCGCTGACCGGGTAATCCTGCTTCGTGACACCGTCCAAAATAGCATGTACGCGCAGGCTCGCTGGATCAATGCCAGTGGCGATGTAGGGACCAATCGGACCGAAACTAGGAAAACTTTTGGCACGACACCATTGTGGGAACTCAGCGTTTGCAAACAACACGTCAGCCGCAGTGATATCATTGATGCAAGTATAGCCGAAGATGATATCGTCAACCTCATCCCGGTCAGGTTGGAAGCAATTTTGGCCAATCACAATTCCCAACTCAGCCTCGAACTTGACCCGTCCGGAATAGCCAAATGGCCTGGTAATGGGACACTGATGAGCCGAGATAGATCCATTGAGTTTGACGAAAAATAAGGGGAAATCGGGAATCTTTGTCTTCTCGAACTGCTGACGCTCATGAAAGTTATTCCACAAGCCGAGGAATTGTCTTGGTTCCACTGGTGGTAACCAGGTCACTTCATCTGTATAGACAGCCTTCCTCGTAAGCGTTGGATTATCAAATAACTCGCCTTCGCATAAAACAATCTGTATACCGTCGAGATAACCAAGCCTAGACCGCCCTTCAAATTCTATCCTACACCAGTAAGTTTGTTTCATGAACTGCCTCTATATAGTCGCATCCTTAACTGAAGGTATACAGACATATCAGTCGGAATCTTTATTAGGTAGCTGGCTCAAATACCTATGGTGTGTAATTGACACCTATAAAAAGAGCAGAGCCCAAAAGAGGTACCCATGCTCATCCGGACTCTGCTGGTGGAGAGCGTCGAAGTCTATGCAGGAACAAGGACAATCTCCAATACTAAATATAGTCACTGAGCCTGACCAGTAAATGCAACGATGTGGTGGCAACTTGGAACCTGCAAGTGTTCCGTTTTTCTTTGATTAGGTATGGCAGAACTTTTTGCAGCCCAGGGATTTACAATAAACTGAAAGGCTTCACGGTTTGCTAATAATTACAAATAGTTCTGATATAGGTAAGAATATTGCTATTGATAAAGCGTTCTGTTGTTATTGTGAGATCAGCGCGAAGAGATTCGACTCAGCATATCTCAGGTCAGGATGCATTGGTATGTGGTGTTCATACCACCCATTCAGATTTTTCTTTTAGTTAGGTTTTTGTCTTAATTTTTACGAGGATCGCTTTTTTATGAAAATCATTTGAAAACAATAGAATAATATCAGATTAGGGTTATATTAAATGAGTAAGTTTAGTTATTGAATGTGGCTGTTACGTTGTGTCACACCCCAATATTTCTTTTGCGCTAGGAAATCATTCACTATGGCAGGAAGGGAGATTGCCTGTGAGAGGAACCAGCGGCTTGAAACTGAAACTCCTATTAGCAGGACTATTGCGCCCGGCTTTTTTAAATCTCTTAAGTATTCCTTATTTCGTTGCTAGTCGAGCCAGATCAGTCCATGCTGGTTTGTTTTGTTCCGTCAGTAATAATAATTCTTTCAGGCTGGTGCTTTGCGTTGATCACACTGGTATAGCATCGGATGTTCAGCCACAGTGGTGGAATACGATTCGTATGTTTCTACGATGCCGACTTGTGATCAATGGTAGATACCGCAGCGTGTTGAGCTGCCGCGCTACAGCATTTAGTGTTGTGTTACTAGGTTTGTTGCCATGATATCCATGCAAATGCTGTTATACTTGCGGAGGCGGTGGGCGTCTGGATACCCAGTCGTTCAATGTTACTAATCCAACAAAGCGAGGAGGTACCGTAGATGAAAAAAGACAAGACCCCCAAAAAGGTAGTCAAACGGGAGCCAGAAGCCGGACGCCGCAAGTTTCTCAAAACCGCGGCCACAGCAGCGGGGGCTGCTACGGTGGCGTCAATCGGATTTCCTATGGTTTCTAGGGCCCAAACAACTGTTTTGAAGATGCAGGGAGCCTGGGGCGCCAAGGATATCTTCAACGAGTATGCCGAAGACTATGTGAGGCGCGTAAATGAAATGGCGGGCGGCCGTCTGAAGATCCAGTATTTGATCTCGGGTGCAGTCGTCAAGTCGTTCCAGGTGCAGGATGCCGTGCACAAAGGCGTACTCGATGCCGGGCACCAGGTGGCCGTGTACTGGTATGGCAAATCCAAGGTTGCCTCGCTATTCGGCACCGGCCCGGTATTTGGCCAAAATGCTCACCAGGGCCTTGCGTGGATGTACTATGGAGGCGGTCTGGAACTTTACCAGGAACTGCTGGAAGCTCTCGGTCTCAATCTTGTCGGCTTCTTCTGCATGCCGATGCCGACCCAGCCCCTCGGCTGGTTCAAGGAGCCGATTGAAAGCTCCGATCAGATGGTTGGTCTCAAATACCGAACAGTCGGACTGGCCGCTGACCTGATGCAGGCGATGGGCGTAAAGGTAACTCAGCTGCCAGGCGGTGAAATTGTTCCGGCGCTCGAGCGCGGTGTTATTGAGGCATTCGAGTTTAATAACCCGACATCTGACAAAAGCTTCGGAGCCCAGGATGTCAGTAAGGTCTATATGCTCGGCAGCTACCATCAAGCAGCTGAGTTTTTTGAGATCATTTTCAACAAAGACAAGTACAATGCGCTGGCCGATGAGCAAAAAGCGATCCTCAGATACGCTGCCGAAGCAGCATCTTCGGACAACTTCTGGAAAGGTCAGGACCGCTACTCTAAGGATCTCCAATGGCTCAAGAACGAGGCTGGGGTAAAAGTTTATCGTACGCCGAAGTCAGTTATGGAAGATCAGCTCAAAGCGTGGGACGAGGTTCTTCCACAGCTGGAGAAAGATCCGTTCTTTGCCAAGGTCGTCAAATCGTATAAGGAATTTGCCAAACGGGTGGCCTATTACGAACTGATGAACTCGGCAGATTACAAACTGGCCTATGATCACTACTTCCCGGGTGAGCTGGGATTCTAGTCGATACGGTAATTATCACTACAACGGACCGGGGGGTGACTGCAGGTGCAGTGCCCTCCGGTTCTTTATGTGTGAAATCGATTTAAGGACACGAGCATGAATTCTTTTCTCAATTTTGTCGATCGGTTTACGGCCTGGGTAGGGAAATCCTTTGCCTGGTGCATTTTAATTCTGTGCCTAGCAACGACCTATGAGGTGTTCGTGCGCTACGTTCTGCGTTCACCTACTTCCTGGGCTTTCGATATCAGTTATATCATGTATGGGACTCTGTTCATGATGGCTGGAGGTTATGCCCTCTCGCGCAACGCCCATGTGCGCGGCGACTTCGTCTATCGGCTCTGGCCGCCGCGGATACAGGCGGGAATTGAGCTGACCCTCTATTTTCTGTTTTTCTATCCTGGAGTACTGGCGTTGATTTATGCCGGATTCAATTATGCTGGTGAATCATGGAGCTACATGCCATACGGTTTTGAAGGTCCGCGTGGTGAGATCAGCATCAACAGCCCGGCTGGAGTACCGGTTTCTCCGCTCAAGACAATTCTTCCTGTGGCAGCAACGGTACTGCTGATTCAGGGCATTGCTGAGACAATCCGCTGTATACTCTGTCTGAAAAATGGTGCCTGGCCGCAACGTCTGCACGACGTCGAAGAGATGGATAAGGTTCTGCAAGAACAGCATCAGCGTGAGTTGGCCGAACAGCAGAGCACAGAAACAGCTGAACCGGTGACCACTGGAAAGCAGGAGGGCGCGAAATGACAGATCCGCAAGTTGCGATGTTGATGATGGGGTCTTTCGTGGCCTCAATTTTGCTCGGATTTCCAATCTGTTTTACGCTGGTGGCTATGGGAGTTGGATTTGGGTACTACGCTTATGCTCCACCAAACTGGTTTGAACATCCCCTCCAGAATCAGATCTTCGACCTGCTAGTTAACCAAACTTACTCGGTCATGATCAATGACGTGCTGGTGGCAGTGCCGCTTTTTCTCTTTATGGGTTATATCGTCGAGCGGGCCAATATCGTCGAGCGTCTTTTCTACAGCCTGAATATAGCCGCCCGATTCGTACCGGGTGCGATGGCGGTAGCCGCCCTGATGACCTGCGCCATTTTCGCCACTGCGGTCGGCATCGTTGGCGCCGTCGTCACCCTAATGGGGCTGCTGGCCTTCCCAGCTTTGCTCAAAGCTGGATACGATGAAAAATTATCGGCTGGTGTGGTTTGTGCGGGAGGGTGTCTCGGCATACTCATCCCACCATCCATCATGCTAATCGTTTACGGTGCCATTTCAGGCGTCTCGGTGGTGCGTCTCTACGCCGGTGCATTGCTCCCAGGTTTTTTGTTGGCTGGGCTTTATATCATTTACGTTATAATCAGGGCGAAACTGAACCCTAAATTGGCGCCGAAACCGCCAAAGGAGCAAACCGATATTCCAAACAAGGAATTGCTTATCATGCTCCTCACTTCGGTCTTTCCACTGACAATCCTGATTCTGGCGGTACTTGGCTCGATCCTTTTCGGTCTGGCGACACCTTCTGAGGCAGCCTCAGTGGGTGCTTTCGGAAGTATCATACTTGCCGCTAGTTACAAAGAGCTGACCTGGAAACGGCTACGCGACTCAGTTTATTTGACCACTCGGACCTCGGCCATGGTCTGCTGGCTGTTTGTCGGTTCCTGGACCTTTTCCTCGGTATTTTCCTATCTAGGAGGGCATCATGTCATCGAAGAGTTCGTAATAGGCCTGAACCTAGCGCCGGTGGCATTTCTGATATTGGCCCAGGTAATTATCTTCCTGCTGGGCTGGCCGCTGGAGTGGAGCGAGATAATAATAATTTTCGTGCCAATTTTCCTACCGTTACTCGATACCTTCAACATCGATCCGCTGTTTTTCGGAATCCTGGTGGCCTATAACCTGCAGACCTCGTTTCTGACGCCGCCAATGGCAATGTCCTGTTACTATCTAAAAGGTATTGCTCCACCACACATCCAGCTGACTACTATTTTCAAGGGTTCAATGCCGTTTCTGGCCATGGTGCTGCTGGCTATGGTGATCCTCTATAATTTCCCGTTTATCACCACCTGGCTTCCGGGTCTGGTTTACGGTGTTCACTAAAGGGAATTTAAGAGACAATTGCAGGGGAGGATATGGAACTTGCTTTAATTGGCGCGACGGAGGCAGCTGAACAGATTCGTGGTGGATTAATCAGCTCCGAGGATTTGATTTCAGCCTGCCTGAAACAGATTGAGCGTTTGGAGGACCAGGTCGGTGCTTGGGCCCATTTGGATACTGATTTTGCGTTGCAACAAGCCAGGACGGCTGATAGGGCCATGCAGGAGGGGCAGCCGCTTGGCTCCCTGCATGGAGTGCCGGTAGGCATCAAGGACATTATTGATACCAAGGATATACTCACCGAAGATGGGACAGTCCTGCACCGAGGGCGTCAGCCAGAGCGGGATGCTACAATTGTTGCAAGGCTGCGTGAGGCTGGCGCGATAATTATGGGCAAAACGGTAACCACCGAACTGGCCGTGTATGCCCCGGGAAAAACCAAAAACCCCCATGATCTCAGCCGCACGCCCGGTGGATCATCCAGCGGCTCGGCGGCTGCCGTCGCAGCAGGAATGATACCGTTGGCCATAGGCACCCAGACCAACGGCTCGGTGATCAGGCCGGCCTCTTTCTGCGGCGTTTATGGATACAAGCCGACCTTTGGGCTTATCTCGAGGCATCTCATACTGCAGCAGTCTAGTCCACTCGATCAGGTCGGCATCTTTTCACGCAGCATAGAGGACAGCGCCCTTATTGCCGAGGCTCTGATTGGCCATGACAGCCATGACCCGGATACCAGGATGCACGCCAAACTACCCCTGGTCAGTGTTCAGGGTGAAGAACCGCCGGTACCGCCTCGATTGGCGTATGTCAGGAGTCCGGTGTGGGACCAGGCCGAGAGCGATACCCAGGTTGCCTTTGACGAATTGGCGATGGAGTTGGGCGACTCTGTGAAGGAGTTCGAATTGCCCGAGCCGTTCGACGATATACATGAACTGCACCGGCTCATAATGGAGGCCGACCTGGCGCGAAGTTTCGAGCGTGAGTACCGCGATGGCAAGGATCAACTCAGCAGCATTCTACAGGAGATGATCGAACGGGGAAAAACTGTGACAGCTGTCGATTACAACAATAGCATTAGCCGCAGGGCTGAACTTTATCCCGGTTTCGATCGTCTTTTTGAATGGCATGATGCGATATTGACCCCGGCGACTGTCGGTGAGGCACCAATTGGCCTAGAATCTACCGGAAATCCAGCCTTTTGCACGATCTGGACTTACTTCGGTATGCCGGCCATCACCCTTCCTTTGCTTCAGGGAGCAGCTGGCATGCCGCTCGGCGTGCAGCTGGTTGGTCCCCGCGGTGATGATGCCAGGCTTCTGCGGACTGCCCGCTGGCTGGTAAATATGTTATCGGAAACCTGAACAGGCTGAGATCGGTTTAAAAAGCAAATAATAACCAGGCAAGGAGCAACAGAAGCGATGAGTAATAAAATTACTGGGGGAATAGCGGTACTAATGGCATTGGTGTACCTGCTTTATTATGCCATCAGACTCAAGACGCCCGTACTCTGGATCATAATCGTTGTAAACTTATCAGCCCTGCTCTACGACTATTACACGTCGATCAAGGAAGGCGAGGATCATATCTGATACATCTCGGCCTGCGAGCAGGGGGCGTCGATTCAGAGAAACAAGCGGGCACCACTATTCGATTGCGGAGGATCTAATATGAAACCGGTTATCTTGGTAACCAGAAAACTTCCCGAAGCAGTGGAAGAACGTCTGCAGCGAGATTACCAACCTATTCTCAATCCTACCGATACTCTCTATTCAAGTGAAGACATCATCAAGATGGCTGAAGAAGCCGATGCAATTCTGCCATGCCACACAGAGAAATTCACCGCCGAGGTAATTGAGCGACTGCCAGAAAGAATTAAAGCGATCGCGAATTTTTCAGTGGGCTACGATCATGTCGATGTTGAGGCTGCAAGAAAACGCGGGCTCATAGTCACTAACACCCCGGACGTGCTCTCCGACGCAACTGCTGAGCTGACCATGATGCTGATGCTGGGTGCCGCCAGAAGGGCAAGTGAGGGGGAGAAACTAGTAAGAACCAGAGAGTGGAGAGACTGGAGTCCGAGTTTTATGGTGGGCCTTCAGGTCACTGGTAAACGACTTGGCATAGTCGGTTTTGGTCGGGTGGGACAGGTTGTAGCTAGGCGGGCCCGGGCTTTTGATATGACCATCCATTACCACAACAGAAACAGAGTTGACCCGAAACTCGAACAAGGCGCAACCTACCATGACTCGGTCGAGGCACTGATGCCGCATTGCGATTTTCTGGCTCTCCATTGCGTGGCCTCGCCAGAAACCTCCGGGCTGCTGAATAGGGAGCGTATCGAACTGCTGCCGGACGGCGCTGTTGTCGTCAATGCCAGCAGGGGCGCAGTCATTGATGACGAAGCTCTGATCGAGGCACTGAAGTCGGGCAAATTATATGCGGCCGGGCTTGATGTTTTCAATAACGAGCCGGAGATTAATCCTACCTACCGCGAGCTCGACAATGTGTTCCTGATGCCGCACATCGGCAGCGCCACCAGAGAAACCCGGGATGCGATGGGATTTCGAGCATTGGACAATCTCGATGCCATATTTAGTGGTAGGGAGCCTGGGGACCGGGTCGCCTAGCTCACTGCAAGATATTCCCCCTGTAGATTCATCCATTTATGAATATTTACGACCTATTCCTCAAGAATGTGAGGAGCTACGCGAATCGTTAGAGGAGGCAATTGATGGTCATGAATTAGGTAAGCTTACAATCATCGAGCTTAAAGTTTCAGCTCGTTGTTTCCCCAATATCCCTTCTTGTCCTTCCCAGTAAAATGATTCATGAGCCTTTCCTAAATGATCCTTATATCCTTCTTGTTTAAAGTGTTTCTCTAAATATTGAATAATTATTGGTCTTATTTCAGTTTGTATATGAACTTCACTCTTTCCTTCTGGGTTGTTCCTAAATTGTGGATGATTTACTATGAATTTGTGAAGATCTTCTATGAATCTGGTTAACTTTGCGGATTTCTTCTTCAAGTTGTTCTCCCAAAGCCGATTTGTTAGTTAGTCAATAGTTTTGTTTGCAACTACCTGATGTGCTAATGCTCGTCCCTCTCGTTAGAAAAATTGTCGGTAAACTTGTTGAATAAAGTGGACTCACAATGAAGATAAACAGGAAACAATCAGAAGACCTTCATTACGATTACACCAATTGTCACTGTAAATATTGATGCGTATCTCAAGCGAGTAAACGGTTCTTTCAACAAGAAGGCTGCGATGATCGCCGCAAAAACCACGGACGTTTCCCGAAGAGCGGCAACCAGAGCTATCGGTGCATGCGTCATTGCCCAGAGCACCAGGCTGTAAGCTGCCAAACTGCACCCTCCTCCAAGAAGGCCAATATGCCAGCCTGTTTTGATACTCTTGCACATTTCCCTTTTATGAACAGCAAATGAGATACCCAGCAATAGTATGGCGGTCATCAGGAACATCCACCCCGTATAACTCAGTGCATACCCGGAAAGTCTTACCCCTTGACCATCAATCAGGGTATAGGCCACGATAACGCCAGCATTTGCCAGAGCAAACATCGTGGACGAGACATCAAAAGTTCCGAAACGCAGCGAGTCACCAGTTAAGGCGAGTATCCCGCAGGAAATAAGCAGAACACCTATCCAGCCGCCCATTGAAGGAAATTCTTTGATCAATAATGCTGCGGCAATCATTGCTAGTACCGGAGCGACCCCCCTCATCAAAGGGTAGATTAGACTGAGTTGTCCGCTACGGTAGGAAAGCGCAACAAGGGTAAAATAGACCACGTGTATCAACACAGACACCGCCAAATACGGCCAGCTCTCAACAGCGGGTAAGGGAATTATCGGCAAAAAGAAGAGTGTCCAGACAGCCGCTCCTAGAACTATCAGAACAGTATCATGATATTTATTATAAGAAGCACGAATAAGCGCATTCCAGCTGGCATGAAGCGCAGCAGAAAATAGTACGATTATCATGACTTCAAGCGACAATGTTTATCTCCCTTTTTCGGAAGTTACAAATATTCGTTAGGGGTTTCAAACCGGAGAAATTTCCATCGGCAACCATAATCGTATTGTATGTGATGCACATCAATTTTCTCCTGAGCAGGAAGGGTAAGCTACTGGTAGAGGCGAATTGACCTGTTTTTTAAATAAGTTACGGGGAACCCCTCCAATGCAATTCAAGAGGCTGGTATTGGCACGGTTAACCCTTTAAGAAATTTATATTGATCTTGATTCTGTTTATTTTCGATAGGACGTTGACCATTTGACACCCCAGGAACCCCATGTCAAAGAAATCACCACGGTACTGGGTTGGATTCTTGTCTGATGACGACACTTTTATGGTACTGCCAAAATCGACACGAAAACTGCATCCCTTCAGTTCTCAGATATTAACC
>JABDQA010000102.1 GCA_013042475.1 Desulfofustis sp.
GCGACAGGCCGACCATGGTCATCAGCAGGGAAATGCCGACGACCAGGGCCAGGGCGGCGGCAACGAAGATTTCCCTGACGCGGGGGGCGGCGATTGCCCGAAAAATAGGCCGGCTACCAAATTTGCCGAGCACGAAGATGGCTCCGATCGCTGCCAGAGTTACCATGATGCGAAGGTAACCGGGCAGTGCGTGGATATCGAACAGGGAACTCCCGTGGTGCTCACTGCCGTGGGCAGCACCCGTGGCCAGCAGGGGGACAAGGGCCAGCATGGGGATGACCGCCAGGTCCTGAAAGAGCAGCACCGAAAACACCGAACGCCCTGGAGGAGTGTCCATGAGCCCTTTTTCGCGCAGCGTCTGGAGGACGATGGCAGTGGAGGACAGCGCCAGGATCATGCCGATGGCCAGACTTTCCTGCCAGCTCAGGAAGAACAGGGCCGGCACCGCGATGGCGATGGTCGATAGTACGACCTGTGCTCCGCCCATGCCGATGATCGGTACCCGCATCTGCCAGAGCAGCGAGGGCTTGAGTTCCAGGCCGACCAGAAAGAGCATCATGACCACCCCGAATTCGGTGAAATGCATTACCTCTTCGATGTCGCCGATAAGCGACAGGCCAAATGGCCCGATGATGATGCCGGCGATAAGATAGCCGAGCACCGAACCGAGACCCAGTTTCTTGGCCGCCGGCACGGCAATCGCCGCGGCGGCAAGGAAGATAAAGAGCTGTAGAAGAAAATGTTCCATGGCTATGACTGTCGGATGATGTCGGTGAGCTTGCTGTTGAGATACGGCGCGTCGGTAATCGCTTCCAGATCTACCATCTCATCCCTGAAGGCGGTCACCATTCGACGATAATCCAAGGCGTGACTGCGGATCAGCTCGTCAGCCAACCCCTGATGAATACCGAGCACGGCGAACGGCGGCAGCCAACGCATGCGGCATAGATTGGCGGTTGCCCGGTAGGGGCTCAGCAGTTCGCTGACGGTAAACAGATTGGCACCCTGATGGCGATAGGTCGAGTCGTCCCCCCCGGCTGTCAGGGCATGGAAATAGTATTTTCCCTCCAGAGCCCGGCCCTCGGAGCCATAAGCCCAGCCATGCTGGAGCACGAGATCCAGCCATTCCTTAATAATCGAAGGCGTTGAATACCAGTAGAAGGGGTGCTGGAAGATGATCACATCGTGCTCTTCACAGAGTCGCTGTTCGTGGGCCACATCGATATAAAAATCTGGATAGCACCGGTATAGGTCATGCACCGTGACCCCGTCGAGATCGTCGACCGCCGTTTTCATGGCGCGATTCATGGTCGAACGGGAAATAGCCGGGTGGGCGAAGATAATTAGAATTTTATTCATTTTAAATGAAGCGCTGCATGATCGATTGAATAATCTGGTCCATATTGTCTTCCGTGGCGCCGTGGGTGTCGCACATTTGCGCCACCGGGTCACGGAGTTCGGGCTTTGAGAGGTCATCCAGGCGACTGAAGCGGTGGGTTCTTCGGCCGATGCAGAAGAGCATCTGTTCCCTGGTGTCAAGTTGAAGAAATTGGCGCAGCGGATAGGTCATTTTCTGTTGGTCATCCGGCAGGGTGCCGTTGACCTCGGAGAACAGGTTCAGCACATGATCGCTGCGTACCTTGCTAGTGATGCCCTGCAGTGACTCGAGAAAGAGAAGTAGTTCCCGGGTGGTGGCCACCTCGCCCATCTTGTCAAATTTGCCCGACTCGTAATGGGCGGTGAGCGGCGCGGCGGCAGGCAGTGCCAGGGAACGCAGCCGGATAAAATCGGCATTGATCTGATTCAGGGCATCGGCCGACTCCAGCGCGTGTTCGCGGGACAGCTTCGCGCCTCCCAGGCCGGGCATAAAGTATTCCGAAAGCTCGATTCCGGCATGCTTGACCTTCTGACCCGCGCGGACCTGGGTGGCTTTGTCCACGCCTTTCTTGACCATTTTCAACACCCGGTCGGAACCCGACTCCATGCCGATATGAATACGGTTGAGACCTGCCTCGGCCATTTTCTCAAGATATTCGTCGCTTATCTTCGCAATGGTGTGGGAACGTGCGTAGGAGGTAATCCGTTCGACCATGGGAAAGCAGACCTGCAGGTGGCGAAGGATGGTGATCATTTCCTCGGGTTTGATGATCAGGCTGTTGCCGTCCTGCAGAAATATAGATTTCATCCCGCCGGCTACGAAATGATAGGCGGCGTGCAGTGCCACCTCGTCTTCCACACCCTCTTTGATAAAATCCCCGTAGTAGCGGGCACCAGAATGCTTGGCGTCGACAATCGCGTCGACGTAAGACTTCACCGTGTCGATGTCTTCAAGCACATGCTCGAGCAGACGCAGACTGAATTTTTCATCCTTGTAGACCGGGCAGAAGGTGCAGCGATTCCACGGGCAGTTGCGGGTAATTCTGATCAGCAGACTCTCGGCTTCGCTGGGGGGACGGATTGGTCCCTGTTCGAAGCCGTTGTACGGCGGTTTGTTTTTCATTTCAGTTCATTCGGGACGGCCTGGTGTTCACCCGATTCTGTTTAGTGAAGCTCGGACAACGTGAGTAAGGTCGTCCTGTTTGTGGATACCAAATGACTATTTGACTATTGCAATTGACGCGTAAATGACAAGTCCCACACCTTAGTTATTCGCGGAGGCTGGACAGACGCAGCGCGATGAATCCATTCATAATTGCTTACATTGATTAGGTATCGCGGATCCTCCGCACCTTCAGATAGCCCTGAATCTGGTTATTCAGGGGCAACGGCAGGTGAGGCGGGGCGGCTACACCATCAGAGAAAATCGTGCAGAAGCTGGTTGAACCGTTCCCTTGCCTCGATGTGCACCAGGTGCCCGCAGCCTGCCACCGAGATCAAATGAGCCTGGGGAAAGAGCTGATCGATCGCCGCCTGGTCCTTTTCCTGTATGTAGTCAGACTCGGAGCCCTTGACAAACAGGGTGTCAATATACGACACCGGGCCGGTGACCTGCGCACCGATATCGTGCCGGGCGGCCATGATGGCAGTGAGATTCGGGCGCCAGCAGTAGCTGCCATTCTCATCGCTGACCAGGTTGCTGAGCAGAAACTGTCGATAGATCTTCGAGGTGATCTCTTTTTTCAGCCTCTCATCCGCTTCCTGTCGTGAAGTGAGCGTGGAAATATCGATTGACAGCATCGCTTTCAAATACTTTGTCCAGCTTGGATCGCGATACTCGCCCGGACCGATATCGACAACCACGAGCTTGTCAACCCGGTCCGGAAAACTCAGGGCATACTGCATGGCGCATTTACCGCCCATCGAATGGCCGACCAGGGAAGCCGTATCCAGGTCATTGTCGTCCATGAACCCGCCGATATCCGCGGCCATGATCCGGTAATTCATCGAGTTGTGGTGGAACGAGTCGCCATGGTTCCTGAGATCGATGGCCAGGGCGTGATGATGATCGGAGAGGACCCTGGCCGCGCCGGCCATGTTCAGTTTTGACCCGAGAAGACCATGGAGCAGGATCACCGGCGGGCCGGAACCATATTCGAGAAAAGAGAGCACGAGGATATCAATGATCTGCAGTGCAGATACGAAAGGTGTTAGGCCCTGCCACTACTGCCAAGCAGGTCCATCCACTTGCCAATGACCCCGGAGATGGCCTCGAGCACGACTTTGTCGACTTTGCCCGGGTCGTATTGATCGCGGTTGGCGACAAGGTAGTCGTGGGTCGTATCCAGCAACCGATGTTTCAGTTCAGTCGAGACGTTGAACTTGGAGCCGCCCAGGGAGACCAGTTTTTTCACCGTCTCTTCGGTCAGTCCCGTCCCACCGTGGATCACCAGCGGTGTTTTGGGACCGCGTCCGTTGATCTTTCCGGCAATGGTGGCCAGCCGCTCAAAATCGAGTACCGGGTTCTTGGTCTTGTAGACGCCATGGGCGGTGCCGATTGCCGGCGCCAGCAGGTCGATGCCGGTCTTGTCGACGAATTCCACAGCCAGGTCGGGGTCGCAGAGCTGGGCTTCGTCTGCGGCCACCACCACCTGATCTTCAACGCCGGACACCGTGCCGAGTTCCCCTTCCACCGAAATGTTCATGGTGTGGCAGTAGTCGGCGACCTCTCTGGTCTGGCGAATGTTTTCCTCGAAGTCGTGGTGCGAGGCATCGATCATTACGTTGGTGTAGCCGGCGTCGGCGCATCGCTTGCAGTAGTCGACCTCGTTACAATGGTCGATGTGGAGACAAATGGGCACCGGCGCGTTGTTCGCCATGGCCCTGAACACGGCGGCGAAGACAGCGGGACCGCGAAATTTGGAAGGCGTCACCGAGGTCTGGATGATGACCGGGGATTTCTTCTCTACAGCCGTCTCCACCACCGCTTTCATCTGGATGAAATTGGTGACATTGAAGGCGCCCACCGCGTAGTTTTCGGCGGTCGCCTTAAGCAGCATTTCCGTTGCGTTTACTATTGGCATGCTTCCTCCCTTGGCTGTGCAGCCAACCTTTCGATTGTGCCGGCTCGACAGCCTTATCTTGTGCCAGAATGAGTTCGTAGCGGTGAGAAGGCCATAGTAGCATGGATCGGCAAATCAAGGCTAGCCAGAAAAATTGTCTTTGGGCCTAATCTCGGAAAATAACGGTATGAAAATTGCCATTGACCGGATATTATAAAATAATATTACTATATTTCTAGAAATACCGTTGACGGGCGCGGTGTGACGCGTTAGACTGGCGTTAGCTAGACAGACTCAAATTGAGGAGATCGTATATGGACTTGGGACATGCCGCCGGACGCTGCGCCGAGCTTGGTAACACTACCCGCCTGTCGATATTCAGGTTGCTGGTCAAGGCTGGCAAGAACGGGCTGCCGGTGGGTCAGATCCAAAGCAGCCTGGGAATTCCTGGATCGACCCTGACCCACCACCTCCAGCGACTGGTGCGCGTCGGACTGGTGA
>JABDQA010000054.1 GCA_013042475.1 Desulfofustis sp.
GCAGAATTGGTACCAGGATGGTGCTGATAAATATCCGTTTTGAGGTGATCATCGCTAAAGATTACCAATGGTTGCCTGTATCACCAAGAGGAATCTATGAAAATATGTAACTTTCCGTAAAGAAGAAAGATGCCCTGATGTTGTTTGGGTAAGACTGCGAAGTCTAGGTGGGGCAGGATATACCTTTATAGGTTTGAAAGGTCTAACTTGGCCATAATGTCTATCAGTTTACAGTGCTCCCTGTGTTGAGTTTAATCCTTGCATCCGATATATATGTGGGTCCCATACAGCGTTGCTTTTCGTTTCCAGGTGCATTAATTGTGTCTGAGGCGCAATAGACTATTTCCACGGCATCAATTCGTCCCATTCACTACTCTTGCAGTCTGTTAACGAGGAGGATCTCGATGTCTCGGCATGCTCGTCTCAACTCGATGTTGTATAAAGGTATCATCACCTCATCCCTTGCCTTGTGCTTGGTAGCCTTGCCGGCGGTACACCAGGTACGGGCGGAATTTGAGGAACCACCTGTTCTCTCAGCCGCCGCTATCCTGGAACCTGAATTGCTCAAGGGGCCGCATCATGAGGTCGCCGACGAAGTGCAGAACAACGGTCTGTTCAACAGCTATTCCGTTACTTCACCATTCGGTACATTCGAAGCGCCATCGACGACGAGGCTCGGGTTTCTGGTTCATGAACTGAATGCGATTGCCGAAATGAAAAAGGTACAGACGGACGACACCGCAATCGCATCGTTGAAGCAGTCGGGCGCCAACACGGTGAGCGGGATAAAAAATCTCTTTACCGATACCGAAAGCACTCTCAAGGGAGCAGCCTCAGGTGTGCAGGGCCTCTTCCACAGGGCCAGTGAAACCATCGGCAATAGAGAGGTGACCGGCGCCGAGGACTCCAAAGTGCAGCAGGTTATCGGCTTCTCCAAATCGAAAGGTGAGATCGCCACTAAATTTAATGTGAATGTCTATTCGCGCAACAAGGTGCTCCAGGAAGAACTGGAACGGCTGGCCTGGGCCGATTACCTCGGAGGACTAGGTGTGGGTCTGGCCACCAGCGTGGTGCCGGGGGTAGGGGGCATCGTGCTGTCAACTTCCGGAGCTGCAAGACTGCTGAATGAAGCAATCAACACCACGCCGGCCGCTGAATTGTGGATACAGAGTCGAGACAAACTTCTTGCGCTTGACATGGATCCCGATACGGTCCAGCTGTTCCTCAATAACCAGATGTTCTCACCGGCGCTCTACACGGTTATGACCACATCCCTCGAGTCGATGAAAGGGGTCGAAAACCTCGAATTGTTTCTGAAGGTTTCCCTGCAGGCGAGTTCACCCGAAATGGCCCGGGTGATTACCGAGATAACCGTTCTGACGGCGGGCTATCACACCCATGTTACCCCGCTCAGGACAATTGTGCCCATGGCCCGAATCACCAAAACCATAAACAAAGATGGCAAGGTCGCGGTAATACTGCCCACCGATCATCTGATCTGGTCGGAGCGGGTATCCTCCACCTTGATGGAGATATCCGACAACCCTACAGTCGCTCAAAGTGCGGGCAGGGAGTTGTGGCTCATCGGAGATCTGAGCGATCTGGCCGAGAAGGAGTTCACCACGGCGGGATGGGAAATTCACCCAAGGGCCCGCAGCCAGCTATTGCCTGCAAGAAATTGACCGGTGCAGACTGATCTATCGTTCATAAAGCCATTGAACGGCGCCATCTTGCAACTGCTGGATTCGATTGGGACGGTGTTTCTGGCTGCCCTTCTCCTCACTCTCGCAGCGGGTCCAGTGTGTGCTGATTCTGAAGATAATGTGAAAGATCCTCTTGCGGTCGAGCAGACTGCTCCGCTGGAAAAAGAGGCGGCGACCAGTATCGAAGGAGCACTGGAACAACGTGACGAACTGGTCTATGATCCGAGAAGACGCAGCCTTTTTCCCGACTTTTATTACTCATTTCGGAAGAAACAGCTCGACTTGTGGCATAAGCTTTGCGTCGAGTTCACCCTGACCTACGATGTACTGACCCAGCATTACAATGACGCTGATGTGAGTGGCGCCGGGACGGCCGGGGACATCACCCTGGCGGGGCGCTGGCTCATCGCAGGTGAAAAATTTAACAACCCCTTTTATCTCGCTTTCCGACTCAGAGATCGCAGGGCCTATTCAGAATTTGCCCCTTCCGATATCCAGTCCCAGACCGATCTGCTCTGGGGAACGGTGGACGGTTTCAACAACTCCGGTTTCCAAATACCCGATCTCCATTTCGATCAGCGTTTGTTTGAGGACAAACTCTCACTGCGCTATGGTCAGTTCTCCATCGACTCGTTTGTCGATAAACATGCCATGCGCGGCGCCACGAGGTACTTTCTGAACCAGGCCTTTTCGAGCAACCCGACCGTCAACTTCCCGAGTTACGGCGCCGGCTTTGCATCAGATTGGAAGCCCAATGAACGCTGGGAACTCACCGCAGGCATTTCCAATATCCAGGGGGTCGAGGGCGATGCCCAGGTGGATTTCAGCCTCGACTCCAACGCGCTTTTCGGTACCATCCAGGCGATTTATAATTTCAAGGGGTTGGATGGCAAGGGGTCACGCGTGCAACTGATGGGCTGGGGAGGTGATGAAAATAATGTGGACGACTACCGGGGGGGGCGGGGCTACAGCGCCACTGTCGAGCATGAGGGCCGGGAGGAAAATGAAATATGGGTACTCAGAGCAGCCCATTCATATGGCGATCCAACTGACACCGATATGCTTCTCTTCATTGGTCACGGCAAACAAATAATGGGGTTTGACAGTCTCGGCGTTGGGGTCGGAATGGGAAGGTCCACAGAGACCCAGATCTGGCAGTCGGTGTTTGAGTCCTATTACCGCTGGCAGGTCACCAAGGAACTGGTGATCACGCCCGACCTGCAGTTAATTTTCGGTAGCGACCCAAGCACCAAGGAATCGAAGGTAAGGGTGGTAGGCGGTCTTCGTCTGGGCATCGTCTTCTGAAATTGGTCTTGGCGGTTGTCTCTTATCGATCCAGCAATTGTTCCTCGATGCTCTTCTGTAATGTCTGATCGGCGTCATCGAGAAGACCGATGACTTTGGATTGAATGGAGATGAGGGCATCTTTTTCTTCGAGTTGAGGGCCGCCGAGGTGGTTGCCAAGTTCAACGCTCAGCTCAAGCACTTGGGACACAGAATCGAGGCGAACAGTGAGGAAATAGAGGAAGAACTCGAGATGCTTCTCATCGTTGGCAAATCTCAACCCGACGCTTCTGGACAGTTTCAACCAAATTGTTCCGGCGCTTTATGAGCAGTTTGCGTAAGGATCTGACGATATACTGATAAAATACTTGAAGCCATCATCCTAAAGTGTTTTTCCAGAGAATACCGCTATGGCGTTGACGAAAAAAAAAGGTAATAAGACTTCTATAATGAAACGAATCCTGACCGAACCTCTTGTTCACTTTTTGCTCATCGGCGCGCTGCTTTTTCTCGGTTTCTCCGTGTTCAGGGCCAGTGATGAGTCGATGGACACCACTATCGTCGTCACTGACAATGATATCAAAGTACTGAAGGCGGATTTTGAGAGAACATGGCAGCGGCCACCGCGGGAAGCGGAACTCGAGGGACTGCTGGAGGAGAAGATACGCGAGGAGATTGCCTATCGGGAGGGACTAGCCCTGGGACTCGATCGCGACGATCCCTATATCAGGCGTCGATTGCGTATGAAGCTTGAACTCTTGCTCGAAGATATCTCCGCCCAGGCTTCACCCGGCGATGAGGAGCTGCAGAAGTTTCTTGAAGAAAATCGAGAAAAGTTTCGTCAGGAGCCGCGATACAGCCTTTATCAGGTATATCTGAACCCGTCCCAGCGGAAGGAGACGCTCCAAAAGGATGCAGAAGAGCTGCTGCAGCGGTTGAAAAAGGGAGGGGATGAAGTTGATCCTGGGCAGATCGGCGATTCCATCATGCTGCCCAGAGCTTTTCCGCTTTCGCCCGCCACTGTTATCAACCGCCAGTTCGGCAGTGATTTCACCACGCAATTGTCGGATCTCGAAACCGGTACCTGGCAGGGACCCATTAGATCGGGCTATGGCATCCATCTCGTCCTGATCAATCAGCGTATCGAAGGCAGAGACCCCGACCTTGCGGAGATCCGTCCCATGGTGGAGCGTGAATATGAGCTCATCATGCGCAAAGAATTAAAAGAGAAGATCTACGCAAACCTGCGGGAGAAATACACCGTGGTGGTCGAACCCGCCTCTACCGAATCATAAACAGCAGCAGCCTGGTTCATGCATCGAATCATCTTTTCCCTCATCTTTCTCTTCTTCTTTCTGGTGCCGCACCCAGCCCAGGCGCACGAAAGCCAGCCGGGTACGGTGGAAATAGAAGAAATAGGCGACGACCGATTCAAGGTAGCATGGCGCGCGCCGATCTATTACAACAAGCCTCACCCGGCCCGGCTGGAATTCCCCGACAATTGGCAGACCGTGGGACAGCCCACGGAGCGTCGACGGGCAAGCGATATCGTATTTGAGCGGGTGATCACCACCGGTAGGCGAGGACTGGATGGCTCCATTCTCAGATTTCCTGGTCTTGAGACCACCATCACTGATGTCTATGTGCGGATCAAAAGGATGGACGGCAGTCAGGCGACGAACGTGGTACGGCCCACCAAACCCTGGACATTACTGCGGGGGGAACGGTCCTGGCATGAAACGTCTCGTGAATATTTGTTCCTCGGCTTTCATCATATCCTGCTGGGCATCGATCACCTGTTGTTCGTCCTGGGCCTGTTATTGATCGTCAGGGGAAGGATGATGTTGATCAAGACCATTACCTCATTCACGATTGCCCATTCCATCACACTTGGTATTGCTACCCTGGGCTACGCCCAGACACCGTTACCGCCGCTGAACGCTGCCATCGCTCTGTCAATCCTATTTCTTGGGCCGGAAATTGTTCGTGTGAAGCGGGGGCAGACCAGTTTGACTATTCGTTACC
>JABDQA010000109.1 GCA_013042475.1 Desulfofustis sp.
GAACCCTCCGCCACCGCCGCAGCAATAGTTGGCACTGCGGTTTGGCTGCATATCAATGAAGTTTTCTTCTCCTACCAGGGTTCGGGTCACAAATCTCATGTCCTCTGCAATCTCATCCCCATAGGCCTTACGAACGATCTGGCAGGGATCCTGAACGGTGAATTTCAATCCTGCGGTGTTCCATTCTGCGTTTACCGGCAGCTTGCCTTCCCTTATCCAGCGGGCGTAATAGGTGACCAGATTGGCCAGTTCAAAATCTGCCTCCATACCGAAACGGTTTATCGCGTTCCACATGGTATAGAACGAGTGTCCACATTCGGTATTGAGCCAGACCCGGCTGCCGAGCTCATTGACCGCATCGACTCGTTGTTTTATGACTTGATGCCAGGCCTCCTCATCTCCAGAGAACATGCAGAAATTCTCAGCGGCCCAGCCCTTGGAAGAGTAAGTCCAATCTGCTCCGACCAGGTGGAATATTTTCCAGAGCGGAACCATTTCATCAGGCTCGCTCATTGGCTCCCGGGAATTCTGGTTTACAAAGAAAAATGCACCTTTTTTATCCATCGGAGCAACCATTTCCTTGAATTGAGGCTGCAATTCACGCACCTCTTCAAGCACATCCTGAACCACAAAGACAAAATCCTCAGGGGGCAGTCCCATGGCGCTCGTACTTTTCGTTGACCGGCTCAAATCGCATGAACGCACGATGCCAGACGGTTTCAGCTCTTTTGGCCAGTTACTCCGTGCGGCGAAAACAAGTTGAGCGATGTCAATATCCATCGGACACACATGCTGGCAGCGTTTGCATTGTGTGCACATCCAGACCCAGGGGGTTGTCGAGAGCTCCTCATCCAGCCCAAGCATTGCCATGCGGATGAACTTTCGTGGGTCCATATTCTCCAGGCCTGAGGCGGGGCATCCGGAGGAGCAGAGGCCGCAGGTAAGGCAAGAATCAAAGCTGGCTTTTTCCGGCAGAAGCTGATGGGCAAGTTCTTTGAAGTTCAATTTTTTTATAGGGGTATCTGACATTGTTGCGTCCTTGAAGTGATGTACCGATTCTGACGCGCCATTAGGCTGTTCCCGGCCTGGTTACGCACTCAGGCCGCAGTCGGCTGCAGGAACGAGAGGGCAGCCTGAACTGCTTTGTAGGCTGTGGCGACAGCAATACCCGCCCCGCAGCGGCCCCGGATCCAGTCCTGGTGCGCGAGAAGAATGCCGGCGCCAAAAAGACCGTGATGAACCACCTTCCCTTCACGGTCTAGTGGTCGAAATTGTTCGTCCACCTCTATACCCGTTCGGTGAATTTCGTGTCCTTCCTTGTTCATGTAGTGTTTTTCATACCAGAGGTTTCGTGATGCCGGCTGGGTGACGGGAAGGCCGAGCAGTGGTTCAGTGATGCCCTCCATGTGAGCCTCGAGTCCCCCGCTGATGAAACGGCCGGTGGCAAGAATTACGGTGCGGGAGTTGATGTGAATGGGACCGTAGTTGTCCTTGAGATCAAGTTTAATGATTTTTTCCTGCAGATCGACAGACAGTACTTTTTGTTGTGGAATCAGGGTGAGGCCCTTTTGTGGAAAAATTTGCTCAAACATTTCGCGCAGACGGATTCCCGGGACTGAAGGAGGAATGGTTGGAATTTCAAAAATCGGTATACCAAGACGGTCCTGCAGGTCAGCCATAACCTTGTCGGGTGCATGGATGCCAAAGATTGCAGGCATGCCAATAGCCTCTGCATCAGATACTACCGCTTTTACAGCCTCAGCAAGTTTGGCACGATTGTCGGGAACTTCAAGGGCGCGAGCGAGAACTTCCGGATAGATTTCACCCTGTTCAATTTCCGGGAAAATTATCCTTTTAGCACGAAGCTGCGGCCAGTCGTTCTGTAAATTGGCTACTATCTGGCGGCTGCTGAACCCTTTTAGTCCCCTGAAGTCAATAATGGTGCATTGGGCTTTGCGAGAAAAGGCATCAACCCCTGCCTGCATTGTAGCCGGTACACTGAGGGTTTTTTTGAGTGTGCCTGCCGGGGTTAACGCGTCCAAATTCCTGTCCCCCGGTTTTCCATAGGCGATCCCGCATTTGTCAAGGAAGGTGATAAATTCCTCAAAGGACGCCCTGATATCATCTTCTGCTATTCTTGCCAGAGGATGAAGCGGTTCGGTCTTGCGCAGAGTTCTTATGCCTTCCCATGGATCACAGATGCTCACCCCGCCACAAGCTCTGAGGCCGCCGAGAAGATCAAAATAGCCTGTGGTATAAGCCAGGGCTCCGGTATTGCCTGCCTGGGCGGTCTTGATATTTCTTCCCAGCGCAAAAGAACTAGCCGCGACACCGGCGAGTCCCGAGCCAATCACGGTCAAATCTGTATCGATGCGACGAGTGTTTTGTTTCACAATGTTTTGTTGTCCTAGTTATTCGGCTGATTCATCACCATGATTAACTGTCTGATCAAGACCGAGAAGGCCGCAATGAAGCGCCTCTGACAGTTCCATCTGGGCCATCTGTTGACCCCAAATGATCGAGCGCACCCCTTTAAACCGTTCGTTCAAGAACTGGCGCAGGTGATCCAGGCCTGCTTTGTCGCGGTAATATTCACGATCATAGAGATAGGATGCAATTCGCATACCACAGAAAGAACCTTGGCAGGGACCTTTACCAACCCTCGACCTGAGAGCAATGGCCTCAAGTGTCATTTCGCCCCCAGCGTCGGGGGCGCACTTGATGATTTCGTCTATTGCCGACTGGGGCACCATTTCACACTCGCACAAAATCGAGTCATCCGGGTTGTTTGCCTGGAACCAGTACTTGGGTGAGGCCCCCGGTTCGGTCCAGCGGCAGGCCCCGCCATCAGGCATGGGCAGCTCTCTGGTCCTGCATCCGACATTATTAGAGAGGCGCTCAGCTACAAGATCTGAGGCGTGTTCAGCCATGAGACGGTAGGTGGTAAGTTTGCCGCCGGTGATGGTGCAAAAATTGGTCAATTGAGAGCTATGATCAATCAGCGAATACCCCCGCGTTACTTGCCGGTCACTTGCGTCAGCACCGGGTTGAAGTAACGGCCGGACACGCGAAAAAGCCCTGATATAACGGGCCTGGCCAAGAGCGGGAACCATGGCGGAACCTTCTCTGATGTTGCTATTAACTTCCTCCACCGTCGGTAAGATACCATCGAGTTCATCAACCCTAATCGACGTCGTACCCAGAACGGAAACTGTACCGCCTGGTACAAGAATATCCCCGTCACTGGGCGGCCGGAGTCTGTGCAGTACACGGTTAGTGAGCCGGTCGTGGCTGATTACCAATGTGCCTTTGGAATAGAGCAGGTTTACGTCACTGC
>JABDQA010000112.1 GCA_013042475.1 Desulfofustis sp.
CATACGCCCTGGTCAATGGTTGATTTCCTTAGTTCACTGGTGAGCAGCCGGGTGATATCGACGAGTTCCATAGTGGTATTGGTTTTTACTACGACTGATCCGCTCTTCATAGCCCTGCCTCCCTTGGTTGTCGGCTCGCAAAGATGCCGATACTATAGAGACTGGAGCCTCGGGCGTCAATGCGGGTCGGGTGTGACTCTGATGGTAAGCTTTTGCGGGAAAGGGCAGTTCATTGCCATTTATGAGAAATTGTTCTAAGGTGGCCTACGCATAATCTCCACCTTGCACCCGCTTGGATCTGGAGCAGCCCGACGGCGACAAAGAGTCCCGGCAGCATGCGACTTCGGTGCAATCGTAATCGGCCGTCTTGACAGATTTGGGATCGAAACGATAATTAAGTTTGAAAACATGCAGCTCCCCGCATAAGTCGTGTACCGATAGGTTGACACCCCCGAATCTGACTTAAAAAATAGAAAAACTTTTAATGACTGGTGAGCAGCAATTTCAATTGATATGAGCGCGTCTGAACAACAGTCGATAACTTCGGTATGGATGTTCAGCCGAGAGTATGGACGTCTCGCCGGTGCCGGTGGTGTCAAAGATGTGGTCTCTCAACTGGCCAAGGCTCTGGCCCGCTGGAACAACAGAGCGGTTAGCGTGGTGCTGCCCTGCTATGGATTCATGGATCCTGAAAAACTCGGCTTCAGCAGGCTGGAGGATCCCCTGCATCCTGACAGACTGCTGGAATTCGATGTGGCCATGGATTACATCAACCTGGAGCGCAGGGAGAGAATAGGTGTCTGGCACCATACCCAGGATCGGGTACAGATTTACCTCCTGGAAGCGCAACGGTTTCTCGAGAAGCAGGGAGTATATACGTACACCAGGGAAGAGTCGCAGCGTGAACCATGGAAAGTCCAAGGGCAGGGCCACATCGACTATTTCGCTATTAATGTCCTGCTGCAGAAAGGCGGTCTTGACCTGATCATGCTACTGGACCAGAAGCCCCAGATAGTTCATTGCCATGATGGTCACACCGCCATTGTGCCGGCTATTATCAGGGAATGTGACGGATATCGGAACTATTTCAGGGACACTTCGCCGCTGGTGACTATACACAATGCAGGAGTAGGCTATCATCAGGAGGTGTCTGATCTGCCGTTTGTCCGAGCAATTACCGGGCTGCCCTGGCGGGTAATAAACAACTCCTTGCTGGACCACAGTTTCGACCCTTTTCTTGCCGCAGCACCTTACGCAGCCATAAGCACCGTGAGCGAGAACTATGCCCGTGAACTGCAGGAGACAGATGCCGACTATCTGACCGGCTGGCTGGGCCACCGACTCCTTGACAGCGGTGTGGAGATCATTGGGATCACCAATGGCATTGATACGGAGACATTCAATCCGGCTGAACACCAGAGAATGGGAATTGCTGCCGGTTTCAGGGTCGGGGGCAAGACTGCCGATCTGGAAGGGAAACAGAAGTGCAAGCAGGCCCTGCTCGCCGAACTCAGCCGTCCTGGGCATGAAAATGAGGAAGACCGCATCGGTTTTCTAGACCTTGAACCAGAGCGCCCGCTGTTTACTTTTATTGGCAGGTTGAGCGAACAAAAAGGAGTAGATATTCTGATCGAGGCCTTGAAGTTATTCTTTGATGACGAGGTTGTCGCTTCGGTAGTCTGTCTCGGCAACGGCTCTGAGAGTCTCGAAAAGGCTTTGGCCGCGGTGGCTTTGGAGCCCCGTTATCAAGGACGAATGTGTTTTTTGCCAACCTACAATCCTAAACTTGCCAATCAGATATATGCCGCCGGGGATTTTTTCGTAATTCCTTCACGATACGAACCCTGTGGCCTTACAGACTATATCGCCCAATTGTTTGGAAACCTGCCAATCGTCCATCACATCGGTGGTCTGGTAAAGGTGGTGGACGGAGTCACTGGATTTGCCTACGAGGAAAACAGCCCGGAGAATCTCGCCCTGGCCATGCACCACGCACTCAACGCATTTCAGGATAGCCAAAGCATCAGGGACATGCAGGTGGCGGCGCTTGCGAAAATAAGCAAAGAGCATACCTGGAAAAGGGTCATGCAGGACTATGTCCACCTTTATAAAGCATCCAGGATGGACACGAAAGTATGATTTGAATCACACTGATTAAAGCAAAGACGATCGTAAATCAGAGGGAAAACAAAAAGGAGAAACAAAATGACAGTGCGCATAGGCATTAACGGTTTTGGCCGCATTGGCCGGAATATCTTCAGGGCCATAAGTAGAGACGAGGCCTTCGCCGATATCGAAGTGGTGGCCATCAACGACCTCACCGATAACGGCACCCTGGCCCATCTGCTCAAATATGATTCGGTAATGGGAACCTATGGGGCTGAAGTGAGCAGTGATGACAACGGTATAGTCGTCAACGGCAGCCCTATTGCCGTCTCCAGTCACAAGAATCCGGCTGATATAAAATGGGGGGATAGCGGGGTTGATTACGTGGCCGAGTGTACCGGCATCTTTCGTGACGCGGATACTGCGGGAGCCCACATAGACGGAGGCGCCAAAAAAGTTGTTATATCAGCTCCCGCCAAAGGAAATGTGAAGACGTTCGTCATGGGGGTGAATGAAGACGAATATGACCCCACCGCTCATCACATTGTTTCAAATGCCTCTTGCACAACCAATTGCCTGGCGCCAATGGCCAAGGTGATTCTCGATAATTTCGGTATCGAGCGAGGACTGATGACCACCGTACATGCCTATACCGGTGATCAGCGTCTGCTCGACTTCCCCCACTCTGATCTGCGGAGGGCCAGGGCTGCGGCACTGTCGATGATTCCAACCAAGACCGGCGCTGCCGCCGCCGTATCCCTGGTTATTCCGGAGTTGAAGGGCAAATTCGACGGACTGGCGGTGCGCGTGCCGACGCCGACCGTCTCACTGGTCGATGCAGTAATGGAGGTTGAACGAGAGACCACTGTAGCCGAGGTCAACCAAGCCCTGAGCGATGCTGCCAACCGCTATCTTGGGTATACCGAGCTGCCGCTGGTGTCTATCGATTTTCAGGGTGACCCGCGCTCCTCGATTGTCGATGGTCAAAGCACCAAAGTGATCGGTAAGACGGTTAAGGTCATGAGCTGGTATGACAACGAGTGGGGATATTCCAACCGGATGCTTGATCTGATTCTGCACATGGAATCGCGTAAACCGGTGTAGCCTCAGCACCATTCTTCAACTGCGTATCTCCAAGGACACAGATAACCCGCGGAGATACGAACCATTAATTTCTGAGCTTTAATGAATACGGTCAGCCATCGCAGTATAGATTCAGACGCTCTCAAGGCCAATCTGCTTGAGACCGCCGAACACGTTGAAATACGTGCCGACCTCATGAGGTTACTGGAGGCGGTGGAGAAGTACCGGGGTATACACACCCGACTCGAAGTGCTGCTCTACGAGATCTGCCACCCCTACCGCAACTGGAGCATCATTCTGCCGCTGCTTAGAAGCTTCGTACTCAAAAACTTCCAGCATTACCTCAAAACCGGCTGTGGTCCAGAGGCTTTCGCCCTTCTCTCCGGTCTTTTTTTCGAGGCTGCCGAGGATTCGCTGAAAAACAGCGTACTGCTTGCCCAGATTTTCGAGGCCCATTGGGACTGGATGGACAAGCTTGCGGGCATGCTCAATCAGAATGAACTGAAAGCTTTTGAGCAGGGGTTTAACGACACCTTTACCCATTTCAGCGCAATCGGAGCGGCCGATGAACTGGTCCTGATCCATCTAATCCACGGCCGTCAGTCGGTCAAGCGGGTAACTGAGCGGCTCAATCGCCAGATCGAGCATCACGGGATTGAATGGGATTTCATGCCCGCTACGAACTTTCTGAAACTGGTGCTGCAGATCAATTATGACTACTGGCTCCAGGAAGACGACCCGCGTGGTTGGTTAGTCGAGCATAGCCAGGTGCAGACTGCCGGATTGCCTGGTGAGGAGACTTTTTCCAGGATATCTCACGAAGCCCTGCGGGACCACCGCAGAAAGCTGGAGACAATCGACATGCAAGCTGATCCGCCAGCTGCATTGCGCACCCTGCTGAGTCTGCCCTCTCATATTGAATTAGTGAGGCTCTATAAACAAATACCCGGCTACCTTGGTCAAATCATAGAGCCGGGTGCTTCCGCTGGATATGTAGACGAGGAAATGAGCCATCCCACGGAAAATCTCAAACTCCTCTTTATGTTCAAAATCATGGACACCAAGGGGCTCCATCTCATTCATGAGGAGACGCTGCGAGAGATCAACTCCAGCCTGGTGATCCTGGTAAGGCGCCAAAGTTTCGAGGAGATAGAGCAGTTTCTGCTCACCACCTTCGAGCTGCTCAAGGCCAATGTGCGCAAATACCCGCACACTTCGCTGCAATGTATCCAGGTGCTTGGCGGTGAAGTATTCAAGCGGGGCAACAGTAGAATGGTTGAGGCCTTTTTATGGGGGGTCGTGCGTTTTGGTTTCCAGCCCGCCAATATATCGGGTGTCGATGAAGACTGGCAGCCGATAATCAACCCGGCCCATTTGAACAACATCAGGGTCTGGCTGAACCTGATCATGCAGGAACCGAAATGGTGTGCCACACTTTTTTCGGCTCTGATCATACATCTGAAGCTCACCGGTACCTGCGTCAAGGATACTGATCTTTTTCAGCGCGATATCACCGAGCTGCTAAACGAGCCCATCGAGCCAATCTACAATCTGACCAAACAGTTCACAAAACTGATGCCGGTCTTTTTCAATGAGATCGGCGCCGAGGGTGAGTTGCGCGACGTTTCCACCGAGCTCGACGAAATTCATAGGCGCAAGGACGTGCTCATCCACTTTCTAAGGAAGCAGAGTCATGTCGAAAGTTCGAACCTGATTGTTGATTTCATCCGGACAATTTTCATGTTCTGGAAGACCCTGGATAAGCGTCAACTGAACAATTTCCTCCCCGCCGAAGTGTTTACCCAGGTTACCGACAAAGGTGTCTATGTTGATGATCAGAACTTACTGGTAAACCGGGTTTTACAGAGATTCGAGCTGAGCCAGATAGACGATGTCTTTCTGGTCGGTCACCAGGCTCTCAGTGCTTTTGTCGACGAACAACTGGACTGCAGCCCCCAGGAGCGAAGACGTTTTCTTTTGCTGGTCAGGATGTTCAAGCTGATCCATAAAAAATATAATCTCGGCTTCCAGGAATTGCGCTCCGAGCTCCAGCAGGCGGCTGATGACGGTTTCCCAGGAATTGTACCACTGCTGGACAAAATCAATGCGAGAGACACCTTTGGAATTCTCGAAGCGACCCTGGACGCCCTGGCGAATCTCAAGGAGATCATCCTCTCGCCTCAGCAGTACGAGGCCCGGGAGGATATCTATTACAAACGGCACATCGCCGTCGACATCCCGTCGGTCTACGGCCGTTACCGGGAGAAGAAATTCGACAGCCTGTCACTCAGCTTCAGACTGGAGAATCTAGCCAATATCCACCTAGAAATGCTGCCGGCTACGGTCAACCTGTCATTTATCACCAAAGCGACCTTTTATGACATCACCAGGTGTTTGAGGCTCTATCGGCGAGCGCTGCAAATAGAGGGCATTGCCTCTCGCAAACTGGACACCTACCTGGCGCTGCTGACCAGTTCTCTGAAGATCAGGCGATTTTCCTACACTCAGTACCTCGATATTTTCCGGGGCCTGTCGGAGGGTGTCAAAGATGTGATTTACGCTTACTACACAAATATCCACCAGAAGAATCTGTCGCTGATCATCCCTCAAATCGGTGGCGACAATCTGGTGCCGCGCTACAAGACCCTGTGGAACGAGTCAGAGATGAGCAACACCGTCCACTCGATCTCCGAGGGTTTTCTCCGCGATCTGATCGCTTCGGCCTTCGGGCTCCAGCATCTGGACAACTTTATCCTGCGCATCATTCAGACACTTGAAAGCCAGCGGGAGGTGCTGGACGAGAGGACGCTCGACCTATTGATGACCTACAACCCGGAAAACGCGATTTCACTGCTCGATAATGTCAATCCGTATACGTACGATCTCATCCATCTGGGCAACAAGGGCTTCAATCTGATTACCTTGACCGAGGAGAACAAGCAGATCCCACCAGCGTTTGTCATAACCACCGAAGTGTTCCGCTGTCGCGAAGTAATTTTTGGATTTTCAAAGGCTCGACAGGAGTTCATGCAGCAGATTAGAAAAGCGCTGAATCACGTCGAAGAGCAGACCGGAAAGGTATTTGGTTCGTCCGAGAAGCCGTTGCTGCTGTCCGTGCGCAGCGGCAGCACCCTTTCCATGCCCGGAATGATGGCCACGGTCCACAACGTTGGTCAGAACGAAGACCTGGTAAAAGAATTCATCAACGCCCACGGCAATGAATATTTGGCCTGGGACAATTACCGGCGTTTTCTGCAGTCCTGGGCGATGATCTCCGGGGTTGAGCGGGAAGATTTTCAGGAACTGATGGATGAGGCCAAGTCGCGCCACGGTGTTGCCCTCAAGCGTCAGTTCACTCCCCAGCAGATGAAGGAATTGGCCCTAAATTACCAGAAGCTGGTGCGGCAGCGGGGGCTCGGTATTCCCGACGATCCATGGCTCCAGTTGATCGGTGCCATTGAGATGGTGCTCGACTCGTGGGATAACCAGAAATCGATCGACTACCGCCGGATTATGGATGTCTCCCCCTCCTGGGGAACGGCTGTCATCGTGCAGGCTATGGTCTTTGGCAACCGCAGTGAAGGGTCCGGCTCCGGTGTAGTGTTCACCGCCCATCCGTACCGTAAGGTCCAGAGGGTGGCGCTTTGGGGCGATTACGCCTATCAAGACCAGGGAGAGGATATCGTCTCCGGCCTGGTCACTTCCCACCCGATTTCAATCGAACAGTCGGATATCGACGGTCGCTCCCGTGATGAAACCCTGGAAATCAGGTTTCCCAAGATATACCAGCAGCTTCTTTCCGTATCCAGGGAGCTGGTCTATGACAAGCGTTGGAGCCCCCAGGAAATCGAATTTACCTTCGAAGGCCCCGATCCCGAAGAGCTCTATATTCTGCAGACTCGCGACATGATCACTATCAAGCAGAAAGAGCTCCTCAACGTCTTCGTGGAATCGCCCGACCTGGAGCGCTCCTTCCTGGCCAAAGGAATTGGTGTGTCAGGCTCGGCTCTGTCGGGCAAAGCGGTATTCACCAGCGAGGATATCACCCTGTTGCGGGCCAGGGAGCCTGAAACGCCGCTTATCTTGTTCCGCCAGGATACCGTGCCCGAGGATATAACCATCATTTCCCTAACCGACGGCCTGCTTACTTCCCGCGGCGGCCAGACTTCCCATGCCTCGGTGGTTGCCGTCCGTCTGGAAAAGACCTGCGTGGTCGGTTGCAAACAGCTTCGCGTACACGAGCGCTATGCCGAGGTCAACGGTAACCGTATTGAATTTGGCGATGACGTCGCCATTGACGGCCGCAACGGGCTGCTTCTAATGGGCAGTCATCCGGTCAAAGAAGAAATGCATATTCTACCGATTTAAAGTTGTGGCCTTTAGCTATGAAGAAGGATGACGTGTTGAGCCATGGACCCAGATGCCGGGTGTGGATCAGCGTTTCATCCGGCAAGTCGCATCACCATACTGTGGTGGTGAGGTGTAATTATTAAGAAGAATCAAAGGAAATACGAGATATGAAAAAGCAGAAATTTAAAAAAGGTTCTCCGCTGTTTGCCCTGGCCAGATCCAAAGCAAAACAGCTCGATATCGACTCCCAAAACAAGAAAATGACCGAGCGGATCCATGCGGTACAGCTCAAAGAGGGGCATCAGGATTGCTTCAGGAAACTGGAAACCTGTGGTGAAATGGACTGCTGCTGGCAGTTATCCTGTGGGGCGAAAATGAAAAGCGATTAGCTTTTTTACCTGCTTTCGGGAA
>JABDQA010000115.1 GCA_013042475.1 Desulfofustis sp.
AATACCTGAACTCATGACCTTTTGCGGTGAACCCCTCAGGAAAGAAAGGGTTTTTTTCTTTAACGCTGAATATAGAATAACCGTGAGCCTGCGGTTTCTTTGACATGCCGAATACCACATCAAAAACCCCAGCCAGGGAATAGCGCTGTTCATCGATAATCAGCTCCCTGCCAAGGTATATCAACCCCCCACATTCGGCATAGATGGGCAACCCTGCATCCGCAGCTGCTTTCACCGAGCGCCGGAAACTAGTGTTTTCTGCAAGACGCGCAGCGCTGGTTTCGGGAAAACCGCCACCGATATAGAGCCCGTCCAATATTGGTAATTGCTCATCCTCCAGAGCGTTGAGGGTTATCAACTCAGCCCCGCGCAACTGGAGAGCCTCAAGATTTTCCGGATAGTAGAACTGAAAGGCCGTATCCTGGATCACGCCAATTTTTATCTTTGCGGCGGGATGTCCGATGGGGGCTTTCTGCGATTCACCGATCGATATTGCCGGAACCGGAACCATCAGCGTTTCGACCTCAGCCAAATTTATGTACTGCCGAGTAACCCGGGCCAGAGTGTCAAGTGCTTCAGCAGTTCCGTCATATTCCTGGTAAGGGATCATGCCGAGATGACGCATCGGAAAAATGTCCGTGCTCATTCTCGGTACCGCCCCTAGCACTTTGATATCGGTGTAGTGGTGCACTGCTTCGGTTATGATCTTTTCCTGTCTGCTGGTGGCCACCTGATTGAGCACCACTCCGGCTACCTGCAGCTGCGGTTCGAAACTGATGCAGCCCTGAACCAGGGCCGCCACGGTTCTGGTTGTTTTGGTACAGTTCACCACCAGCAAAACTGGGAGATTGAGCTGTATTGCCAACTCTGCGGTAGAATAACCGCCTTGGGCTGTTACCCCGTCAAACACCCCGCGGTTGCCTTCCACCAGAGCCAGTTCTGCTCCTGCTGAACGACGAATAAACGAACTGGAAATCGCCTCCGCTGAAAAGAGGTAGGGGTCGAGATTGTAACAGGGACGGCCTGCGGCACTCTGCAGCCATCCGGCGTCGATATAATCAGGCCCTTTTTTAAATGGCGCCACTGAACGGCCCGCTTCCACCCATGCAGCGGCTAACCCTACCGCAATGACGCTTTTGCCTGATCCTCCGGACAAACCGGCTATGACGATTCCTCTCGCAGTAGTATCACTCATGGTAATGGTTTTCTTTTCCGTGAACAGCCCAGGCACGCCTGTAGAGTTCGTTCATCTCATTTTCGAGCCTCTGGCGATAATGCTCGATGTGCTGACGATCAATTCCTCCTGGCACCTCAACAGGTTTTCCGTAAAAGAAATCGATCCGCGAAAACGGTTTGGGAATGCAGGTATGATCCCATGAATTGAAGGCATAGGATCTTGATGCCGACCAGGCCACGGGCAGAAGAGGTGCCCCCGATTTGGAGGCCAGCAGGATTGCACCGGACTGGACTACCTTTGGAGGCCCTTGGGAACCGTCGGCGACGATGCCTGCATTACCGCCATTGTTCAGATAGGCAAGGGTTTGCTTCAGGGCCAGAAGTCCCCTCCTGTTGCTTGATCCCCGGATCGTATCAAAATTCAGACAACGGGCCAATCTGGCGATATATTCACCGTCCTCGCTGGCGCTGACCATCACCGCCGCCTTATCTTTTCTGAGATGGTAGAAGACATATAGCAGGGAGTAGTGCCAGAACACGGCAATTATACTGTTACCCCGATCAACTTGCCGACGGTTTTCAGACCCATGCTCGTGTATTCTGCAGGTGGCAAACCAGAGCCGCAGCACCACCGAGATCAGAAAAGGCAGGACAATTACCGAGAGATTATAAAACAAGCTTCTTTTCTTCACCCGATTTCTATCTCCAGCATTCTCAAAGCCTTAATCCTGTCTCTTAACTGGGCAGCGTCTTCGAAAGCAAGTTCAGCGGCTGCACGGTTCATTTCCGCTTCCAATCTGGCGATCTCCTTATCCAGATCGGCTACGCTGCCATATTCGATTTCCTCCTCCGCAGCCGACTGCGGAGCTTTATCCTGGTCGTCAAATTGGTAACCAGCTTCCTTGAGATATTGATGGATGGTATCCTTTACAGGCGATATCACCGTTGTAGGGGTAATCTTGTGGGACCGATTGTAGTCCTCCTGCATCGTTCGTCTACGATCAGTTTCATCAATAGTGCGCTGCATGGAGCCGGTAATCTCGTCGGCATACATGATTACCATCCCCGCGGAATTGCGTGCTGCCCTGCCGCAGGTCTGGATCAATGACCGCTCTGAGCGCAGAAATCCTTCCTTATCGGCATCGAGCACGGCAACCAGCGAAACTTCAGGAATATCCAGACCTTCTCGGAGTAGATTGATGCCGATCAGCACGTTGTATTCACCGTTTCTCAAATCCCTGACCAGTTCCACCCGCTCAAGCGTTTTTATATCGGAATGCAGATAACGAACTCTGACGGCCAGTTTCTCGTAATATTCGGTCAGATCTTCGGCCATCCTCTTGGTCAGCGTAGTCACCAAAACCGCCTCATTGCGTTCGGATCTGAGCCTGATCTCATGGAGCAAATCATCCACCTGGCTGGCGGCCGGGCGCACCTCAATTCTCGGATCGATCAACCCGGTGGGCCTGATAACCTGTTCGACAATTTTATCACCGGCCCGCTCGAGTTCGTAAGGTCCTGGCGTGGCCGAGACATAAATGACCTGGTTAATCCGCTGTTCGAACTCATCAAAACGAAGCGGTCTGTTGTCCAGAGCAGATGGCAGCCGGAATCCGAAGTCAACCAGAGTCTCCTTCCGGGATCGATCGCCGTTATACATACCGTTGAGCTGGGGCACCCCGATGTGGCTTTCATCGATGAACAGCAGATAATCGCTGGGAAAATAATCGAGCAGGTTGGGCGGTGGCATCCCCTGAGGTTTACCGGTAAGGTGCCTGGAATAATTCTCTATCCCATTGCAGTATCCAAGTTCCTGCATCATTTCCAGATCAAACATGGTGCGTTGTTCAAGCCTCTGCCTCTCGACCAGTCTGCGTTCCTCCTCCAGCAGATCGAGCCGTATTTTGAGTTCTTCCTTGATGGTGCGCAGGGCGATCTGCATCCTATCTTTCGAGGTGACGAAATGCGATCCAGGGAAAACAGTATATTCGTCAAGTTCAGCGAGGACCACGCCCCGAAGCGAATCGATCAAGGTGATGGATTCAATGGTGTCGCCAAAATATTCGACCCGGACGGCCCGCTCCTCCTCGTGAGCCGGAAAAATGTCTATCACATCGCCCCTGACTCGGAAGGTGGACCGGTGGAAGGAGAAGTCGTTGCGCTCGTACTGCATGAATACCAGCCGCCGCTGAACCTCTTCAGGGGCAACTTCCTCGCCACGTCTGAGAAACAGGTGCATGTTGCGGTATTCATCCGGCGATCCCAAGCCATAGATACACGAAACTGAGGCGACGATCAGCACATCCCTTCTAGTGAGCAGAGACCTGGTTGCAGAATGGCGCATCTTATCAATGGCGTCATTGATCGAAGAATCTTTTTCTATATAGGTGTCGGATTGGGGTATATACGCCTCCGGCTGGTAATAGTCGTAATAGGAAACAAAGTATTCAACCGCATTGCGTGGAAAAAGTCCCTTGAACTCTGAGAAAAGTTGGGCAGCCAGGATTTTGTTCGGGGCGATGACCAGCGTCGGTCTCTGGACCCGGGCCACGATCCCCGCCATGGTAAAAGTTTTTCCAGAGCCGGTGACGCCGAGCAGGATTTGGTCCCGATGCTTCTGTTCCAGCCCCTGACAGAGTTTATCTATGGCATCAGGCTGGTCCCCGGCCGGGGAAAAATTGCTCTCGATCTGGAAAGGTAGCTCGTCTATCTGCATGAGAAGCCTTGCTCATATTCACGGGCCAGTTCTTTGGCCTCCTGGAGAAAACAGTATGGGTTCTTTTTGTCCTCCAGATAAAAAGTAACCTCGTAACGGCTGAGCAGACCGTCAAGTTGCAGCCAGAGCTTCTTGTTGGACACTTCGTCTCCTTCTCGGGTTCGCCAATTGCGATTTTTCCACCCGCTCAGCCAATTTGTGGCGCCATCATAGAGGTAACCGGAATGAGTATGCACGTCGACCGGAAGTTCTTTTTTCAGGCTGCCAAGCCCATTGATTACTGACACCAGATAGAGTTGGTTGGCCGACATCCCCTGGCATCCATCACCAAGAATTTTCACATGGGTCCGCCAGTTGAGAATCACCGACCAGCCACCGACCCGAGCCGCGTGTTTAAAGGTTACCCCGGTGAACAGGTGGATGTGATCTGTCGATAGCGCTGAAGATGATCTCTTCGATCCTGGTGGTGCCTCCTCACCTTTTCTCGCCGCAACGGCCAGCTCATCGGCTCTAATGTTAAAAGGATCTGCTGCATGCCCCTTTATCCAGAGAAATCTGACCTGGTGGTATTCGATCTGCTCCAGCAGTTGACGCCAGAGATCGCTGTTCTTTACCTCTTTGCGGTCGGCGGTTCGCCAGTCATTGCGCTGCCATTTATTAATCCAGTCTGTTATACCGTTTTTTAGATAGACGGAATCGGTATAAAGAGTAATTTTTGCGGGATTTTCTACTGACTTCAGCACCTCCACTGCCGCGGTCAATTCCATGCGATTGTTGGTGGAGTTCTCTTCAGAACCAGACAACTCGGAATGGATTGAACCATCTTTGATGATAACTGCCCCCCAGCCGCCAGGGCCGGGATTGGGGCTGCAGGCGCCATCTGTGTAAATCACTAGTTGCGGAGTGTGTTGAGTGTCTGCCATCGGCTGCAATGAGATGGTTCTGGGCATCTTAAAGCGATGTTGTCTGCTCTTTGTGAGACGGTTAAAAAAGAGGCGGGGAAGTATACCAGCTAGACAGACAATTTTCACCTCCTCGTCATCCCATAGGTCCAGGTTTGATTTACTCAGAATCTGGGGCTGCTTCAACCTCGCTACCAAGCCAAATCGGCCCATACCAGGCGTGCGCTTCAGAACCAGTGTCGTCGCTATCGGTCATCAGCACAAGTCCGGTGATTTTCCCGGGTTCTTCTGAAAAAGCAGTACGATAATCTTCCACCAGATTTCTCGACATCTCCAGCCAATCACCGCGTCGTTCGTTACCACTGATTGCAACAAAAGTTTGTATATGGCTGTGGCTGGGGTTCGCAGCCACAGAGCCGATCGGCTCTGTGGCTGCCCAGACGTAGCAGAGGATTTTGTCTTTCAAACCACCACGTTTGGTGCTTTCAGATTCGAAAGAGATCATCAGCCGGACGGGAAAATCATCGCCGCTCTTGAGCGATAATGAACTACCGATAATAGTATTGGCTATCTTCCAGCTCCAGTTCAGAATCGGATACTTTTGGGGATCGATTGAAAGCGACCGTCCAATCCCCCCCGCACCGGCAGAGGATTGGGCTTCAATTACCCGGCCGTAAAAGGGGTCGTAGACGAGTTCATATCTGGTCGCGGCAGATATGGATGGAAATGTCAGCAACCGCCAATGTTGGGGTAACCGTCCATCTTCAGCAGAGGCCCAGTTACCCAGCTCTACTCTTTGCTCAGCCGAACCATCTCCTGCCACTGTCAGTAACACGCAACATAGAAATAGGCTCGTGACAATCCGCATGCAGATAATGTCAACCCCTGGCAGGCGGCGCCAGCCTTCACTCGATCGGACCATTGAGTGACCAGTCATAGTCAGCATATTTGATCTGTATCTGGTCCCTCCTGCTGCTCAGCTGCTGCTGGAGCTCTCCTCTGGTATGGGACAGAAAGAAAGAGAGGGGGTCATCGTTGAAGTCTTCTTTGTACCATTTGAAAATCGAGCTGACATGCAGGGTGTCACCTTCGAGAAAATTATGCTCAGGATTCTCGAGAAAATCCCTGGTGCTCTGTTCGAGCTGATCGTCGAGAGTTGCGCCCTCGTAGGCTTCTGAAATAAGAATTGGACAGCTTTTGGAGGCGCAATTTACTGCAAAGTGAATACGGGGCTCGTCAAAACGAACCCGGATTACGTCGTGCTCGATATTATCCAGGGTGTAGATCGTCCCGCCCATGACGGCAAAGGATATTTTCCAGGGATTGGAAAACAGTCCGCCAATTTTGCGAATGGATGAAGGCGGCTTGCCGTTTTTAAAATTATCCAGGATGAGCTTCACGGTATAGCTGTTATAGCCGTTTATCCAGTAGGCCAGCTGATCCGGTATGGATAGTTGTTCAGGATCGGTATCGGCCAGCAGGGTCAGATAGGTATCAAGCTGTGCTTCTTCTTCCTTGAAGCCCTGGTAGTCAACCACACCCCGATTAACATGGCGGTTCAGCAAATCATTCCAACTGCTGTGCAGTGATTCTGAACCAGCCACACCGGAGCCCAAAAGCATGATGATGAGCATTACTCCAGTGCGCCATAGTAATGATATTGCAAACTTAGCCACGGTGGTTACCCCGATTGGTTGTGGATCTTTTGAAACTGTATTCCTGCCTTCAATGATTTATTTTACTCAAAACAGAGGAATTGTATCTGCGACTAGCCCAGCATTGCCACCTTGGTTCTAGTTATATAGCGTCTATAGCAGGAACTCAATTACCTGCCTGGTACTGCCGGTAGCGTCCCAAAAGTTTTTTCACGGAGATTGGGAATAGCCCGAGCATGGCAAAAGCAGCGACAAGGCCGTAACGGCCACATAGATAACCATGTAGGAGCCGAGCACTGCGATACTGTGCTGCTCGTAAAGCTGCTGGAAGCGGACCTGTGACTCCTTCAAATACTTTAGACTTAGATAACGGCCCAGATCGAAATAGAAAAACAGACCGACAATGAAGAGCAGCGCACCGAGTATGATAATTTTGTTAAGAGTCGGGCCGGACATAGATTCAGCCTCTTTAGTCATCCCAGTGGATACAGTCTTCAGGACATAACTTCATTGCTTCCTCCACCTTGTCTCTGTCGTAATAGTCGAGATCGCATATTTCGATATAACCGCCACTCTCCGAGAATCTGAAAATCTCCGGAGCAACCTCTAAACACCCCCCGCATTTCGAACAACGGCCGAGGTCGACGGTGGGTCGCATGATTTTTTTCATGAATGGATTAACCATTTAATAATTCATCGAGATAGTTTTAATATTTGGTCGGATTGCGGTAAAAAGGCTGAGTCTTTTTTGCAAAGATTAATTATTCCCACTTGGAAATCAATTTGACCGGGACCTCCTTAACCGCCCTATAAATAGTTAGGAACCGTTGAAATGTGATCATAATGTGCTATACTTTCCCGTTTGTAATTTTAATTGTTTTTGTTAAGGATATTGACTCTGTATAACAATGCTCAAGCAAAATTTGAATAAAGAATCCAGTAGATGGAGAAGAAATGAGCAACAAGCAACTGGCAACTGATATTCATTGGGTAGGTGCCATCGATTGGGATGTGAGAGATTTTCACGGGTACTCGACTCTGGCGGGAACCACTTATAACGCGTTTCTCATCATCGATGAGAAAATTACCTTGGTAGATACGGTAAAACGTTCCCACTACAGCGATATGATGCACCAGATCAGAGAGATCATCGATCCCGAAAAGATAGACTACCTGATCATAAACCATGTGGAACTTGACCATGCGGGATCACTGGCCGAAGTGATGGAGGCGGTTAAACCCGAGAAATTGATCTGCTCCCCGATGGGAGAAAAAGCCATCCTCGAACACTTTCATCGGCCTGACTGGCCTTTTGAAGTGGTAAAGACCGGCGATCAACTAAGCATCGGCGCACGGACTTTTTATTTTCTTGAAACCAGGATGCTGCACTGGCCAGATTCGATGTTCTCCTATGCCATGGAGGATGGTATCCTCTTCGCTTCAGACGCCTTTGGACAGCATCTTGCAACCAGTGAAAGATTCGATGACCAGGTACCGCTATCGGTGGTCATGGATCAGGCCGCGAAGTATTACGCCAATATCTTGTATCTTTACAACCCACTGGTGCGAAAACTGCTTGCCAAGGTCAAGGAGATGAACCTGGATATAAAGATGATTGCCCCTGATCATGGCGTTATTTTCAGGAAATATATCAACGAAATCATCACCGCCTACAATGAGTGGAGCCAGGGTAAATTCGACGAGAAGGCCCTGATCATTTACGATACCATGTGGAATTCAACCGAGAAGATGGCCAAAGCTATCGCACGGGGGATTGAGCAGGAAGACGTCTTCGCTGAAATGATCAACCTCAAGGTTCATCATCGCAGCGACGTTATGACCAAAGTATTGAACGCAGGTGCTCTGGTGCTTGGCAGTCCCACACTCAACAATGGCCTGCTACCCCGTATGGCCGGGTTCCTGATGTACATGCGCGGTCTCAAACCCCAGAACAAGATCGCCGCTTCTTTCGGCTCCTATGGCTGGAGTGGTGAGTGCGTCAAACTGCTCAACGAGTCTCTGGTGGATATGAGGCTCGAACTCGTGGACGAGGGGGTGCGTTACAAATATGTCCCCACCGACGAGAATCTCGAAGAATGTGTCGCCCTTGGGCGACGCATCGGTCGGGCTGTAAAAAAGAGAAAACTCGAACAGGAAAGCTGAGTCACGTGGACAGGTGTTAGTTTGCAATGGATCTGTTAGCCAGACATATGGTCCTGACCGAAGGTGAGAGTGCTGAGGCCTGCAAGACCCAGGTAATGAATTTCTTTGAACGGACCACACTCGTCCGCTACGACAGCGTAGTTATCGACAATCTCATTCTATCGGCAACCGATCCCAAGTTCAGCGAGGAACTCGACTTGGGACTGAAAAGAAACCGCCAGACATTGCGTAGGTTTATCGATGAACTTGGAGAAACAGGTTTTGAATCCCGCAGTGACCTGATGGGTGTCGACCAGGGGTACGACAGTAAAATTCTGCACATAATAGCCCACTTTCTCGACGGTTTTGTCGGTATCGATTCAGTTTTTTACAATTTGGTGGACGACAGCCATTGGCTCTCTGACGATACCAGGGAACAGATCGACCAGGAACCGGACCGTTTTAATCTTCTTTTTTTGAAATGTTACTCTCTGACTCCCAGAGAGGCGGCACTCCTGCATATGTAAAATTGTTCGGCTAAGATAAACAGATCCAAGAATCCAGGTTATGGCCACCGTACTCAACTACAGTCTTTTTCGAGAAAAGATAGAGTCTATCAGCAGCGAACGGACAGAAAAAATTGTCTCCTCAAGGGAGTTTGACCAGTTCCAGTTGGTCGATGTCCGACAACCCCGAGAATACGCCAAAGGCCACCTGCCCGGTGCCCGGTCCATACCGCTTGGAGAACTAGCCAAACGCTCCTCTGAGCTTGATGAAAACAAATACATCATCATGTACTGCCGCAGCGGAGTACGCTCCAAAACCGCCTGCCAGATAGTGACCCGGCTTGGGCTGGACAAAGTGCTCAACATGGAGGGTGGCATTACCTCCTACCAGGGCGAGCAGGTTGAAGGCGATGTAGAAGCAGGACTCGAATTTTTTATGGATGCCGACTTTGACTCTGCTTATGAAATGGCCTTCACCATGGAAGCCGGATTGAAAAATTTTTATCTGGTTCTTGCAGACGAAGCAGAAACGGCAGAGGAACGCCAAACCCTAACAAAGCTTGCTCAGCTTGAAGATGGGCATATGACGAGGCTGAGAATCAGGTTCGGTGAAGTCTATTTCGACCCCGACCTTACCGTCGCCGAAGGCGGTATAGATGTTGAAGAAATGATCGTTTACTTCGGCGCGCAACTGCAGAGCCGGGAGAAAATCCTGCAGCTGGCAATGAAACTGGAGGCTCAGGCTTTTGATCTCTACAGCAGACTGGCCCTGAAACACCGGGGCGAAGATACCGAATCATTTTACCAGACCATGGCTGCCGACGAGCACAAGCACCTAATACAGGTATCCAAAGAACTAGATAATCTGCTATAAATACTAAATGAGACTTTTACCATAGCCCAACCGAGACCAAGGAGAATAACCCATGGCAATCTTTCCTTTTAGTGCTGACGAGCTCTACCAATGGGCAGTTGGCCAAGAAAATTTCATGCTTCTGGATGTGCGCAACAAAAAAGACTTCGGTCGTTTCAAAGTGGAAGGTCCGCACCAGATCGAGATGCTTAACGTGTCCTATTTCGATTTCATGGAAATTGAAGACGAATGCATCGATCAGATGCCGGATAAAACAACGAGCATCCGGATAGTGTGCGCCAAAGAGGGCTCAGCCAAATTTGTTGCTGAAATTCTTGAAAAGAACGGCTTTACCGATGTCGGCTACCTAAGCGGCGGTATCAAGTCCTGGGGCAATCTCCTGGTACCGAAACTGCTCAGCCCGGATGCCGATTACGAGCTCTATCAATTTATCCGCCCGGGGAAAGGTTCATGCGGCTATGGCTTGATTTACAACGATGAACTGATTCTCTTCGATCCCACGAGAAGTACTGATTTTTACCTCGATTTTGCCAAGGAGAAAGGGTGTACAATTACGAAAACTGTTGAAACCCACCTGCAGGCCGACTACATCGCCGGAAGCAGAATTATTGCCGATAAATCAGGTGCCAAATTCTATGCCAATGCCGAAGATTTTGGCGGAGCCAAAATCGACTACCTCAAGCTTGAAGACGGTGACGATATAGGCTTCAGTCCGGACGGCCCATCTGTCCAGGTTCTCTTTTCCCCAGGCCACACACCCGGCAGTACGATGTTTGTGATAGACCGACGCTATGTGATTACGGGCGATATCATCTTTATAAAATCGATTGGCCGACCCGACCTGGGAGGCAAAGTTGACGAATGGTCCGGCGTACTGTTCAAGACCATCGGCAACATCAAAGCGATGGATGAGGAAGTCACCGTTTTGCCTGGTCATTACATTGACTGGGACGAGGCCAACGAGGAGCTCAACTTCGCCAGGCCACTCGGAGAAGTTAAGAAAATCAACGAATCTATCTACGCGATCGATAATGAAGTCGATTTTCTCAATTTCATTAAAGCGAATATGCGAGAGCAGCCTCCCGAATACGCCACCATCCGGCTGGTTAATGCCAACCTTGAGATGGTCGATGACGAAAAGGCAGAAACTCTCGATCTCGGTAAAAACGAATGCGCGGCTTCGGCTTATGCAGCCGCCCAACAGCAGCAATAAGAATAAACGTATTCAGCACGGTCTCCCCGCTGATCCAGCCAAAGAGAATTGATCTTGGCCGGCGGGGAGCGCACACAACAAGCATCATGGTTGTAACACATCAATTCTCTTGTGGGTGCGGCGAAAACACGATTTCACTCTCCTTCAACGACAACATGCCCGTTGAGGTTGTCGATCAGGTCTATTGTCCCCATTGCGAAGAGAACGGTCACCCTCACCTTGAGGCCTGGCCTTTACCGGGCGACTGGTTCGTTCATTTCGACCTCGAAGTTGCCAGGTTTTTCGCCTTGGTCAAGCTGGAAATCGATCCTGCCCTGGTCAATCCTGGGTTCATCATGGACCGGGAATTCGTCCACTGATATCTACGTCGGATACGATAGAGATGATACTGACCGGAACGATCTTTCGGGGCCCGTCAACGTTCACCGTCTCTCGCGGTTGCTAAGTGATGTGTGAAGAACCGTCGGGATACGAAGACGAACCGCGTGAATATTTCCAGGATCTACCCGCGAAGCTGTCGCACCTTCTCTATCACTGCGAGCGACTGAGCCACGACCTGAGTGCCGAGCTGAATTATTACCACCAACAGCTTCAGGATAGATGCTCCCGCCTGCTCGAGCTTGGCTGCGGTACCGGTTTATTGTCCACCAAGCTGCAGCGTATGGGCTATCAGGTGACTGGTATGGATATTGACCGGCGAGCATTGATCTATTTAGCAAAAATGCAGATGTACCGCCTGGCGCAAATGGATATGCGGGCGCTAGGATTCAGTCAGGGTTTCGAGGCCGTACTTATCGGTCAGAACACCCTTAATCTTCTGGCAGACCCGACGGAAATCAGGAGTTGTCTGAAAGAAGTTTACAGAGTACTTGTTGATTCGGGCCTGCTTCTCGCCCACCTCCATTGTACGGAACCGGACCAGGTGAATCGACTTGATGATCGACTGCTGCAGTTCCATATATTCGACCACCCCGAGGGTGGAAAAATAATCAAGGAAACGATCCGTCATTACGATAAAAAGCATCGTAGACTGAACTTGGAACAGAGATTCAAAATCAGGCGTTTTCGCAGAAAATTACCAGATCACAACTATCGCCATTTACTCTCACTTGTCGCCCTGTCAAGGGAACAATGGATCGAGCTTGTTGAATCTGCCGGATTTGTTATCGAATCCTGCGTCCATGGCTTTCAGAAGTCCACTCCTGCATCACGTTCAACTCTCCACCTGGTTGCCAGGAAGTTCGCACCACGCTAGCCTATCCTTCTATAATCTGTAATTATCCATTTCAGGCTACGGCAACAAGTGAGCGGCAGGCTGAAACTTTCGACATTCATGGTAGGCAATACTTTAATTAACTTCAGATCCTCTTTTTGACGTTGTGTGTCTCTTTTTTTATCACTCTTGACCTAGGTCAAAGAAATACTTGTTCCCGAGAGTATATATGATCTCAACAAACAGGGTTGAGGTCGAACCCGGCTTACCATATAATCACTAATATCGAGGAGGATTCTCCATGTTTTGCAATCAATGTGAACAAACTGCCAAAGGAACCGGCTGCGAACAGATTGGCGTCTGCGGAAAACGCGAAGACGTGGCGGCACTTCAGGATCTGCTTACCCACGCAACACAGGGGCTTGCGATCGTCGCAGTAGAGGCGAGAAAGCAGGGTATCGTTGACAATACAGTCGATCGTTTTATCTGTGAGGCGACATTTGCTTGTTTGACCAATGTGGATTTCGATCCGGCCCGGTTCGACAACTGGATCAGAAAAACCGTCCAGCTGCGCAATGAATTGCGAGTAAAGGTCGAAGCGGCCGGCGGAGCCGTGGACAATAATGCTGCCGCAGTCAGCTTCGTTCCGGCTCCTGATCTTGCAGGACTTGAGGGCCAGGGGGCAGAACTCGATTATATCAACAGCCTGGATGACGACGAAGATCTCAGATCGTTAAAGCAAATTGCCCTTTATGGGTTAAGGGGGTTGGCCGCCTATACCGATCACGCGGCAATTCTAGGTCAAACCGATGATGAGGTGTTCAGCGCCATCAACGAATTGCTCGCCGTGCTGACACGGAAGGATCTTGGGGTTGACGATCTGGTCGCCGGAGCGCTGAAAATCGGCGAGGTCAATATCCGGGCAATGGAACTTCTCGATGCAGGCAACACCACTACTTATGGACATCCGGTTCCTACGCCTGTGCCGCTTGGCGCTAAAGCTGGTAAGGCGATCCTGGTCTCCGGCCACGACCTCAAAGACCTTGCCATACTGCTCGAACAGACCCAGGGCAAAGGCATCAACATCTATACTCATGGTGAGATGCTGCCTTGCCACGGCTATCCCGAATTAAAGAAGTACGAACATTTCCATGGTCATTATGGTACCGCCTGGCAGAATCAACAGAAAGAATTTGATGCGTTTCCCGGCGCCATCCTGTTCACCACAAACTGTATTCAGAAGCCCCGCGATTCATACAAAGACAATGTCTTCACTACCGGTCTGGTGGGTTGGCCAGGTATTACCCACATAGGCGATGACAAGGACTTCAAACCGGTTATCGATCGCGCCCTCGCGATGCCAGGTTTCACTGCCGATGAGGACAAAGGAGAAGTACTCACCGGATTTGGCCGTAATACCGTCCTGGGAGTGGCCGACAAGGTTATCGAGGGTGTCAAAGCCGGGGCCATCAAACACTTCTTTCTGGTTGGCGGCTGTGACGGTGCGAAACCCGGTCGCAATTATTACACCGATTTCGTGGAGCAGGCGCCCGCTGACACGGTCATCCTCACTCTGGCCTGCGGAAAATTCAGATTTTTCGATAAGAAGATCGGCGATATCGGAGGAATCCCGAGGCTGCTCGATGTGGGTCAGTGCAACGATGCCTACTCGGCAATCAAGATCGCCTCAGCACTGGCCGAAGCATTTGACTGCGGCGTTAACGACCTGCCGCTTTCAATGATTCTGTCATGGTACGAGCAGAAGGCCTGTGTGATTTTGTTAAGCCTGTTTGCCCTCGGTATTCAGGACATTCGCCTCGGACCGTCGCTTCCCGCGTTCATCACTCCGAATGTGCTTAATGTTCTGGTCGATAATTTCGCCATAAAACCAATTGCTGAAACCGCGCAGGAAGATCTCCAGACCATTCTCGCTTAGCAGCTAGAAAAAATATCACCACCCAAACCAAGGCCACCGCAACCCTCTAGGATGCGGTGGCCAGCTCTGTTCCAATGTCTGACTCCTCGAACAACAGCTTTACCACCATCAGCAACTATCAAATCGGTCTACTTAACGGATCAGAACTCAAATTGCTCTGGGAAACAGTCGAGCAGTTCGGCATCGAGCACATCCGTTTCACTCCCGGCTCACAGATAACGGTGTCGAAACTCGCAGAGGACCAGCTAACAGAATTTGTCAACACGCTCAAACCTCTTCTCAAACCGCTGCCGACAAACGGCATCACCTCGATTTACAACTGCAACGAACACGGTGAGTGTAGAAAGGGTTGTATTGCCACCGGTAAGATTGTCAAAAAACTGTGCTCCCTTGACCTGCCCCAGCCTATGCCGGCCAGGATCAAAGCGGCTGTCGCGGGATGCCCGCGCTGCTGTACCATGCCCCGTCTCAGGGATATAGGAATGATCCCTGCCTCGGCCAGGGAAAGCACCTGGCACGTCTATTTTGGCGGCCATGGTGGTCGAATACCTCGGATCGCCGACCTCATAGGCGAGCATCTGAGCCTCGATGAAAGTCTCGCTCTGGTTCGCCGAGCATTGATTGTATATCAGAGCGAAGCGAAGGTGAAAACCAGAACTTCGAGCTATCTGAGAACCACTACTCTCAACAGTTTTTTAGAAAAGATAGGGAAAATTACATCTCTTGACTCAGGTCAAGGGATTTGAATCTGTTTCTGATAAGATGCAATCGAAACACGGATTAAGCAACAGGTTTTAAAATAATCCACCCCACATAGGAGGTTGTCATGCCAGAGGTACGAAAGATTATTCAGATAGACGAAGAACTTTGTGACGGCTGCGGACTTTGTGTACCAGATTGCGCCGAGGGTTCTCTTGAAATTATTAACGGTAAGGCAAAACTGGTTGCCGACAAACTTTGCGACGGGCTCGGTGCCTGCCTCGGCGCTTGTCCCACCGGAGCCCTTAAAATCATAGAACGAGAGGCCGATGACTTTGACGAAGAGGCCGTTGAGGAGTTTCTTGCCCAGAAGAAAGCCTCTGAAGCATCGGCAACACAGCCGCAAATGGACTGTGGATGCGCCTCGACCCACATTAAGACATTCGATGCTCCTGCCCCCTCCCCGTTCGCCAGTGCCAACAGGCCTGCCCCGATGCCGATCGGCCAAGCCGGCGATTCACTGCTTACCCACTGGCCCATTCAAATCAGACTGATCCCGCCCCATGCACCCTTTCTTAAAGGAGCCGACATTCTTGTCGCTGCTGACTGTACGGCTGTTTCAGTACCAGGTTTCCAGGACAAATATCTGGGCGGCAAAGTGGTGATGATGGGCTGTCCTAAATTCGATGATGCCCAATCCTACATCGATCGATTTACCGAGATTATCGATACCTGCAATCTCAAGTCGATCACCATCCTGATCATGGAAGTACCCTGCTGTTCAGCAATGAGTGTGATCATCAAACGCGCTCTTGAAAAGGCATCGGAATCGGTGCCGGTGGAACAGATTACCATTTCAACTAGGGGACAGGAACTGGAGAGGATGAACTGGTAAAACTGGAGCTAGCAATAAAAGTTAGCTAGCGGGATAGCAAGGAGACAGGAGTTGATTCTGCCCCCCCCTCAGCCATTTTATTATGTCAGCTACCTAGAGGGCCAGTCGACAAGCAGACGTCCCGTCGACTCGCGAACCCGAGCACCAACCGAGATTAGCAAATGAAACAGGGGACGGCCAAAATAAAAGAGTTCGTCGCCCAGAGACAGACCATGGGTGGACACCAGCTCGGTCCTGAAGACCACTTCACGATTGGCGGCATCCTCAAGTTCTCTGCTCTGAGAAGGACAGCCCAGCTTGATTATGGATTCCAGATCAGGGCATGGAAAGTTTAACTCATGTTCTGCTACTGCCTGGTAAAGAGGATCATCCTCTTTGATCAGATCTGCGCGACTGAGTAAATCCTTCTCGATTATCTGTTCGACCGCCTCAGTGTCCCAACACTCCAATGCCTGGCAGGCCAAGGGTCTGCGGTCGTATATAATACAGCCTTTCTGATCAGGATCGAAATAGAAACAGCTCCACTCCTTGCCCACTCCGTTGATCTTGATCAATTCGTTTTTGGCAGCCTGCAGACTATTGGTCACCGGGTTATGCACCAGTTCGCCCTTTCTTATAGTGATCAGGTGTGATATGGGAATGGCCCCACCTTCGATGAGCTCCTTATCCTGTATATGCAGCGCCGGCCCTCCATTGGCACAGCAGCTACCGCAACGGCTGCATTCTGTTTGGTTCTCATCCATGCTGCTACCCGACGATCTGCCTCCACTGCTAAAAATCAATAGCGAAACTATATACACCTTCTTCAATCGCGCTCGTCACGTTCAGGCCGGAATGGTTGAATATGGCCTGCATGCGATTGTTATTTCGAAGTACTTCGGCAGTGAAACCCGATATTCCGTTGGCCTTGGCGATATTTACCAGATGCTTGAAAACGAAGGTTCCCAGTCCTTTGTTTTGCCATTCGTCACGCACCACAAACGCAACTTCAGCCCGATTGCTATGTTCGTCTAAATAGTACCTTCCCACAGCAATTATCTCATCTCCATGGGCCTCAGGTACTATTCCGACAATTGCAACATCCTGGCGATGATCGATGTAGACAAAATTCTGGATCTGCCGCTGTCCGAAACGCTCCTGGTGGCTCATGAAGCGGTAATAAATTGTCTCCTGGGAAAGATCGTAGAGCAGATCTCTCATTCTCGGTTCGTCGGTCGGATGGATCGGTCTGAAGGTAATTTCGGTGCCGTCCGTGAGCAGATGTGTGGTGTTCATGTGACTCTGTGAAGCGACCACGAACTTGCCCTCGACGTCGGCAAATTCTTCACGGATATATTTCGCTTCGATGGCATCCTTGAGCAATTGCGGCCGGAAATGCGGATGGGCGATGGAAATAAGCGCCAGGGTACGATCCTGGACCGATTTACCATGCAGGTAAGCACTGCCGTATTCAGTCACCACATAGTGTACGGTGCCCCGGGAAATCACTACCCCCGAACCGGGACTGAGTTGGGCCACTATGCGAGACTGCCCCGATGTGGCTACCGACGGCATAACAATGATTGGCCTACCTCCGCTGGACCGGGCCGCACCCCTATTGAAATCAACCTGCCCACCTATCCCCGAATAGAAGCTGCCAGCTTCGCTATCCGAACTGACCTGGCCGGTGAGATCGATCTCCAGGGCCATATTGATGGTGACCATATTGTTATGTTTGCCGATTACGTTGGCATCGTTGACATAATCGGTGGGACGGAAGGAAAATAATGGATTGTCGTCGATGTAATCATAAAGCTTCCTGGTACCCATGCAGAAGCTGCCGATCACCTTTCCCCGATCCACCACCTTATGCTTGCCGGTGATTACCCCTGCTTCAACCAGGTCCATGATTTCATCAGAGATCAGTTCGGTGTGCACCCCGAGATCTCGTTTGTTTTTCAGATGGGATGCTACAGTCAGAGGTATTCTGCCATAGCCGGGCACAATACCGAGGCCAAGCTGAATGGTCGCCCTGTCAGGTACCAGTGCGGCGACCAGCTGGGCGATTTTCTGGGTAATCTCAGGAGGCTCCTCAACAATTCGCTCGATCAGGTCGACTTCGGCCGGAACCAGGATATCCAAATCGTAGACATCGATTAACGAATCCCCCCTGGTCCAGGGCATTTTCGGGTTTACCTGGGCGATTACCAGAGAGGCATTTTCGGCAGCGCTCTTGACAATGTCCACCGACACCCCGAGGCTCATCTTGCCCCGTTTGTCCGGAGGTGACACCTGGATCAGAGCGACATCAAGGGGCAGTCTGCCGGAACGCAGCAAAGCCGGGATATCAAACATCAGTACCGGGGTATAGTCCCCCCTGCCCTCCTGGTACAGCTCGCGGACATTGCGACCGATAAAAAAGGAGTTTACCTTGAAGGTCTCGGCATATTTTCGATCGATATAGGGGGCGTCTCCTTTGGTCAGCAGTTCGACGATTTCGACATCGGCAAGCTTGCTAGACTTTTTTACCAGCGCCTCGACCAGGACGATCGGCTCTCCGCAGCCGGTCCCGAGGAAAACCCGATTGCCCGATTTTACCTCCGACAATGCCTTGTTTGGCGACATAATCATGTCGCGATAGGTTTCCTGCCAAAGGGGATCGTATTCAACCATCGTTTTATTATGCTAGCTGACCAGGGTCAGGTGCACATCGGCGACCACCGGCTCGCTGCCGATATCACCGACAATAAATGGATTAATATCAATCTCGATGATCTGGGGAAAATCAGTGGCTAACTGGCTGATACGCTGCAACCCGGAGGCGATGGCATTGATGTCAATACCCTGCTTGTCACGCCGATTCTCAAGCATAGTGTAAGATCGTGTGGATTTGAGCATCTGGATGGCCTCGGATTCGGTGATCGGTGCCAGGTGAAAGGCCACGTCCTTCAAAACCTCTATAAAGATGCCTCCTAAACCAAACATCAGCATCGGTCCGAATTGCGGATCACGGTTCATTCCCATAATGACTTCCAGTCCCCGTGGGATCATCTGCTCGACATAGATACCGTCAATCTGGGCTTCGGGCGCCCGCTTGCCAATTTTCAGCATCATCAGATCGTAGCCATCCTCGACCGCGTCGCTGTTGGCAAGATTAAGCTGGATCCCGCCCATATCGGTTTTGTGCAGGATGTTGGGCGAAGCGATTTTCAGAGCCACCGGGTAACCGATACGCTCGGCAATTTCAATCGCTTCCTCCTGGTTTATTGCCAGACTACCGGCAGGTATTCTGAACCCGTAGGCACTGAGTATATCCTTGCCTTTTATTTCCCCGACACTTGCTCTGCCAGTGCGCAAGCGACGGGTGATGATGCGCTCCACTCGTCTCCTGTTCACTCGGAAATGGGTAATCTGCCGAGGAGGTCTGTGTTTCCACAGTGCATAGTTATGCATTGCCCGAAGAGCAGCCACCGCCCGTTCCGGAGTATCGAAGTCGGGAAGTCCCGCTGCGGAAAGCTCATTGCGGCCAGGCAGCACGTCCTTGCCCCCCATAAAGGAAGCCAGGACCGGCTTCGAACCATCGATTGCGGCGGCAACTCTAAGCGCGGTTTCGGCCGGCCGAGTCATGGTCTGAGGAGTCATGATCAACAGGATTGCATCGACCGACTCATCGGCCTGGCCTGATTCTATGGCTGCCGCATAGCGCTCAGGATCGGCATCGCCAAGTACGTCGATGGGATTATTGACGGCAGATTCCCTGGGCAGTTTTTCCCGTAGCAGAGTAACGGTCCGGTTATCCAGAATGGCGACCCGCAGCCCAGCTTTCTCAACCGCGTCCGCAGCCATGGTGCCAGGACCGCCAGCGTTGGTGATGATGAGCACTCGGTCGCCCCGCGGAAGCGGCTGCAAGGCGAGGGCCGCCGAATAGTCAAACAGGGCCTCAAAGTTTTCGGCCTCGACCACGCCGGATCTTCTAAAGGCGGCCCCATAGGCACTGTCCACCGGTGCCAGCACGCCGGTGTGCGAGGCTGCCGCCTTGAGGCCGGAGGGCGTTGTACCCGATTTCAAAATAACCACAGGTTTTGTCGCTGCCGCTTCTTCTGCTGCTTTGACAAACCTTTCACCGGCGCTGATATCTTCAAGGTAGCCGATTATCACTTTAGTCTGCTCGTCCTTGGCCAGCCAGGAGAGCAAATCGATCTCGTTGATATCAGCCTTGTTACCGATGGAAATCATCTTCGACACGCCAAGGTGCCTCGTGCTGCACAGATCAAGCATGGCAGCGCAAATCGCCCCGGACTGAGAAAAGATTGAAATGGATCCTTTTCCCGGGTAACGGCCGGCAAATGAAGCATTGAGGTCCTGGTGGGTGTTGATGATGCCCAGACAGTTGGGACCGAGCATCCGAACCGCTCTACGACGACAAATGTCGACCATTTTCCTTTCTATTTCAAATCCCTCGTTTCCCAATTCCCTGAAGCCGGCAGAAATAACGACGATAGCTTGTGCGCCGGCGTCAATGCTGTCTCTGATGGCGTCCAGCACACGGTCCCTGGGAACCACGATCACTGCAAGATCGACCTGTTGCCCCCAGGATTGAAGATCGGGATAGCTGGGCAGACCGAGTATGGTATCAGTTTTGGGATTTACGACAACGATTTCGCCTTTGAAACCGGAACCAATAAGGTCGGCCAGGACATCGTGACCAACCTTGCCGGGCGAGCGCGAGGCTCCCACGACCGCAACTGAGCGGGGTGTAAAAAAGACATCCAAATTCATCAACGTCCCTTATTCCAAGGAGTACAAATCAGGGTGAAAGAGGCTGCAGTCTATCTCTCGGTGATTCAGGGCTTGAGTAGGGTAAAACCGCTATCCTGCAAATGCTTGTGCACATTGCCGACCTTGGAGGATTCCACCCGCATATAGATACGATCGAACCCGCTTTTCTGGCCGATCTTTATCAACCGGGTACAGCGCACGTCGTTTTCCTCCAGGATGGAAGCGATTCTGCTGAGGCTGTTGTGGCTTTTGGCCTCATCGAGAACGGCAATCAGGGACGAGCCCGATTCTGCGGACCCGAAAAGCTTTTTGTAGGCGGCAGTAAGATCACGCATGGAGAAGATGCCTATAACCACATCGTCTTCGGTAACCACAGGCAGGGCACCAACCTTGTCACGGTCAAACACAAGCAGGGCGTCGTCCAACGTGGCCTCGATACTGACGCAAGAACAATTGGTCGACATTATTTTGCTAACCGCTGTGGCGGCCACAGTTGCAAATATTTTTCTGTAGGTCTCATCATCGACGACCGTTGACGGAAAGGCCGATCTGAGGTCCCTGTCAGTAATCACGCCGATCAGTTTCTTATCTTCGTCAACAACTGGTAAATGCCTGAAATGATTATCATCAAGCAGACGGCGAGCCTCAGGAATTAGAACGTCTGCCGTAATGGTTAATGGATTAGCAGTCATATAGTCAGCGATAAACATAGACTCACCATCTGAGAAATCTAAAAACGATAGAAACTCTCGCTATCAGCACTTAATTTAATCACAACAGAGCAAACATTTCATGTTTTTAATAGGGGCACAACAAAATGTAAACATTTTAATGACTAGCTTGACGTTTGCGTGTTGAAATCGTCTGACAACTGAGGAGACTTGGGGGAGCTTATAGAGCCAATAGTACTCCTCCATAACCGGCGCGGGTCAGAAACCACATCGGCTCACCGCCAAGATGGAAATGTTGTTTTTTATCGTTGATTACAAGGTGTACTACTAAAAAATCCACATGAAATTAAAAATATATTACTGCAATTATTTTTGAATTTAAGCAATTTAGTTATTCTGTGAACGGCAGGCTTAAGATGCGGCGGAGAGTCTTAGACAAATGTAAATTCTACGCAACAAGGTTGCGCAGCGGAATGAGGATTCTTGGCGCATTCGTTTTTCAATGACGGGCCACTGAAAGAGTAATAAAAGCACACCACCCGCTGATTGGACCATTTCAGGAAGGACTTTAAACGAGCATCACTAAGACTGTGGCGGGAGAACAGGCAGTGATTGACGGGTCGGTACTTCCTGGGGTGCGGACTGGTCGTCAGGTTCCATATCGAAACCGTCAAATTCCGGTTCCTGCAGAAGCTCCTGTTGCTTCTCCTTCTCCTCGAGTTCAGGTAGCAGTATCGGGTCGAGTTCGTTCATCTTTTTTTCAACAGTTCTTATATTGCCCTCAACTTTTTCGGCGACATCAACATCTGGATATTTCCTCAAAATATCTTTGAGCACCTGCCGTGATTCGATCAGCAGTTGTTTTCGGTTTTCCAGATCATCGGTTTTCATGGACCGAACAAACAGGTCTGCAGCCCGACGCCGCTCGATTTTTGCCGCGGTGAGAGAAAGCTCATCAATTCTCTCCTGGGCCTTATCGTTGTACTCGGTTCCCTTCAATTCGCTGAATACGGCAATGGCGGCATCGTAATCTCCCGATTCAGCAAACGAGGCGCCTTCGTTCCAGGTCGATTGAAGGGCCTGCATCATTTCAATTTTTACGGTCTCCCGCTCTACGGCCTCGGCGAGCACCAGGCTGTCCAGTTTCTCTTTCAATTTCAGCAGATTTTCGGGACTGAGTTTATCCTGAGGAAGGCTTTGCAGCAAGGCGATGGCTTCTTCAAACTTTTTCGTTTCGACCAGCAGATCAGCCTCGTTGATTTTTCCCAAAAACCATTGATCCGCTACTGAACTGGTCTCGTCCTTTATGATATCTACATTGGGTGAAACGGGCGAATAGGGATACTGCTGGAGAAACTGCTCTGCTTGATAAACTATTCTGTACCCATCCCTGGAAGGAACGAACCCCAGATAGCCTCGCATTAACTCGGAATAATCGGTCAACTCGGGACTCCCCTTCATGCTTCTTTCAAGCATAGACAGTTGCAATTTCGCCCAGTTTTCGACTCTGCCTACTTCCGCATAATCTTTCAAAAGCTGCTCATACTGAGTTTCGGCAGCAAAGAAATTACCCGCGGCAGCATACAAATCGCCAAGTCGCCGGCGCAGAGAAAGCAGGTCTTCCTGTTGATCCGTCCGAGATACGAGAGAGTCAACCACTTGTTCATAAGTTTCGGCCGCCCTGGCTGGATCGTTCAGATAGATGAGGGCATCCGCGTAAGCAAGTGCGGTCTTTCTGCTTACCCCCTCCTTTTGATAGGAAGGCATGTCAGACCAGGTCTGCACAACCTGATCAAAGGCGCCCGACTTGTAGAGTTCGTTTATCCGCTGCTCGATACTGGAAAACTCACCTCCGTGCCCGGCAAACGGACCTGCCCCCTGATCTCCGGCGGCTGCCAACAACTGAGCGCAACGACTCTCAAGAAAGGCGATATCCTGGCGCTGCAGTCCAATCATATATTCCAGGTTGAGTGTATCAGGTGCCCCACCCTGTTGAAATATCTGGCTGTGCACATTCTTATAACCGCCCAAAACAGTTTGTAAATCCCGAAAACAATTCACCATTACCCGGGTTTGCTCGGTATCAAGACTGGTTATTGCGGCCTGCTGGTCAACCTGCTTCCAGAGCTCGAGTTTACCCTGGTAGAAACGTATGCGGTCATTTACAAACCCGGCTGAGAGCGGCTTGTACTTCGAATCCATTTCACTGAGGTCGTCAGTCTCCTCAGAAAGGTCAGGTGCTGCCAGCGGCGGTGGTCCCTGCTTGACAGGAGACGCATCCTCATCGAAAGAGGAACCACTTACCTCAGGGGACGTTACCACCGGTTCGGCTGGATCGGTCTGCTGGGGATAAGGAACAGGCATGGGTTTTCGGGCACAGCCTGCACCGATAATGGCCAGTAGCATAACTCCGCAAAGAATGTTTCTATTCATAACAGATTCGACGGGAAGTAATTTTTGAACGGTCTGTTTGCTTCTCTGGAAAGAGATAGTAATAAGGTGTCAGTGAAAATGCAAATTATCGAGACAATTCAAAACCACAGCATAATTGGTCGAAAACTCGGCGGGGTTTTATCTCATTGGGCCTCAGCCGGGTTTGCCATGGCTGCGGTCGGCAGAACCTCAGACCGTTCTGCCGGCGTCTGGTTCAGCCAGAACGGGGCAAAACTTCGAGCCGGTCCCAACCCTTTTTCCTCGGAGGCTACTCCGAAAGTGATTATGGATGGCAGATAACGATCGCGCGTGTCAACTTCCTCGAGGGGCCGCTTCAGCTGACCGCCATAATCTTTCAACGCGAGGAAATTTTTCTGCCCCATATCTTTTCGTTCTATGGCCAGACCGTAAAAACTCAAGTCCACGGGATCGAGGGAATTTTCAAATTCCTGGCTTTTGACGATGGCTTTGACGATGGTAGTCCAAGCAGGTAATGCACCGGCAGCACCGGTGATGCGGGTTGATCCACGCCGCATCGGCTGGTTATCGTCGTAACCGACATAGACGCCAACACCAAAACCGTTCTCGATCACCATACCAGTACCGTCCTCTTTTGGTGCCGGCAAGTAACCAAAAAATGAAGCGTTGGTATACCGGTTAGCGGTCCCGGTTTTACCCAGCAACGGAATAGATAGGCTGAGTTCATCGAACATTTCATCACTCTCCTCAGGCCCCTGGAGCTTTACCTCTCTGTCAGCGTATCTCCCGGTTCCAAACTTAACCGTATTTTCAAGGATGTGGCCAAGAACCAATGAGGTCTTGGTGGAAACTGCGCGCCTGGCCACTCCTTCCGGTCGAAAGAGTAGCGCTCCGTCCTCTGACTCGATACGGTCGATAATCGCCAGGCTATTGTTGATTTCACCGTTCTCCTCCCTGAAGAGGGTGAGGCTTCCTGTCACCAATGCCTCATAGAGTCTCGTGGTCTCCATCAGGGTGACCACATTTGAGCCGAGTGGAAAAGACAGGATTGGTTCAAGTGCGCTTTCAATGCCGAGAAACTTTCCGAATTCTACCAGGTACTTCAAGCCCACGAGAATTCTAAAATCTTCGACCTCTGAAAGTACGTCCATCGAATAGGGCAGCAGTTTGCGCATGCGGCGAAATTCCGAGTCGACCTGCCTGCTCAAAAACTCGAAGGCTTTGACCGACATTGTATCTCCGAGTCTGATTGATTCTATCTGCTCTTTCTTGGTGAATGGATCGGCTCGATTTAATCGTTCATGAAACTGCCAGGGACTAACCATCTGAACATATCCTGGGACGCTGGAGGGATAGTCAAACTGGTAGCTTTCATTGATCGGATCAAAATAGAGATACGGGGTTTCGGCCCTGGCGATTGATGGTGCAAGAGCGCTGATGCCTAAGAAAAGATCCTGTCCAAGATAATTCTGCAAGCGGTTATACAACGATTGTAAAGCAAGTAAATTTCCGGCCAGCAGTCTTTTGCGCAAGCGTAGTTCCTTCTTCTCATACTCCTGCAGATCCCGGTTGGCCAATTCCTTGTCAATCTGTTTTTCAAACTGGTCGAAATTAAGTCCATAGTGGAGCTCTTTCATGGCAGGATACTCAGGCGCCAGTCCCTCGAATACCAGATCGGGCTGAATCGATCCAACCGTCTTGCGAAAGGCGGCCTGCCGAAGCACCTCTTCGTTAATCACGATGCCGTAGCGGTCTCGTATTCTCGAGCGAAAAAGCCTGTAAGGTTCAGGTTCGCCATCCACAATCCGGGGTCCGAGACCGAGTTGGGCTGCCACATCCTCGAATTGGGATCGACTCAAGTGATCGCAGAGGTGTGCCGTCAACCACACTGAAGCAACATTTTCGGAGCGGACCCCGGCCCAGCTCATGGACACAAGTTCATTATCGATTTCATGATCCGGCCTGGGGAAATAGGGTTGATTCTGAAAGACGAAGACGTCGCGTTTGTTGACCAGTAAATCAGCGGCATTCCAGCCAAGCTGGAGGGCTGCGGAATAGACGAACGGTTTGTAGGATGAACCCATGGTTCGCCTGGCGTACATGGCTCTGTTAAAAAATCTGTTTTCAACGCCGCCGGCCACGGACATGATTTTACCGTTGTTTACTGCAATGGCCCCGCCCTGCACCTTTGGGAACCGTTCAAGATCAAACACGGGTACCGTGAACTCATCGATCTCCCTGACACTGACCCAGACGCGGTCACCTTCCTGGAGTTGAACAAGAAATTCATCCACATCTTTCTTGGTACTCTCGGTCCAGCGGTTTTTGAGATACTTGATCCGAGCGTCAACCAGAGATTCTAAACCGTTGCGATCGATGCGGCCGCGGCCGTCTTGCAGACCAGTTTCAACCTCAATGACAATTTCGTCACCCTGTTTTTCCATCTTTTCTATGGTCCCGAAGACAAAGCTACCTGTTTCGATGGTCCGGTCCCCGCGATATTTTTTCTGCGCCAGCTCCTTCTGTACTTCCTCACGCTCATAACCGCGCAAGCGGACATCCAGCGTTGAAAGCTGCTTTCTCAACCCGTAGAGGGTCTGGTGCTGGATGTATTTGTCCACGGTGGTTATCACCCGGATACCTGACGTGGCAATATTGTCGATACCCTGTGCCCGCATAGCTTCCAGAAGTCGCTCAGAGGAAACTGCATCGGTTACCAGTTCCATGACCGAGTCGAGCGAATAACCGACAGTGCCTTTTTCGAAAGGTATCTTGGTAATTTGGGCCAGCTTATAGTCGAGTTCATCGATCATGCCCAGATTCAGCATGGCCTTTAACACGTAGGCTACTCTCTGCCTGCCACGTTCTTTGGCCAAGTCCATCGCTTCGGGATCTTTTTTTATGAACGGATTGTAATAATTGGGCCGTTTGACCGAGCCGGCGATGTACGCCGATTCGATCAGCGTCAGTTCCTCCGGTTTCTTGTTGAAATAATATCGGGCCGCCACTCCGAGGCCATGACCATTTCCGGAAACGAAAAACTGGTTGCTGTAGAATTCGAGGATATCTTCCTTGGTGTAACGGTACTCAAGTCGCAGGGCATATATCAGTTCGATAAACTTCGACTTGTACGATCGGTCTTTTCGTTTGAACAGATTCTTGGCCGTCTGCTGGGTTAGTGTGGAGCCACCCTGCACGATCCTTCCGGCTTCAATATTTTTTATTGCTGCCCGGGCAATTCCTTGGACGTCAAAACCGAAATGGCTGAAAAACCGATTATCTTCAGCAGCCACCAAGGCATTAATAAAAGTTTCCGGTATTTCCTGGTATTCCACATACTGGCGTCGCGCCTCAGAGAAAAATGCCCCCAATGGGGTGACTCCGTCACTGTAAAACACCGGGCTCTCACGGCCGAGAATCGAACGGATGTTCTCTTCGGATATTTCCTCCCCGGGCTCAAGTACGACAAAATAGTAGAGCACAGCCCCGGCCCCCGCGAAAGCAAGCAGAACGACAATGAAAAGTGCCAGAAATATCTTCTTAATCATTTGAAAACACTAGTTAATTTAAGCATCAGGCAGGGTCATTTTAAAGCGCCGTTGGATGTCTGGGCACATCAATTTGCTTGCCTAAAATCACGGATCAGGTTTATATATTATAGTTTGGTCTTTCTTAGAGTAGGGAGAATGTACCTCGTCATTGCTGATATCTCAACCGGGATTCGGGCAATGACATCAATTAACACCAGGCCCATGGGTTTTAACTAAAATATCAGACGAACACGTATATCTTGACAATTTATATATCTCGCACACAATCGATTTTGCTGGCCCTGGCAGTTCTGTTTCTTGCCACCAGTTGTACCACTAAACAGCAGATTTCAAGCTCGGCATTGGATCTGCCTTCTGCAAACGCCCAGTCTCCAGAGGTCGATCCCGATCTCGAACCGCTAATCTCTGAACCGGAGATATCCCTGGATCAGGAACTTGAAGCCCTGGCTATGACCGGCCCATGGGAAGAACCTTTGGTAGCGCCCGAGGAAACTCAAATCTGCCTCGACCCGGATCTGGCAGAGCCGCTATACGACTTTCCCGTGGTCGTCAATCGACAGGTACAGATGTATCTTGATCTGTTCCAGGGTAAACAACGAAAATATTTCGCTAGATGGCTGGGCCGCTCCGGACACTACAGCGATCTCATCACGAAAGAGCTAGAAGCAGCGGAAATCCCCAGAGATCTCCTTTATCTGGCCATGATCGAAAGCGGTTTTAACCAGCGTGCCTACTCAAAATCCAGGGCTGTGGGACTCTGGCAGTTCATGTCGGGCACGGGTCGGGATTACGGCCTATCCGTCACCCGTTATGTTGATGAACGCAGAGATGCGGAAAAATCGACCAAAGCCGCAGCGGCGTATCTCAAGGATCTCTATGAAGAATTTGGCGATTGGTACCTCGCCGTCGCTGCTTATAACGGTGGTCCCGGCACCATGCGCAAGGCAATCCGGAAATCAAAATCTAGAGATTTCTGGAAGATTGCCCAAAACCGATATCTGCGTATGGAAACCAAACGTTACGTTCCCAAGTTGATTGCCGCGATCATGATCGCCAAGCAGCCTGAAAAATACGGCTTTAACGATATCATCTACGCAGAACCGATGACCTGGGAAACACTCGAGGTTGGACCCGGGTTGAGCATGACGGCAGTGGCGATACTAACCAACAGCAGTCAAAAGGATATAAAACTTCTTAATCAGGAACTGCGAACCTCGAGAACCCCTCTGAACCAGGAACGCTACCTGGTCAAAATACCCAGCGGCACAAAGCTACTGGCTCAGAGCAGCCTTCCCCGTTTACACAGCGTGGTACAAACCGACTACAAGACCCATATCGTCAAGCAGGGTGAGACCCTGTCCAAGATTTGCCGAAGCTACAACATAAACACCACCGCCCTGCTCAAAGTAAACAAGCTCACCAGCAGAAACCTTAAACCGGGGACCAGGCTGAGAATTCCTTACCAGAACGTGGCCTACCGAATTCTTCCCGAAGGTATGGACGCCAGGATCGCGGCTAAAGACGATCTCATTCTGCATACCGTCGAGCGGGGAGAAACAGTATCCGAAATCTCAAAACGCTATCAGGTTCCGGCCGAACTGATTGTCGCCTGGAACGGTCTCTCCAATATGCACAAAATCGCCGAAGGACAGCAGCTCGCGCTGTTTATGAGCAGCACCAGCCCAACCCGGCGATCGACTGCTTTTTCGACTTCCACCTCGGCTGAGTCAGCCCTTCTCGTGCTTTCTGATTCAAAGAAAAAACCCATCAAAGTAGCTGCTCAGAAAGATTTATATACCTATTATCTAGTCAGGTCAGGAGATTCTCTGTGGACTATTTCCCGAAAGTTCAATACCTCACCTGATCGGATCAAGCGCTGGAACAACCTGAAATCGAACCTCATTCATCCTGGCAGCAAACTCAAACTCAAGGATGTCTGAGGACCCCAACAGGTTCCGCCTGGTAAGAATTTTTCTGAAGCCTCTCCTGTCACTGGTTCTGTCCCCGAGTTCTTATGACCATGAATAGTATTTCCTCAGAACAGCGGGACACTGCCATACAAGCTCCAGGCACCGATAATTACCCAGCCGATGTACAGTTTATCGAGCAGGGGAAACGAATGGTGATCTTGGTGGGGACCGCCCATGTTTCTCAGCAGTCAGTCGATCTTGTTCAACAGGTGATCGAACAAGAAAGGCCCGACCGCGTCTGCATCGAACTCGATGACAAGAGGTTCCAGGCGCTCTCGGACGAAAACCGCTGGCAGAAACTGGACCTGAAGGCCGTGATTAAAAACCGTCAGTTGTCCACCCTGATGGTTTCGATGATGATGGCTGGCTACCAGAAAAAGCTCGGCGACAACCTCGGCGTGTCTCCGGGTGCCGAGTTGCTGGCGGCCGCGAGGAGTGCTGAAGGTCTCGGTATCCCGATCCATCTTTGTGACCGGGATATCAGAATTACCTTGCGAAGAGCCTGGAAATCAAATTCCTTATTCCGCAAGGCATACCTCTTGAGTTCTCTGATTGCCGGGATGTTCTATTCAGAGGAGATTGATGAGGAGAAACTGGAGGAACTTAAAAAGCAGGATGTCCTGACCGAATTGATGGCCGAAATGAGTGATTCGCTGCCTGAGATGAAAAAAGTCCTCATCGACGAACGTGACATCTATATGGCAGAGCAAATCAAGAGAACTGCAGGACAGCGCTTGGTAGTTGTGGTCGGCGCCGGCCATCTGGAAGGCATTAAGAAGCAGCTTCTTAACGACCAGTCTGCTGATCTAGGCGCACTAACCACCATCCCGCCCGTTTCCAGAATGTGGAAAACCCTGGGTTGGCTGATACCTGCCATCATTATCGGCTCGATCGGGCTTATCGCTATCTCAAAGGGATATGCAACCGCAGGTGACAACATCGTCTATTGGATTCTGGCCAACGGAATACCAGCTTCGATCGGCTCGGCACTGGCCCTGGCTCATCCTCTGACAATCTTTGGTGCTTTCGCTGCTGCACCCGTAACGAGCCTGACTCCGGTCATCGGTGCGGGTTACGTGACTGCATTCATTCAGGTGATGACCAGACCGCCCGTGGTCCGGGAATTCGAGACAGTCGGCGAAGATATGGCTACTTTATTTGGCTGGTGGCGCAATAAATTGCTCAGGGTTTTTCTGGTGTTTATTTTGACCGGGATCGGATCGGCAATCGGTACCTATGTGGGGGGCTACGAGATAATCAAGACCCTGATGAGTTGAGGGACTGTCATTTATGGAATGAATACTATGACAAATGAAATACAGCCGTTATCAAACGCCCAGAAGAAATTTTTGCGAAAACTCGGTCATGGCCTCAGCCCGGTAGTTTACATCGGCAAGGAAGGTCTCAGTGAGACGGTGGTTGTGGCGATCGATGAAGCGCTTGAATATCATGAGTTGATCAAGATAAAGATCATCAACACCGACAAGATATCCAAGCAGGAAGCGGCCGACAGGGTACCGGAGCTTTCCAAGGGTCACCTCGTCCAATTAATTGGCAAAACGCTGCTGGTCTATCGTCGAAACAAGAATAAGAAAAGAGACGATCAGATTCCTCTGCCCAAGAAATAGCTTTCCTTTGAGGTGAGCTGCTCGTTTTCATCGCACAGCTGCAGGGAATTGCTGGCGTAAACCTTCACTGCTACTTCATTCTCAGCTGATCAAACGGGTTTTTGATAGTACGTCAATCCTCCACCAAAGATTCATCCATGGATATTGGTTTCTCGCTTAAACCACTGCCCGCCATCTCCTTTGGAGCCGGGTCTATAGAAGAGCTGAATTCCATAGTTCATCACATCGGTTCTAAATTTCTGACAATCACCGGACCAGGTTTTAGAGCCAGATACTCTCGCTGGTCCTCCCTCGAAAAGCAATTGCGAGGCTCTGGAGTCAGTCTTGATTTGGTAACCATCAGTGGCGAGCCTTCCCCGGAAATCATCGATCAGATTGTCGACTCGTTTTTTCCTCAGAAACTCGATGGAGTCATCGCCATTGGTGGCGGCAGTGTTCTTGATGCCGGCAAAGCCGTGGCAGCCATGCTGCCGGCAGGCAAGAAGATCGAACAATTCCTCGAAGGGGTCGGCTGTCGTCAGCCTGACGGCAAATCGCTTCCTTTCGTGGCGGTTCCCACCACTGCCGGTACCGGCAGTGAGGCATCGGCTAATGCAGTGGTTACCAGGCCCGGTCCCAACGGCTATAAAAAATCATTGCGTCATCAAAACTATATTCCCGACTATGCCCTGATAGATCCTCAACTCATGCAAACCTGTCCGCAGAAACTCACGGCAGCATGTTCGATGGATGCGTTCAGTCAGTTGGTTGAGGGGTTTCTCTCGAACCAGGCATCACCGATGACCGATGCCATCGCCTGGAGTGGCATCGAAGCAGTGGAAAGATCGCTGGTCAAGGTCTGCCACCATGGCGATGATCTCAGAGCCCGCACCGATATGGCCTATGCTGCCTTGTGCTCAGGAATTGTACTTGCCAATGCCGGACTTGGCATAATCCATGGACTGGCACCAGCATTGGGAAGTATATTTTCAATATCCCATGGAGTGGTGTGCGGTACCCTGATGGGATCAGGTAATGCAATCACGTTGGAAAAACTTAGTGAACTGTTTGACTCGGATCCGCATTGTCAGAGCTACATCGACAAGTATAATCGGTTGGGATATCTTTTTTGTGGACCAAGTGTTGAAACTCATAATGCGGCCAGGTGCTTTGTCGAAAAGCTGCACTATATGATCGAACTTCTTAAGCTGCCACGTTTAGCTGAGTTAGGTGTCAGTTCGGATAGTCTCGACAAGGTGGTAGAAACCGCATCCAATAAGAATAACCCGGTACTCCTCTCTCCAGAGGAAATCAAAAGAATTCTGCTCAACCGGCTTTGAGCAGGACAATTCACTGCGCCTGCTTTTGCAGTTGTTCTCTTCTCTGTTCTTCGATTTCCCTAACCGCTTCAGCCTTTTCCAGCGGTGTCTTTATCTGCTCGACCACTTTGTCAGCGACCTCTTTGGTGGCTCGGTCAATAGAGCTTTCTTGTCGGATTTCGTCTTCCTCCTGGGAACAGGAGGACAGCAGTAAACAGCATATTATGCAGATAAGAAGGCGGCTCATTTATCCTCCGGATGGCAAAGTAACGGTCGATGATTATTGTCGGTCCATCCCATTGTTTCTTGGCAATGTAATCATCAAATTCCTAATATGGGCCGAGTGTCGACTAAAGTTTACCACATATAATCTATTCTGGACAACCAACTGGTGAACCACAACCATGATCAGCGCAGGATCGAAAAGAATGATCCGGAATCCACCCCGGTGTCTTTCACGGAACTCGTGCGTGGGCTGCTTGCCGATCAGTTTGTCAACCACCGCCATCGTCTGATCATTGGGTTTATCGCGCTGATCAGTGTCGATTTTTTACAACTCAGCATTCCGCTCCTGGTCAAAAAAGCCATAGATTCCCTGGCTGCCCGGGACGCGACCATGACGGGACTGTTCTCACTGGCTGGAGCGATTCTGGCGATTGCCTTGTCAGTTGTGGCGCTTAGATTTGTCTGGCGCATGCTGATAATAGGTTTTTCCCGCTACCTGGAACGACACCTCAGAAACAGGATTTTCTCGCATATCCTGAGCATGGATCAGTATTTCTTCTCCAGGCGCTCTACCGGTGACATCATGGCCCACGGGTCCAATGACCTTGCGGCAGTTCAGATGGCCTGCGGCATGGGTATGGTGGCCGCCGTCGATGCTCTGGTTCTGTCCGTAGCCGCCATCGGCTTCATGATATATATACACCCGACACTTACTCTTTTTGCTCTTCTGCCCTTACCGTTTCTGGCACTTACCACCAGGTTTCTTTCCGCCAAGCTGCATCGCCGCTTCAACCAGGTGCAGGAGGAGTTTGCCCATCTGACCGAATTTGCCAGGTCAGCAGTCGTCTCCGTCAGACTGATCAAGGCCTACACCCACGAGAAAAGTCAGGTTGAAGATTTCGACCAGCTTGGCAGAGGCTACGTGCATGCAAACATCAGAGTAGCACTCATCCAGGGACTCTTGTTTCCTGTCTCGACATTGATCGGCAATATCGGCCTGCTCATCGTATTGGTTTATGGGGGTAGGCTGGTTATCGACCAACAGATAACTATTGGCGATTTCGCCGCGTTTACCACCTACCTGCAGATGCTCATCTGGCCGATGATGGCTGTAGGCTGGGTTGCAAACCTCACCCAGCGCGGGGTTACTGCACTCAGGAGGATCCATGGACTGGTGACCTCCGAGCCCATTCTGATCGACAGTTCTACTGCTTCTTCGGTACTTCCTTCCACTTCGGGATTCAAGGCCAGCAACCTGGACTTTTCCTACCCCGATTCCGCCAGGACGCAGCTCTCGGGCATCAATTTTGATGTGAAATCAGGAATCATCGGCATCGCCGGCAGGACTGGCAGCGGCAAGACCACGCTTTGCAAACTTCTGGTGCGACTCTATCCACTGGATCGCCAGGCGCTCTTCTATGGAGGGCGCGATGTAAATGAAATCCCTTATGAGTTATTGAGAACTCAGATAGCCTATGTGGGGCAGGAACCCATACTTTTCTCCGATACGATCTCGGCCAATATCGGTTTCGGCATCGATGAACCATCCATGGAAAAAATCGAAGAGGCGGCGCGGGATGCGGGCATCCACCACGAGATTGTCAGTTTCAGCAACGGCTATGATACGGTAATCGGTGAGCGAGGAATAACGCTCTCAGGTGGACAGCGGCAGCGTATTGCCCTGGCCCGAGCCCTGATGTTCGACAGGCCTGTTCTGGTCATCGACGACGGTCTCTCGGCAGTGGACACCGCCACTGAGGATATAATAGTATCCGCACTGCGCCACCGCTTCGCTGGGAGAACGGTCTTTATCGTCTCCAATCGTCTGAAGCTGCTCTCCATGACCGACCGTATCCTGATTCTGGAAGAAGGAAAGCTGGTCGATGACGACGAGCACCATGCTCTGCTCGAAAGCAATGCATTTTACCAGGCGATGCACCTCAAGCAGATGCAAGAAAACGAGGGGATGTCCCATGCGTGATTTCGGTTACATGGAAAAAGGACAGTCCTCTTCCCTCTATGATTATAAGCTCTGGGTTCGGATCCTGCGAATCAGCAGCGGTTTCAAAGTACCAATCGGCATCGCCGTCGCTCTCTCTCTCGGAGCCACTTTTGCAGCACTTAGTGTTCCCTATCTGATGAAGACGGGCATCGACTCCTATATCACCGTCACCACTATCCCCGTCGACCAACGCTATGGCGGATTAGGCAAAATCGGCCTGATTATTGGTGTGCTGATAAGCATCGGTTTCGCACTCACCTTTATCCAGGCAGTGCTGCTCGAGTGGGTCGGCCAGTCGGTGATGCACCGAATCCGGCAGCGGCTGTTCAACCATATTCTCAATCTCGATCTCAGTTTTCTCACCAACCAGCCCGCCGGCAGGCTGGTCACGCGGCTGACCAACGATGTGCAGAACATGTATGAAATGTTCACTTCGGTATTGGTCACCATGTTCAACGACATTCTTCGCCTCATCGGAATCCTGGTGGTTCTTTACCTTCTCAATGTGCAGCTGGCGCTGGTCATGACAATCTTTGTGCCTTTGGCTCTTATCATGACTTTGGTGTTCTCAGGGCTGGCCAGGGAAAAATTTCGGGCTATCAGGTCCCAACTTTCTAGGATTAACAGCTTCGTACAGGAATCGGTGTCCGGTATATCCATCGTTCAATTGTTTGGTCAGCAGCGCCAGTGGTACGAAAAATTCGATTCTCTGAGTGGTGAGTATCTGAGCAGGACTCTCAAGCAAATCCGGCTGTTTGCTGCCTTTATGCCGCTCACCGAATTCATGAGCTGGACTGCAGTGGGATTGATTCTGCTTTACGGGGGAAATCTGGTTATTGACCGCTCTCTGAGCATCGGTGAATTGATCGCCTTTATCGCCTATATGCGGCTTTTTTTTCAGCCACTCAGGGAATTGGCCCAGAAGTATTCAATAGTTCAGTCCGCTCTGGCTTCTGCCGAGCGCATTTTCGAAATGCTCGATACCGACCGGCAGATTATCGAGCGTGAAGAGGTACATCAATTGCCCGAGCCCAGAGGTGCCCTGTCTTTCTCTTCGGTCACCTTCGGCTACGATGCAGAAGAGCCTGTCATCAAAGGCCTCGATCTTGAAATCGGCGCCGGGGAGACAATCGCAGTCGTCGGTCCCACTGGTTCCGGGAAATCAACACTTATCAGTCTGCTGCTCAGATTTTACGACCCCCAACAGGGAATCATTCAAATTGACGGCTGTCCTATCGGAAATCTAGGCCTCCGCGACCTGCGCACCATCGTCGGGGTGATACTTCAGGATGTCTTCATCCTCGACGATACCCTGCTCAGAAACATCGTAATGGACAGTGGAGCCTCGAGGGAACATGTGGAAGAGATCATTGAAAACTCAGGCATGACTCCTTTTATCGACAAACTGGAACAGGGGCTCGATACCAGAATCGGTGACGGCGGTCGAGAACTTTCCACCGGGGAAAAGCAGTTACTTGCCTTTGCCAGGGCTCTGTGTCGAAACCCGGCGGTGCTCATCCTCGACGAGGCCACCGCCTTTATCGATTCCGAGACAGAATCGATTCTCGAGGATGCCATCGATCGACTCGAGAACCGTACCTCAATCATCATCGCCCACCGTCTGTCAACCATTAAACGAGCTGATAGAATAGTGGTAATGAAAGATGGCACCATCGTCGAACAGGGCAGCCACGAAACACTTTTAAAGCGAGGGGCCCATTATGCCAAGCTGGTCGAGCTCGACACCTTTGAGTCGGCATTAGAGGGGAAAGAATGAAAGCTGAGTTGCTCTGGTGGGGGCGCTTCGATCCCGAATATTCCCGCAACCGAATTCTCAGATCGCTGCTCGAAAAGAACGGGCTAGGGCTGAGGGATTTCAGACCGCAGTCGTCATTGCTGGGTTCGATAGAAGCAGCAATCCGCCGCCCTGACCCTGGCGATGCGCTGTGGGTCCCCTGCTTTCGGCACCGGGACTTCAACTCGGCCCGACGTTATGCTGACAAGTACAGGCTCAAACTAATCTTTGACCCACTCATCTCCAGCTGGGACAAAGTGGTGCATGAGCGAGGGAAGTATCACATCGACCACAGTAAAGCCAAAACTCTTCTGCAGTGGGAACGATCACTCTTCGCCAGGGCCGACATCGTGGTCGCCGATACCCGTCCCCATGCCGACTTCTTTATTGATCAGCTTGAAGCTCCTGCCTCCCACACCCATGTAGTCCCAGTAGGAGCAGAGGAAACTCTTTTTACTCGCCAGCTACCCAAGATTTATTCTAATTCACCTGAGATATTGTTCTTCGGCAGTTTCATTGGCCTGCAGGGACCGCAGCATATCGTTGAGGCGGCACGCCTGGTTCCCGAGGTCCGCTGGACTCTGCTGGGAGACGGCCCGCTTAGAAATCATTGTGAAGCGTTAGCCAAGGACGCCCCTAATGTGCTATTTGAAGACTGGATCGCTTATCGAAAGCTGCCGGGAAGAATCGCCCAGGCCGACATAGTAATGGGAATTTTCGGGGATTCACCAAAGGCCGGCAGGGTCGTTCCCAACAAAGTCTACCAGGCCCTGGCCTGCGGCCGTCCGGTGGTGACCAGGGAATCAACCGCCTATCCACCTGAACTGCAAGCAAACCCGAGCAGCGGGCTAGTTTTCACCGCTCCTGCTGATCCCAATGCCCTCGCCACCGAGGTGAGCAACCTTATTACCAGGCCTGAAGGGCTCTCGGCACTCGCAACTCAGGCCGGCAACACTTATGAGCAGTATTTCTCAATGACCCAGACTGAATTGGGGCTTCTAAAAGTTCTCTCCGATCTGAATCTGTAGGCTTTATCCACCGAGCCTCCTGGTTGGTGTTTAAATATGATCCAACTTCTTGAAGTGAACCCTGAACAGCCAGTAAGGAATATAGCAGGGTAAAACATCAGGATGCTGCGCCAGGCTGTAATTGAAGCTCATCTGATCACGCTTGGACCAGTCGAGGAGCTGGTTGAACCAGGTCTCCATTAGTGATTCAATCTGGCGATCTCCCGGCCGCCTGATCAACAGGCGGGCGTTGATGTGCGGAAAAGAATCGCTGAACTTCTCCTGATCGGTATAAAAGTGATACTGTTGTTCCAATAGCTTGGGATCGCCCCTGCAGGTCCGTGTGCACAACTCCACCTCCTGCTCGAGAGACGAATGGAAAGGGTGATAGAGCAAGCCAAGCGCGCGATCCGGCGCTAATGCATGGGAGAGGAAACTGTCAAGATCGCCACGGATACGGATATTGGCATCCAAATAGACACTGATGTCATAGTCCGAATCAATCAGGTGATTTTTTAGTTTATAATACCTCGACAGAAGAATCGGGTCCAGACCGTCTTCATTGCCGACTAACTTGATCTTCCAGGTATCTGAGGAAAGCGATGGATTGTCTGTGACACAGACGAAATCCCATTTTTTTGAACGGGAAAGAGAAGGCGGAATTTCATTCAACTGATCATACCCCCCGGTCAGGACGGTGTAGAGCAGTTTCTTCCGGCTCTTGTAGAGGTTTGAGCCAATTGATCTGATCAGGGGAGGTCGTTTCGTCAGGTAGGTGATTAGATAGCGGCTCACCAATGCAACATATCCGGACCGGCTCCCCTGTCCGATTGAATAGTTATATTTGTCAAGATGTTCAAGAAAGAGCATCGGTTCACTCGACTACTGAAATATCCACAGCGTAGGATACCACTTTTGGGATATGGAAAAATAGAATTTTTTGTTTGGTTCAATATAGTTAGTGCGCTAATATAACTTAATCTTTGACTTTATGTGAAGAGTTTCTTATACCTATTTAAGTTTTTTGTTAACTATCGTCTCAAACTACTGAATCTTTTCTGAAAGGGTTTGGATATGCGATTAAAATTATTAGTTATCACAGGACTATTCCAAGTGCTGCCACTAATACTGGTCGGTGGAATACCTAATCTCGGCAAAGCCGCCGAGGCGTTGAAACCACCTGAAGTCTGGACTTCCAGGGAGGCAGTCATTTTTGGGCTGAAGAATAGTCCAAACAGTCGCATAGCCTTCCAACGCATTGCCGCCGCCCAGGCTGCCCAGGCTGAAGCTGATGCATTGCTCAAACACCCTCGATTGGATCTCAGTGGCTTCTACGGTCAAACTAACAACCCCCTGCTGTCGTTCGGCAACATTTTGAACCAGGGCGCCTTTTCTGATGATATCGATTTCAACTCTCCGGGGCAAACAGACAATCTCAATTTGAAGGCTGAACTCAGCTATCGTTTTTACAATGGCGGCCGTGATCAGGCCTTGGTGGACAGTGCCGAATCAGGCTATCTTGCAAGCCAGGCCGGCCTCAAAGAAGTTCAGCATCAGCTCGGCTATGAAATCCTCAAAGCTTTTTACTACATAGTCCAGGCTCAAGATCAGCATGAGGCCCGTCGGGCTGAACTCGCAGCTATTGCGAGCTCTCTTGAAGTGGCCAAGGCCAGATTCGAAGCCGGTGATCTGCTGAAGACTGAAGTTCTCAATTTTGAAGTCCAGAAAGCACGCACCAGCGAAAACCTGATCATTGCCGAGCATCAAAAAGATCTGGCTGAAAAGTCATTCCTCAATCTGCTCGGACTGGAAAAAGGTAATGTGGTCATCTCCAGCGAAGACGAATCCCTGCTCAATGCCCCTGAGGTAAACAACCGAAGGGAACGACCCGAACTTGCCAGACTATCGGCCGCGCTGCAGGGTGCCGAGGCAGAGCTTAGGCGCACTCGGGGCAATAATCTGCCAACCTTGGATGGATTTGCGAGCTATCAATATGACTATGGCTGGATAAATGACGGCTCCGGTGATTCCTGGGCAGCCGGCGTAAAAGTTAACTACAACCTCTGGGACGGTCGTAGGGACAATGCAGAGATGGTGCGAAAAGAAGCTGAATACCAGGCCCTGGTCGAAGAACTGCAAAAACTTAAACTGGCCATTAATCTCGATATTGAAGAAGCCGTGCTAAATTATCAGCAGGCCGTTAAACGAAGAAGCGTTACCGATAAAATGGTGGAAGTCGCCCAGGAAAGCGCCCAACTCAGTCGGGAACGTTTCAAAGAGGGAGTTATCCTCTCCTCCGACGTGCTGGATACCGAAGTCAGACTCACCGATACGCTTGTGCGCCACTCCGCCGCCAGGGCCAATCACCGAATAGCCACCGCTAACTTGCGGCGTGCTTTGGGCCATCAGCAATATATGACGACCACCGAAGAGTTATTGGAGAACTAATTATGAGTACCGCATGGCCTCACTATTTTGTCGCCTCTGTGTCTACCCTGCTGCTTATGCTGACCAGTTGTGAATCAGAGCAAAACGCTCATCGTCAAACAGCAGGGGAACTGGAGCCTCTTGAGGTAGAGGTGCTCACCGCAGAAGAAATTATACCGCCTCGTCAAGTGGAGATTATGGCTTCGGTGGAAGCCGCTCAAAGTGCTTCCATCGCTGCCAAAATAAGCGGCAACATCACAGAACTTCCAGTAAACCTCGGATCCAAAGTAAGTTCAGGTGATATTCTGGTGATCATCAGCGCCGATGAGATCA
>JABDQA010000120.1 GCA_013042475.1 Desulfofustis sp.
GTTGAGGTTCAGCGAACCAGCTCACTCCGATTTCTCGGGTTTTTAACGAAGGTAATTCTGAATTTAAGAACTGCTTGACAGCGATAGCTCGTTTCTTGGCAAGTTCCTTGTTGTTCTTCTGATATACGACAATCTGCAGGGTCCCTTTATCCATATCCTGGAAGACTTCACCGATGAGCAACAACGACTCATCACTTGCTTCAGCAAGGGCAGCGGCAAAGGGGACAAATCTGATTTTTTCGACCGTTACGGTAGTACTTCCGAGAGTCTGGTTTCTGAAGTTGTAGTTACCTGCCATATTCAGGTAATCAGCCGCCCGGCGGCCTTTTGATCCAGACGGGTATAATTCGAGATAGTCAAGCCAGGCCACACGCTCTTCCGGGGTCCTATTGAGTATGTGGAGAATAAGTGCCCTGTTGTACAGAGCAGAAGGACTGGCTGGCCAAATTTTCAGAGCGCTCCCATAAAGTTCAAGGGCCTGCTCATAGCGTTTCCCCCTAAATTCGACATGACCGAGATAAATAAGCGATTGCAGGTGATCATCGTCAAGCTTTAGCGCGTTACGGTAACTGGTCTCTTCATTTTTAATATCATTGAGCCCACCATACGCCAGTCCGGTCCAGAAGTGATAGTCGGCAATCCGAGGTTTCAGGTCTCGGGCTTTTTTTAGATGTTTTAACGCCAGCTCAAAATCATTGTCCTGCAGAAGGAATCGGCCGTAATAGTAATGCGCCAGGACACTATCGGGGTTTTCCTGCACTTCCCTGGCGAAGCTTTCTCGTCCCTGCTCGAACTTTTCACTGGTCAGGTAATAGTCACCCTTGAAGGTGTGTTCGACCGTGGTTCCGACATTCTTAACCACGCACCCGCTGAGCAGAATCAAACAGAAGAAAGGGAATATTTTTCTTATCGATATCATAGTCTTGACCAGCAATTAATGTGCATTCATATCCGTTGAAATCACAACAGAACTCGATTTTAGGCTATCACCGAAGCATGGTAAAGTTCAAATGTTTTCGGTCGATCCATAAGGATTGCCAGCTGGGCAGCAATCGAAATCTGTACAGATATTGATTTGTAACTACCTGGGAAGACATCGGAATTAATCAAGTGGTTCCTCTCTTATACTGTACTCCAGAGATTTCGTTCTTATATGTATCGATTATGCCGACATGACGTGAAGGTTATTGGTCGGAATATATAAAGAAAAAATCCAACCACATCAGAGGAGTTAGGTATGAGATATATTCGAAATGTCGCTCTGGCCACGGCGGTTATAATGCTGCTGACTGCAGTGGCGACGATCGCGTCCGCCCCGCCAAACGGCAGCGACGGCAGCCTCGAGTGGCGCACTCTTTCAAGTATGGAACTGCCGGCCACGGCGCTCCACTTCAAGAGGTCGCTTGACGGCAAATATCTGTTTGTTCTCACCGAGGACCAAAGGGTGCTCGTCTATGACCAGCAGGGAAACCTGCAGGGCTCCATCCCGGTTGATCCCGGCGTGACCAACCTGGATATTGCCCCCCAAGGGCAACTTCTCTATTTGATTGACACTGAAAAACAGGTGACCACGACCATGGCCATCGATTTCATCGTCGATATCGACATCACCAACTCGGCTTTCAAAGGAGAAATCGACGCCCCGGTGACCATTGTCGTCTACTCTGATTTTCAATGACCATACTGCAAGCGGCTCGCACCGCTCCTCGAACAGGTGTTCGAGAAAAACCCTGAAACAGTAAAGATAGCCTACAAACATTTGCCGCTACGCAGTCACAATATGGCCGGACCGGCAGCGCTCGCATCCATGGCGGCCAACGATCAAGGTAAGTTCTGGGAGTATCACGACAAGCTCTTCGCCGAGCAGAAGATAGTGCCGGCATCCTTTGACCGCATCGCCACCGAGCTCGAACTGGATCTTGATAAGTTCAAGGACGATATGAAGTCACAGCGATTACAACGGATCGTGGCACAGGACACGGCTGATGCGGGCCGGATCGGCGTGACTGGCACCCCGACCATCTTTATTAATGGGAGCAAATTAAAGCAGCGTTCACTGCAGGGGTTTCAGGCGCAGATTGACGCGGAGTTGGCGAAGGTGGAATAAACTCACACTCCTTCATGGAAATGGGGGCGCAATTCAATTACGTCCCTTCTCTTGCTTCGAAAAAACAAGAGCCGGTCAGGATTACTCCCGACCGGCTTTGTGAAAAGGTAGTATTTTACCTGGGAATTATTTTCATGGACTAGACAGTGCCATCTTCCGGTGGTGGAATGAGCAGAAGCAATGGATCGAAATCATCGCCGCCTCCCGCAGCATCATCAGGACCAGGAGCAAGATCTCCTTCCTCGACAACATCCTCTGAGTCGATATTCTCAACAGTTGCTTCAGCTGTGGTAATTTCATCAGCGTCGGTTTCAATTAGAACATCTTCGC
>JABDQA010000139.1 GCA_013042475.1 Desulfofustis sp.
CGATTTTGAAATTGTCGGCAACCTGATCCCGCACTTCTGCAAAGGATGGGTATTTCAATCCCGTACCGGTAAGTTCTCTGAGTTCATAATAGGTTTCATCACCAAACATTGAAAAACCAAAAACAGCACCTTCAGTCAATGAGCGATGTACTTTTGCAAAAAACCGGGGTAGATCCTCAAGCCATTGAAAGGTTGAAGATGATGCCACCAAGTCGAGATTTACAGGCAACTCCAGATGTTCGATGTCGCCGAACAACGGCAGAATCGTCGTCGAATTCCCGGGAGTGAGTTTTTTTTTCACGGTCTGGAAAAACTCGGGTACCAGATCGTTTAAGAAAAAGAGCTCCGGAGAAAAGGTCTCATGCAAAAGACTGGAAAACATTCCCGTACAGCTGCCAATTTCAAGAATTCTGTCGTATCGATTACAACCCAGCGCAACCAGCAGACTCAGCAGCCGCTCGTTGGCCAGCCTCTGCACCACGGCCTGATCCTCGTAGGTCGGCATCCCCCGCAGAAATGAACGGGCCACACGATCCTTTTCTATCCGATGGGAACCTCTGTTCATCTCAATTCTGTACCGCCACTATTTCAGCCCAGCTTCGCCAGCCCGTAAACGGATAATGACAGCCCTCGATATGAGCGATGGGACAGCGTCCATGCCAGAATGCGAGCTGGTGCCCAGTTGGTACGATGTAATCACGGTTGGCGACTACTACCGTGTCGAAGAATGGGTCTTCACGCTCGCACCTCGCGACCATTGCAGCAAGCTTTTCAAGTTCCCGCTTCTGATCTGCCAAGCTCCGGCGCGGCTGATTCTGCAAAAACAGATCATGTACACCCTCAAAGCGGCACATGCGTCGATAAAACCTGTCGCGCACTGACGCGGAGAAATGGTCCAAGGTCCCATTGAAAAACTGATGGGGGATACCATATCGATCGTCTACGGGCCGCAGGGTTCCATTTACCCCGATTCGGCGGGTAAATAAGCCCTTTCGCCCTGCAAATAACCGGGATCCCGCCCAGACGCCAAACGACCAGCAGATAAGATTGATCTCATGATAGTGCGCCTCGAGAGCGCCGATATCCACAGGAAGTTCGAAAGTCGAATAATCGGAGAGCACGAGCACGTCGTGGCCGCCGCTCTCGAGCAGTGTCAAAGGGTGGTGATCCATACCCCAGCCATTGCAGAACAGAATCAGCTTCTCACTTTGGTCTCTATAGAGCCAGTGGGCATTCATTTACCGGCCAGCCAGCTGCTGATCAGTCCAGGAAGCGGGGCCAGCATCCCAAGGTCGTGGTCGGCGGTGAGGGACAGCCTGAAGCGCGAGGTGCCCTGCGGCACGGTCGGAGGGCGTACAGGAAGCACATAGAATCCGTGTTCCTGAAGCAGCTTAGCTCCCTCGACGGTCCTGTCGGCTGGACCGATGATCACTGGAATTATATTGGTACTGCCGCCCGTCTTCAGCCCCATTTTCTCGAGTTCTTTGCGCAGTTCAAGAGAACTATTTTTGAGCTTATCTCTCTGGGGCTGCATGGAGGCCAGACGGCCCATGATAAAGTGATTCCAACTCAGCACCACCGGAGGCAGAGCCGTCGTATAGATAAGCGGACGACTGCGGTTTATCAGATAATCACGGACCGCCCCGTCGCAGACCAGAAAAGCTCCCACCGAACCGCAGGCCTTGCCGAAGGTGCCCACCAGCAGATCGATGTCATCGATGCAGTGCTGCTGCTCCGCCAGTCCAAGCCCCTTGGTTCCATATAAACCAATGGAGTGGGCCTCGTCGAGATAGAGCAGACAATCGTAGCGTTTCTTCAAATCAACCAGGCTCAGCAGGTCGGCAGTGTCGCCATCCATACTGAAAACCGATTCACTGACCACCACAACTCGCCGATAATTTCCACGATGCGCTTCAAGCAGCGACTCGAGATGACCATAGTCGGCGTGCCGAAAACGCTTGAACTCGGCCCGGCAGATCTGCAGACCGTCGTGAATCGAGGCATGATTGAGTTTGTCAGAGAGAATCAGGTCATGCTTGTTGAACAGGGCCGGGATAATGCCGATGTTGGCATGATAGCCGGAATTGAACAACAGAGAACTTTCCCGTCCATAGAGACTGGCAATGAGTTCCTCAAGTTGGTGCGAGAGGTGCAGATCACCGGTAAGCAATCGGGAAGAGGCGGTCCCCGGAGCATACCTATCCATGGTGTTGAATGGGGTTCTCAAGGAATAAAATTCTTCGATCAGAGCGAGATTGCCAGCCAGACCCAGATAGTCGTTTGAACTGAGATTGATCATCGTGCTGCCGCCAAGGTCGACGGTGCCGGCCCCCCTGTTCGACAGCGGCCTGAGGGTGCGGTACATACCGCTTGCTCGCATCTTTTCGAGTTCTTCTCTGAGCAATTCCATGGTCATTCAGTTTTCCAGGGCCACGACCTCGACCAGTGTCCGGCAGAGCTGGTCGAGATCAGCTGCCCCAATGCAGTAGGGCGGCATCACGTACACCAGTTTACCGAAAGGCCGGATCCACACGCCGCGCTCAACAAAGCGCTCCTGTATTGTGGCCATATTTACCGGTGTATGGAGTTCCACTACGCCGATGGCGCCAAGGCACCTGACATCGGCAACCTGCTCCAGGCTGCGGCATGGCTCAAGGCCCTGCCGAAGCTGCCTTTCAATATCATCCACCTTTTGCTGCCAGCCGCTCTCAAGCAACAGATCGATCGACTCCACCGCCACCCTGCAGGCCAGCGGATTGGCCATGAAGGTCGGCCCATGCATAAAGACACCAGGTTCGGCGGATGAAATCATCTCGGCCACCACCTCGGTGGTCAAGGTAGCCGCAAGGCTCAACATACAGCCGGTCAGGGCTTTGCCGAGGCAGAGGATGTCGGGACTGACGGAACCGTGTTCGGAGGCGAACAGCTTTCCGCTTCTGCCGAAGCCGGTGGCAATCTCATCGCAGATCAGCAGTAGATCAAATTCGTCACAAAGCGCTCTTGCCTCCTGTAAATAGCGGGGGTGATAAAAACGCATGCCGCCGGCACCCTGAACAATGGGTTCGAGAATCAGAGCGCAGAGTGATCCATGATGCTCTGCGAGCAGATTTCTCAACGGTGTGAGTTCGCCTGACCGCCAGCTACCTCCAAAGGTACTTTCAGGCCGGGGAGCAAAATGATAGCGCGGCAGAACTTCCGAAAACAGGTGATGCATTCCGGTGACCGGATCACAGACCGACATGGCATGGAAGGTGTCTCCGTGATACCCTGAACGCACGGTGACAAACTGGTGCTTCGAACTGTTCCGACCATGGTGATATTGGAGCGCCATCTTCATCGCCACCTCCACAGCCACGGACCCGGAATCGCTGATGAAAACCTTGTCCAGACCAGCCGGCGTCAGTTCCACCAATCTTCTGCCCAGCTCCACCGCGGGTCTGTGGCCGAGCCCTCCGAACATTACATGGCTCAACGATTCGGCTTGATCCTGCAGGGCCTCGATCAGACGGGGGTGGCTGTAACCGTGAATGACCGACCACCAGGAGGCCATTCCATCGATCAACTCCCTGCCGTCTGCCAGTCGTATCCTGACCCCCTCGGCGGATTCCACTCCATATATAGGCAGTGGCTCTGTCATCGAAGTATAGGGATGCCAGAGATGGGCACGGTCGAAAGCGAGAAGCTCCTGCCAATCGGAAGACAGCATGTCTGCAGAACCGCTGTTGTTCATTTTTTTGCGTCGACGCCGCCGGTTGAAAAACCGAGTGACTCGATCATCTGTAGATCTTCTATTACCGAATTACCCGTCGTGGTCAGATAATTTCCCACGATTGCCCCATTGGCGCCTGACTGAAAACAGCGATACTGCTGATCTCCGAGCTGGGCTCTGCCGCCAGCGAGCCGAACTACTGCCCTCGGGTTGATAAGTCTGAACATGGCGATGCAGGTCAGCACCTCACCAAGGGACAATCTCTCGACTTCGCCGAGCGGCGTACCCGGTATGGGAGTCAGAATGTTGATCGGTATCGACAAAACTTCAAGCTCACGTAGTTCTAAGGCCAACTCAAGCCGTTGTCCGAAGCTCTCGCCCAGTCCTATAATCCCGCCGGAGCAGATATCCATACCGGCTTCCCTGGCGATTCTGATGGTTTCCACCTTTTCTTCCCAGGTGTGGGTGGTGCAGATCCTGGGAAAAAAGCTGCGACAGGTCTCCAGATTGCAGTGATATCGTTTAACTCCGGCAGCCACCAGCTTGTTGGCCTTGTTGCTGGTCAAAAACCCCATCGAGGCACAGAAGTAGAGATCACTCTCGTGACCGAGCTGGCCATACATGGAAGCAAACGATTCGATGTCTTTATCGGAAACCTCTCGTCCAGCGGTGACCAATGAATAGCGCGCCACTCCGAGGGATTCGTTCTCCAGTCCCTGCCTGCGGACCTCCTCGTAGGCGATAATATCATAGGTCTCGATTTCGGTCTGGTAACGTGAGGATTGGGCGCAGAATTTACAGTTTTCGGAACATTTTCCCGAACGGGCATTGATTATCGAGCAAAGATCGAAGTGATCCCCTTGCATCTCCTTTCGCAGCCGGTCGGCAGCTTTATAGAGTGCAGCAGGCTCGTTGCCGGTCGCCAGTTTCAGAGCCTGATCGTAATCAATATTGTCACCGGAGCGAATTTGCTCGAGCGCATCTGTCAGCGATGTCATGGCGTCACCAAAGTTGTCCCCCCCCACCGACCGCATATCACTTCACTATAGGCACACGTCGGCTAAATGTCGCATGTGAAATGAAAAGGTGTCAATCACCTAAGATCCAGTTTCTCAAGGCATAAGTGTAGGGATTCGGGTGTATCAAATTGCAAGGTAGTTACATTGGCCCCTTTGGGGACGATTTTGCGCATCATTCCCTTGAGCACTGTTTTCGGCCCTACCTCCACGAAGGTATCGACGCCATCGGCGAGCATTGCCGAAATTATCTCATACCAGCGGACCCGGGAAACAATCTGCCGGGCCATCATCTGTCTGATGCGCGACGGGTCATCCTCCTGTTCTGCGGTCACATTGAAATATACCGTGCTCCTGGGGGTCTCGAAGTGGACGCTGTCGATTACTTTATTGAAATCATCAACCGCCCCTTCCACCAGTGGCGAGTGGTTGGCCACACTGACGTTGAGCACAATAACCTTCGCCCCTTGTTCTTCAACAGCAGCCGAAACCCAATCGAGACCATCCGTGGAGCCCGAAATGACAATTTGCTGGGGGGTGTTGTAATTTGCCACGGTGACGTCTCCGGTCCCCCGGTAGCTGTTAACCGCCTCCTCGATATCTGCTATATCAAGGCCGAGAATTGCTCTCATGCCTCCCGGTCTTCTGTCCCCCTCACGCCCCATCAAATAGCCGCGACGCTCCACCAGTTGAATCGTGTCGGCGACGGAAAGGACGCCGGCCCCGCAGAGGGCCGAAAATTCCCCGAGACTGTGGCCCGCATAGCAGCTCGCTTCGACAGACTCGGGCAACGCATCCTGCAGCGCTTTGAGGCAGATAAGATTGGTCACCGTAATTGCCGGCTGCAGCACCGCCGCCCGGGTCAATTCTTCCATGGGACCTTCGGCGATGATTTTGGCCAGCGGAAAATCGCACACCGACGCAGCCATCCCCATGATGGCTTCACATTCTGTCGATGAAGCGATGAACTCACTTCCCATACCAAGATATTGAGACCCCTGTCCCGGAAACAGAACCGCTAACTTCATTCATCACTCCCGTTTTTTTCTTTTTTCATTTCAATGACATTCATTACAAACAGCAGCGCCACACCGACAAAAATCGCCGAGTCTGCGACATTGAATGCCGGCCAGTGATAGGAACCGACATAAAAATCGAGAAAATCGATGACGGCACCGAAACGAAGACGATCGATGAGATTTCCGACGGCTCCTGCTCCAATCATCGCAAACGACACCCGATAAAGTAGATGTTGACCACTCATTTTCCAGGCAGCGATGGTGAGCCCCAGAAAGGCCGCACTATTTACCGTAACAAAAAAATAGTGGCGCAGGGGCGAATCCACAGAAGCAAACATGGAAAAGGCGGCCCCCTTATTGGTCACGTACACGAGATTGAAAAATCCCGGAATGAGCGGCCGCACTTCGTAGAGATCCAGGAGTGACAAGATCAGATCTTTGCTCAGCTGATCGAGTCCCAGCAAAACCAGCAGAATGATAAAATAAGGGCGCACGTATGGCTGCGATCTATGAGTTCAGCGAATCGATGACGGTGAAACAGCGGTTGCAGATCGTCGGGTGGCCCTGCATCTGGCCAACCGTTTCGGAACGGATCCAGCAGCGCTCGCATTTCTCACCCGAGGCGGCTCTGACGCCGATCAGGAGTCCTTCCACCTCTTCGCTCGGCACCGGTTCAAGCCCACCGAATCCCTGTCGGTCGACTATGTGAAGTTCGGAGACGATTGACAGTTCCTTGAGCATTTGTTGCTGCTCGGCAACAAAGTCCGCCAGAGACCCACCGGCATAGATCAGCACTTCGGCCTCCAGAGGATGGCCGATGATTTTTTCGGCCCTGGCCTTCTCAAGTGCCTTGGTGATTTCGGAGCGGACCCTGGCTAGATCGGCCCATTTCTTTTCGGTCGCCGCATCGAGCACGTGGGCTTGATTCGGCTCGGGAAAATCGGAAAAGAAAATCGATCCGTCAAGTTCCGCTTTGTTGTCGCGTCCTTGCAATGCATCCCAGGCTTCTGAAGCAGTAAAACAGAGAATTGGCGACATGAGCTGCAGCAATCCTTCACCAATCTCGTACAGCGCGGTCTGGGCTGAGCGTCTGAGCTTCGACTCGGTGCCGGAAACGTAGAGCCTGTCTTTGATGATATCGAGATAAAACGCGCTCATGGTCATGGTGCAGAAATAATTCAGCCCGTGGTAAATGGAGTGAAACTCGTACTTTTCATAGGCATCCAGCACTTTTGACTTGAGCTCCTCGAACCTGGAGAGGGCCCACTTGTCGAGTGGCTCGAGTTCATCGTAGGCAATGCTGTTGACGGCGGCATTGAAATCACTGAGGTTGCCCAGGAAGTATCTGATCGTATTTCTTATTTTTCGGTAGGTGTCTGTGACCTGTGCGAGAATCTCATCGGAGACTTTGACATCGTCCCGATAGTCTTCGCTGGCCACCCAGAGACGCAGAATTTCGGCGCCATACTTCTCGATCACTTCCTGGGGGGCGACCACGTTGCCCACCGATTTGGACATTTTCTTACCCTGTCCGTCGACCACGTACCCATGGGTCAGCACCCCTTCATAGGGGGCAGTGCCTCGGGTACCCACCGAGGTGAGCAGAGCGCTGTGAAACCAACCGCGATGCTGATCGCTGCCTTCGAGATAAAGATCAGCGGGTGAGCGCAGTTCTTCTCTTTGTTCACAAACGGCCGCATAGCTGACCCCCGAGTCAAACCAAACATCGAGAATGTCGTTTTCTTTTATGAAATCGATACTCCCGCAACTCGAGCACTTCAGTCCGGCCGGCAGAAAATCCTCGACCCCGTGGCTGAACCAGGCATCTGCTCCTTCAGCACTGAAACGAGCATTGATGTTTTCAATGAGGACATCGTTTTTAATTATCTCGCCGCACGATTTACAGCTCACCACCGTAATCGGCACTCCCCAGGCACGCTGCCTCGACAGACACCAGTCGGGACGATGCTCGATCATCGCATAGATACGCTGCATACCCCAGCCTGGAGTCCAGGTAACTTTCTTGATATTGTCGAGCGATTTGGTCCGCAACCCGTTTTTTTCCATGGAGATGAACCACTGCGGTGTGGCCCGGTAGATCACCGGTTCCTTGCAGCGCCAGCAATGCGGATAGCTGTGGTTGATGCTGCCCCGGTACAGCATGTCGCCAGCAACGGACAGGTCCTCGCAGATGTCACCGTTGACCCCGGGAATCGCTTTGCCTTGGTAAATCCCAGCATCCCTGGTAAAGATTCCCTCGTCGTCCACCGGAGAGAGAATTTCGAGTCCGTAGCGCAGACCGGTGAGATAATCGTCGGCACCATGTCCCGGAGCGGTATGTACACAGCCCGTGCCAGCCTCGAGGGTCACATAATCCGCCAGTACCATCAGCGAATCTCGGTCCATGAAAGGATGGCGGCAGATACGATTTTCGAGCTTGGTTGCCGGGAAGGTCGTCACCACTCGATAGTTCTCCTGACCGAACTCCTCCATCACCTTGGAAACAAGTTCCTTGGCCATGATCAGCCTGTCGCCGCCGGCCTCGACCAGCGCATAGTCAAATTCGGGGTGAAAAGCGATGGCCAGATTCGCCGGCAGGGTCCATGGGGTCGTGGTCCAGATCACCACCTGGAGATTATTGCCGGCCAAGGCCGGATCGATATCGCTCAGATCGGAGATCACCGGAAATTTGACATAGATCGAAGGTGAACTGTGATCGTGATACTCGACCTCTGCCTCTGCCAGGGCTGTCTCACAGGTGGAGCACCAGTATACCGGTTTCTTGGAGCGCACCACTGCTCCGGAGAGCAGGAATTTGTTAAATTCCCTGGCGATGGTCGCCTCATAATCGTAGGTCATGGTCAGATAGGGGTTGTCCCAATCACCGATAACTCCGAGCCGTTTGAATTCTTTCTTTTGAGTTTTGATCCACTTCTCAGCGTATTTACGGCAGGCCTTACGCTTTGACAGGGTAGGAATATCCTTTTTCTTGTCGCCAAGTTCCTTGTCGACGTTGTGCTCGATCGGCAATCCATGGCAATCCCAACCGGGGATGTAAGGAGCGTTGAATCCGGCCATCCGCCGCGAACGCAGTATAATATCCTTGAGAATTTTATTGAATGCGGTACCCAAATGAATATTGCCATTGGCATAAGGAGGACCGTCGTGAAGTACGAAAAGCGGCCTGCCTTCACTGTGCTGTTGGATTTTATCGTACAGGCCCCCTTGATCCCATTTTTTGAGCACCATAGGCTCATTCTGGGTCAGGTTGGCCTTCATCTTAAATGAAGTTTTGGGCAGGTTAAGCGTCGCCCTGTAATCCATGATTCTCTCCTTTTATCTGCTCAAGACGTAAAAAATATTTAATGAAATTGCGTAATACACCATGCTAACCACCTAGAACACCGAAACAGGTTATATTAACACTAACACCGCAAGATACAAGAATATTGTTGGCGGCCACCTCTAAACTCATGTGCTGGCGCAGGCTACTCAAGAGGGATGCTTTCAAATTGACACAAGTAGTGAGCTTTATTACTATTGGCTGGTCTTGAACGAGCACACCTCTTCCCTCCAGGCAGCCAAAAGGTTTTTATGAGTGAACATAGCAATAACACAATGGTCGAACTGATCAAGGTCAGCAAGACCTATCACCCTAATATTCAAGCTCTTTCTGGTGTATCCATTTCAATCAGAAGCGGTGAGATGGTGTTTATCACCGGACGCAGCGGAGCCGGCAAGACCACTTTTCTAAAGCTTTTGTGTAAAATGGAGCTGCCTACCAGAGGTTTGGTCGAAATCGACGGGCTCGACATTAGAAAAATGAGGGGCAATAACTTGTCCTATCTCAGGCAGCAGATCGGCGTTGCCTATCAGGATTTCAAATTACTGACCGATCGCACCGTTTCCGAAAACATATCCATTGCCATGGAGGTCTCCTACCGCAAACCCCAGATCATCAGGAAACGGGTTAAGGCATTGCTTGAAGAGCTGGATCTCAGCGACAAGCACAACTCCATGACCGGAGACCTGTCCCGCGGCGAACAGCAGCGCGTGACGCTGGCCCGGGCAGTGGCCAACTCACCCAAGCTTATCCTGGTTGACGAACCAACGGGCAATCTCGATGCCACCACCACTGCCCGGGTGATGGAGATGCTCATTGGACTCAACAATTCCGGGGCTACCGTACTCATTGCCACCCACGACCATACCATTTATCGAGACGTAGAGCACCGGCTGCTGGAGCTGCGCGGCGGGCAGATGCACCAGCTCCGGGACGGAGTGATGCAATGAGGTTTATTTTTGCAGTTCTCCGTCAAGTATTCAAAAATTTCCGGCAAACCTGGCTGTCCCAGCTGATGACCTTGCTGACCGTCAGTCTTTCGGTCTTTATCTTTGCTTTTTTTTACCTGGTCTACATCAACATGCTGTCCATCGGCGACAAGCTCGGCTATGACCTGCGGTTGATCGTCTACCTCGAAGAAGAGCCGATCCCCGAGTTGCAGGAGCAGCTGCGCAGAAAAATCCTGGCTTTCGATGAAGTAGAGGAAATTTATTTCGTTTCACGTCAAGAGGCTTTGGAGCGTTTCAAGGTTCAGCTCGGTGAAGACCAGGATGTGCTCCAAGACATGCCGGAAGACTTTCTGCCGCCGTCCATCGAGGTAGTGCCGCTGAAAAATCTCAGAAGCCTCAACCAGGTGAAACTGTTCTCAGAATATCTCAGCAAGCTGCCTGGCACCATCAAAGTTCAATATGGCCAGGACTGGATTGAGCGGTTCTACTATTTTACCAGATTGGTGTCGATCATCGTGGTGCTCAGTGCCGGTCTGCTGATCCTTACTTCGGTCTTCATGGTGTCCTACAAGATCAGGCTGACAATTATCGGTAGGAAAGCCGAACTGGAACTCATGAAACTGGTTGGTGCCACCAACAGCTATATTAGGACGCCATTTTTTATCGAAGGTATCCTGCAGGGTCTGCTGGGATCCACCCTTGGATTGGTAGCACTGTTCGGACTGTTCTACTGGATTAAAATAAAATTTTCCGGTCCCGGGATTCTCAATATTTTCGAATTTTCATTTTTTGAGCCGCCGATCATCGTCATGATTTCGATCGTCTCGATTTTGCTCTGTCTTACGGGAAGTTACTCATCCATGAGAAAATATCTCAGGACCTGATACCGCCGGATTAGATACCGATGCACCAGTCCCAGTACAAGTCGCCCATGACACCCTCGGCTAAAGTCTGCATCTTGGCCATACTGATCTTTTTCAGTGTGGCTTTTCTGCTCCCCCCACCGAACGCTCATGCAGCATCCGGGGACTCTGACCAGCAGAAAAATGAAATTGAAAAAGGCATCAAGCAGACCACAATCAATATCGGCCGACTAAAGGAAGGTATCAAACACCAGGAAGAGCAGATCAGGGAAACCAAGAAAGTGGAGCTCACCCTTCTGACCGAAATGCAAGATATCGACTCCAGGCTGACTGAGCAGAATTATAAGATTGAAACGCTCGAGTCCCGAATGAACAAACAGCAGGAGCTTGTCTTCGAGAAAAAAGCGGAAATGAACGAAGCCGCCTCTCTCATGGAGGGTGTTCAATCCCATGTGACCAGGCGTATGCAAGCCTTTTATAAACTTGGTGAATTCGGTCTGATTCATATCGGCTTCTCCGACCAGACTCTGCCCGAACTTTTGAGTTTTCAGGATTCGTTTCTGGCTATGATCAAATACGATCACAGTCTGATAGATACCTATAGGACTACCATTTCTGAACTTGGGCAGGCTATCGATTCACTCAGATTGCAAGAGGACATCTTTGAAGAGCTCCTGGTGGAGAACCTCGAAGAGCAGGAAAAGCTCGATGGACTAAAGCAGGAAAAAGAGCGGCTTCTGGACAGAATCAGAACCCAGGCAAAGCTGCACGAGAAAGCCGCCGCAGAAATGGAAGCCGCTGCCGAAAAACTGACCGCCCGTCTGCAGGGGCTCAAAGAGCAGGAAAAACGTATCGATCAGGGGTTCCTCTATAACAAAGGTGCACATCCCCCGCCTGTCGCCGGTACAATCATTGCCCGGTTCAACGAGGAAACGACCAATCTGCTCGGCATCAGTTCAATTTCCAAAGGAATTGCCATAGATGCCCCGATCGGCTCGACCGTGAAAGCGGTCGACGAAGGGGTGGTAAAATATTCAGGGTATCTCAGGGGGTACGGTAATACGGTCATTGTTAATCACGGGCATCAGTATTACTCTATAAATTCAAGGATGGAACGTCTACTCGTCGAAAAAGGACAGCGGGTAGATAGAGGAACGGAAATAGGGATCATGGGAGAAACAGCCACCTTGCTGACTCCTGGACTCTATTTCGAACTCAGAAAGGATACCGATTACCTCGATCCTTTGGACTGGCTGGATACAGCCGGATTGAAATAACAGCCCATGAATTCATTATCCATTAAAATCTGGCTGGCCTCGGCACTGGTGCTGATGACCGTGATGGTGGCACTTCCCATCACAGGGTTCGCCAAAGCTGATCCGAAACAGCAAGAGATCACCTACCGGTACCTGGAGACCTTTGCCAACGTGCTCAGCATTCTTCAGGAAAATTACGTGGAGGAAATAGAGGCAAAAGAAGCCATCGAGGGGGCAATCAACGGACTGCTCCTGTCTCTGGATCCCCATTCTGCCTATCTCAAGCCCGAAAACTATCGTGACTTTCGCAATGAAACGAACGGCTCATTTACTGGTATCGGCATCAGGATAACTCTGGAAGACGGCGTGATCACGGTGATTGCCCCGATTGCCGACACTCCGGCGGACAGAGCGGGCATAAAAGCCCATGACAAGGTCATCAAGATAGACGGCGAGCCGACCAAAGGGAAAACGCCATTTGATGCGGTCAAGATTATGCGCGGTCCGCAAGGAACCGAGGTGACGCTCTCAATTTACCGGGACGGCTGGGAATCGAGCAGAGACTTTACCATGCGGCGCAGTGAAATACCGCTGCTTTCCGTCAAATCGCTCCTGCTCAAGCCAGGGTTCGGCTATCTTCGTATTTCAAATTTTCAGCGCAACACCACCAACGAGCTCACCGCGCATATCGAAGAACTTCAGAAAACATCAACCCTGCGCGGCCTTATTCTGGATCTGCGCAACAATCCCGGTGGTTTGCTCGATCAGGCAGTGAGCGTAAGCGATCTGTTTCTCGAAGAGGGACTGATTGTCTACACCAGGGGCAGAAATAAGGACCAGGATTTGACCTTCGAGGCCAAGGCCAACAATACGCTCGATCGCTTTCCCCTCGTGCTGCTGGTCAATGAAGGGACCGCATCCGCCTCGGAAATTGTGGCCGGAGCCGTTCAAGACCACAGACGTGGGGTGATCGTTGGCACCAACACCTTTGGGAAAGGGTCTGTTCAGTCAATCATACCATTGAACGATGGAGCCGGTCTTAAAATGACCACCGCCCACTACTACACCCCTTCGGGTCGGACTATCCAGGTCACCGGTATCACCCCCGATGTGACAGTCAAATCCCAGAACGCGATTTTAGCCAAGGCGGATGAATCGAATAATTTGAATTCGACCAGAGAAGCTGATCTCGAGAATCACTTTTCATCTCAAACCGAAGGCAGCGAAGCAGGAGCAGACGATGATGCTTTGTCAGCCGAGGCAAGTGAGCGTCTGAGCAACGACAACCAGCTCCAGGCAGCCTTCGATATCCTCACTAGTCTGGCGCTCTACGCAGCCTACGACTCTGAAACCGTCGAGCCGGTGAGCAACTGACATACTTTGATTGATCGATGATCCGCGCGCTTCAAAAGATTGCCGAACAGCGCATCGCCAAGGCCATTGAAGATGGTACGCTGAAGACCGAGGGCTGGAAAAACAGACCACTGCCGCTCGACGACGATGCCTTTGTCCCCGATGATCTCAAGATGGCTTATAAGATTCTCAAGAACAGCGGCTATGTGCCGCCGGAAATCGAGACCAGGAAGGAAATTCAAAAACTCGAAGATCTGATCGTCAAAACCGAGGACAGTCATCAACGGGTCAAACAGATGAAAAAGCTCGACCTCCTGATGAGAAAGATTGACGCCCAGCGTTCCCGCCCCTCATCCTTGGAGCACGACGACGCCTATTTCAGAAAGATTGTCGAGAAGATCGACCAGTCCAAGGAGCGCTCCTCATCCGGCAAATGACAGGGGCACACAATACCCAAGGTGTCACTGAAATACATCCTTCTTCTTCTAAAACCCCAATTCCTTTAGAAACCTCTGATCGCGCGACCAGTGTTTACGGATCTTTACCCAGAGATTGAGTAGAACCCGGCAATCGAGCATTTCTTCGATATCCTTGCGGGCTGCGGTGCCGATCTGTTTGATTTTCTCACCTCCCTTACCAATAACGATCCCCTTTTGGGACTTCCGCTCCAGATAAATCGAGGCGTGGATCTCCACCAGCCGGCGCTGGTTGTTCTCTTTGAAGGATTCAATAAGGACAGCTGAGGAATATGGTATTTCCTGACCGGTCAGCAGAAATACTTTCTCTCTGATGATCTCAGCACTCAGAAACCGTTCAGTCGCGTCGGTTGGTACATCGTCGGGGAAATACCTGAACCCCAGCGGCATCAGAGCGACGAGTTCATCCACCAGGTGTTCAAGTCCTTCCCCTTTCAGTGCTGAAACAGGTATTACCGCCGTGAAAGGAAAAAGTGTCGCGTAGAACTCGATTATCGGTAACAAATCTTTCCGGCTCATGAGATCTATCTTGTTGAGCAGCAGAAAGGCCGGACAATCAACCGTTTCCAAGTAAGACTTGTACTCCTGCTTTTCCCGGTTTTCTTCAGAAGCTCGGTGCTGTGACACATCAACCATAAACACCACCGCCTCAACTCCTTGTAGCGCATCGAGTGCCACCTGAACCATCTCTTTGTTCAGTAATACTGGGGATCGATGCAGACCCGGCGTGTCGAGTAAGACGATCTGGTAGCCCTCGCCATTGAGTACTCCGGCGATACGGTTCCGAGTCGTTTGTGGCTTCGGGGTGACGATTGATATCTTCTGCCCCAGAAGTGTGTTGAGCAGAGTCGATTTTCCCGCATTGGGGGGTCCGGCAAGGGCCACCACGCCTGATTTTATTATTTCGGGCTCATTTGCATCCATGGTTTGTCGACTTTGGTCAGTTTTTTTTCATTCATGGAGATATGTGTGGAGAAAAGTAAAAAATACACTATATTTTTGACATTGAGGATAAAAAGGCTCTATTTCCTACTCGTGTAGAACGGAGGAGATGGAATACCGTTAGGAATTTTACCGGGCCTTCGGGCTTTCGGTCAGATACATGGCATTTATAAGCGTTAGTTCGGGTAAACTCATTGAGTATCTGGACAACGGAAAATTTATCTGCGGCTACGTCACCGACATTCAGCCCAAAAGAATTCGGCTTGTCAACCAGAACGGCCGAGAGCTGAATTTACCGGTATCCCGTGTGGTCCACTGCTCGTCCTGCAGTTACAGCGGTGACGCCGATCGCGACAGCCTGGTCAAGCTGCTGCGCAACACCACCGAAAAACGCCACTCCCTGATGGAGCGGGTGGATCTGGAAATGTTGTGGGAATTGACCTGCAACGAAAACACCGACACCTTCGATCCTGGTTTTCTCGCCGAACTCATCTTCGGCCGATCCGCCGACGACGATATCGTCTCGGCCTTTCTGCGTTCAGTATTCAATGACAAGCTGTTTTTCAAATTTCGAGAAGGAAAGATCAAAGTCCACTCGCCCGAAAAAGTCGCCCAGCTCCGACTCAGACTCGAAAAAGAGGCACTGAAGGAAGAGTTGATCAGCAGCGGAGCCGATCTGCTGGGCAGGATCGATCGCGCCGAGACAAAAGAATCGAATTTCAGCCACCTGGAAGAACAGGTGATCAGCGTCCTGCAGAATTATTACCTGCACGGATCGGATGCCCCCGAAGCTGAGCTGGCCCGACAAATTCTGAACAAGTCAGGATTTACCAGACCGCACGACATCTATCATCTCAGCGTCAAAGCCGGTGTCTGGAATCCCAATGAGAACCTGCCGCTGCTGCGTGCCAATCTGGCCATCGATTTCTCGACCCAGGCCCGTCACCGGGCCGAGGCTATTCTCCAGTGCGGCAACGCCTCCCTGTTTGACGATCCCGATCGCCAGGATCTAACCCACTTGAAACCGCTGACCATCGACGGCGCCACCACGCTCGATTTTGACGATGCGCTGACGGTCGAGGAACAGGACGGCAACTACCTTATCGGGGTCCACATATCCGATGTGGCGCACTATGTGCGACCAGGTGATTCACTGTTCCAGGAGGCGATGAATCGGGGCACTTCTATCTATTTTCCCGAAGGCCAGATTCCTATGCTGCCCCGCCACATTTCCCAGGGCATGTGCAGTCTCATCCAGGGTGAGATCAGGGCGGCATACAGCCACATGATTCTACTGTCTCCCGAAGCGGAAGTGCTGAGGGTCAGAATCATGCCTTCGATTATTCGCGTTGCCAGGCGATTGACCTACGAAGATGCCGATCGGATGATCGCCACCGATCCTGAACTGAAAATTCTCGACAATATGCGTAAAAAGCTGCGTGATAGGCGGTTGCAGGCCGGCGCTCTTTTATTGCCCTTTCCGGATGTCAATATTTATATTGAAAACAATTCCAAGGTCAGCGTCTCGCTGGGTAAGACCGATACCCCGGCAAGAACCATCATCTCCGAGATGATGATCCTGGCCAATACCGAAGCGGCCCGCTTTGTCTCCGACCGCATGGCGCCAGGACTTTTCAGGTCGCAGAGTAAAATTACCAGACGAGTGGTCCACGGCGACGACGATGATCTCTATCTCAACAGCCTGCAGCGTAAAAATCTGCCGCGCAGTGAACTCTCAACCGAGGCTAAGTCCCACAGCGGGCTCGGCGTCAGCTTTTATACCACGGTCACTTCACCGATCAGAAGACTTCTCGATCTGGTCATGCAGCATCAGATCAACAATCTGATTCGGCGGAAAAGCCTCTGTTTTACTCTTGAGATGTGCAAGGATTTCACTTCGGTGATAACCCGGACGCTGAGCACCGCCAATAATGTCAAACAGCAGCGCCACCGCTACTGGCTGCTCAAGTATCTGGAAGAGAGAAAAAACAACTATCTGGATGCGATGGTCATTGAGAGTGGCCCCAAACGAGTCACCCTGGTATTGCTCGACACCCTGATGGATATCGACCTGCCGGCCACCCGGATTCCCCCCCCCGAACCGGGTAGCCAGGTCCGGGTGAAACCGGTCAAGGTTGAACCACTCGACAACAGCGTCCGCTTCGACTGGTGATCAGCAGCCTTCCACCGCCGCGCTTTTTCGCATTGATTTAATCTTCACCTGATCCCCGGTTTTGAACTGAGAGGTGTCGCGTTCACATTCGAGCAGCAGTTTTTTTTCCTCGACCTCGACGACGCGACATTTGTTGCTGGCGCCGTAGGCTCCTACGCTGACAAACAAAAGACATAAAATTAAGATTGCCGGCCCTGTTAGTTTTTTCATATCATCCTCCTGTGATCTTTTGGGGTGATCAAACCTCTTGTTATGAACAATAGTGAAATTTCGACCGTAAGAGGAGTCGACATCTACTGACATCTACCCGATGTCAGCACTCTAATAGAGCGAAATTCGGATTAAGGATGATTATTTTTTCCATCTGTACACAGATGAACCATCAGCCGTCTCTATTGATGTGAGGTGAAGGTGACATTTTGAACGTAGTGAAGATATCTAATGAAGGGTCTCATTGCCCATTCCTCCAGTCAATGGCAAACACCATTTCTTCTGGTAAGATATAATTCATGACTGAACAGCACTATCCAGCAGGACCGGCCATGGTGAAGATCGATGGTACCAAGGTCAGGGCCATACGGGAGCAGAAAGGGCTCACTCAACTCTATGTGGCCACGGTGGTGGAAGTGACCACCGATACCGTCTCCCGCTGGGAGAATAAAAGATACCCGACCATAAAAAAGGAAAATGGCCTTAGACTCGCCGAAGCACTCGAAGTCGAATTGAGCGAAATTCTCGATGCTGCTGCTGGGGTGGCGTCGACAGAAAACGATGCTTCAGAATCTGCGGATCAGACGCACCCATCTCAAGACGGTAATTCGGCAGAAGGGATTTTCGCTACCGATCCCTGGTATCACAGGCCTGGTCACCTGAGTATTTTTGTCGTTATAGCCGCGCTAGTAGGTGGAGTTTGGGCAGCACTGCACTATCTTTCTCCTGAAGCCTCTATCTCTGAGACAACGGTAACCCGTGTGGTATCACCGCATTTTATTCCCGGAAAGCCCCTACCGGTTTTTTTAAAGATCGCAAACCCATCACCGGAAGCAGTCTCCATAATCCTCAAAGAGGAAGTCCCAGACGATTCCACTTTCACCGCTGCATTTCCCTCATCCTCGGGAATTATTGCGGGCACGGTCAAATGGCTCACCAAAGTTACCGGATCAGAGCTTTTTTATTATACGATTACCACCGACCCATCCTTCAACGGAACCTTATCATTCGCGGGCAGCGTCCGGGGCAGTAATGGCAGTCAGCCGGCGGAAATCCTGGGCGACGTAAGCACCCGGACCAGCCTCCATCACTGGGCTGATATCGACGGCGACAATCGCATCAGTGACGAGGAAATTTTGCGAGTATACGATCTTGTCGCCAACGAAACTCCCTCAGCACTGGATCTTGACCTGCTGGAGGAAATGTGGCTCGGGGAAGGCTACCAATGGCAGCCAGAACAACGGCAATTTTCCATACTACCATAATATAGGACTCGACCATGGGCTCTCCAATACAATACCCAACGCCTTATGTTCTCCTTGCGACGCTGGGCGCCCTTCTGCTCGGTAGCACTTCAGTTGATTGTGTGGCCGGGCAGGTAGCAGCAACACTAAATCGGGACAATCAGAACCTGATACTGGAAGTCTCTGTGCCCTCTCCCCCCCCCTCTTCTATTATTGCCGGCATCAAACTGCCAAAGAATACAAAAATTGTGGGCACCTCCCCAAAATCAGCCAAAATCGATCTCAAAAGATCGAGCGTCAAGTGGCTTGTTAAAAACCCACGACCCGGAACGCAACGTTTTTCCGCGTCGACCTCACCTCCGGCTGACTTTACCAAGGTCTCGGCTGAAATTCTCTACCGTGCCCCCGGGGGTGGAAGCCTGATCAAAGTTGACGCCCAGAAACGCTGAGAATTCATCTCCACTATCAGATTCCATCCAAAAATAAGGAGAAACACGGTAAGAAACACAATACCTAATCTGCCCTCAGCAGCGACTGGTCGGGTATTGCGTCCCCTTAATTCATGAATCGATTTAACCCGACATGGACTCGACATCGCCTGATATCGCCTGGAAAAACCCTCCTTTCCGACCTACAAAGAAAGCAAAGAGGTACACCACTTAACCTAAAGGAGGAACGATCATGAAAAAAATTTTCGCACTTACAATAGTTATCCTGTCCATTTCAGCGACTGCTCAGGCAGAGCAGTATCTCAGAATCAACAAAGGAATACAGGGCCTGCTGCTCGGCGCGGGCGGAGGCGCCCTGGCTGGACAGGCAATTGGCCGAGACACCCAATCGACGCTGATCGGCACCACTATCGGAACACTTGTCGGATATATGGTCGGCAATGAGATGGATAAGAACAGTTTCCAGTATCGGGACGTCGGCTATCAGCCCCGCTACGAACCCAGTTATCGTCCCCTGCCATCCAGTTATGGCTATAATTACCGTCCTGCTCCCTCCCGCCATGTTCCGGTGGGTGGTTGCCGGGAAGTAGAGATTCTTGGCACGGTCAATGGCGCTCCCGAAAAAATCATCACCACGGCCTGTCAGACACCTGAGGGCTGGATTCTCACCGAACCTCTGGAATCGGCGGCCGGATATCGCTACGAGTTCAGAGAACCTGTTCCCCGAAGCAGTGCGAACAAGGGGCAGCGCCCAACCACCAACTATTATGACCAGCGGGTTACCTACCAGTACTGAGAGTGAGCTCCAAAACGTGGACCGATAAGGGACAGATCTAAAACCTGTCCCTTATCTATTAGTGTCCCCACCGCTTATATTTATCCCACTATTTTCCGTTCCCCCGATTGTGATCTTGCCCATCTCCCGGCCAAGAGCGTATAATATTGTCAATGAATACGCGTTTGCCAGACAACCATTTCACCAATCAGGTGGTCAGCGAGATTCTCATCGGTCTGCGCGACGGGCTGACCAGATTTTCCGGGACCAGCCGGGTTGGTGTGATTTATCGCCTTACGGTCGATGATGACTACTGCGTCTGCGACCCTGCCGGTCTGCTCAGGGGACATGAAACAAAAATACGGGCTGAATTTTTCGACGAGAATGACCGTCCGGTATCGATGCATCACTATCTCCTGGACACTCACTACAGCCGCATTGACCGCGTCGATGACCTCGAGCTGGACGGCATAATCTGCGTCGGGGGCCAGTCGGGTCCCGTGCCATACCAGATGTGGTTCACCGACCACCACCCCGAAATTCTCTCCACCGGGCCAACCCGGCGCTGGCTGGAGCATGCGGCACTAAGATTTTCTCATGATGCGGCCAATGAACAGGAACTCTACTCCGGCATCTCAGGGAGATTTCTGCGGGAATACGCCACCCACGCGGTGCACGACCACATCCTCCATGAACTCAGGAGAGCCAATTCAGCACGCACGGACAACACTTTTTCCATTTATCAGATCCTGGGAGGCATTCTGGCGATCTCACGAACAAGAGAGGAGTTGAAATCACCCCACGGTGAATTGGCCTTCATCCTACCTGAACACGTCGATACCGTAGATTTTCTGGCCCGATTCCATGAGGCCGAACTACCTCATCTCGACAATCATAAACACGTCAGGAAATTGTTGCAGGCGGTACAGAAATTTCGCAATCGGCTCGTTTCAGACGGCAGACAGATCCTCGGTATTGCCAGGGGGCGCATCGACCAGTTTCACCTTACCGCCGACTTCCAGGGACTCTATGGATTTTTACGAGTCAATGATCAGTCTATCTGCAGTTTTGCCGACGGAGCCTATTCATCTGCAACTCACCAGGCCAAACTGTTTCAGGTGGAAGAAGCGCTGCTCGACTATGAGATCGACAGTTCGATCAGGAGCAGCCTGTTCCACATAATCTCCTCGATCATTCATTATGGTGAGACGGAAAACTTCGGCTGCGCCGTTGTTCTGGATCTCAATCAACCCATCACCCACATAGCCGGACAGAATCTTCAGCAGCCGCTGGATCTGGAGCGCTCCAACCTGCTCGACCTGGCTTGCGATCTGGCCAGAGTCGATGGCGCCCTGCAAATCGGCAGCGATCGTAAACTGCACCGCTTCGCCTGTCTTTTTGACGGACCGGCGATAGCAAACGAAGACCGGGCAAGAGGAGCCAGATATAACTCTGCCTTACGGTTCACTTCCTGTCACCCCAACACGGTGATCATCGTGGTCTCCGCAGACCGCCCCGTATCAGTAATAAGAAACGGATATGAGCATGTGAATATGGTCAGCACAGCCGACTCTACCGCCCAAATAGCTCCCCAAAAGCTGCAGGACTGGCTGAGTATTGAAGACTAGGAGGACCCCAAGAAACGAAGAAGGAACTTTACCGAGACGAGAGGTGGTTCCTAAGCCGAAACACGCGATGAATCTTATCGGTTAATTCTGGGGACACGATACCTAAGGCGTCGTGTCCCTCTGATGTTTTCTGCTTTTCAGAATTTAGATATCCCGCGCCCAGGTGGGAATACGGCTCAAAATGTAATTCTGGACCGTCTCTTTGCGCTGTCCCGCCTCGACTTCACCCACCGCTTCCATCACCTCGTCGAAATCAAACCAGCACACTTCTCTGTCATCGTAGTTGTAAACGGTGAGAATCCGCCTGTTTTCCTGGTGAATATCCTCTTCTTCCTGAATGGCGGCAACAATCCGGAGTGCTTCTTCGTAAGACAGGAACTCTATTTCCTGGTCGGACATGACAAACCTCTTAAACACAAATGGCGAGATGGATATTCCGTCCCGCCATAGTTCTTGAACTTCTGATAGGTCATATCAGGCTGGTTTGACGACAGCCCCCGAGCGAATACAACGGGTACAGACCCGTGCTTTTCTCACTCCGCCGGAGTCGGTAACCATGCGCACCCTCTTCAGGTTGGGGAGCCAGCGTCTTCTCGTCTTGTTATGTGCGTGGGAAACATTGTTCCCGGTAACGGGACCCTTTCCGCAAATCTGACATACCTTGGCCATTTTCTTCTCCTGATTTCCTTATCGAAAGCCCATGGAGCTTGTCGCTCTAAGACTAATGTGCACCACGATAATCACATTATCGTACCAGAACATGGTTTTTTACTCTTTTTCTTATCAGCTTTCAAGAAATTTATTATGCAGCTCCTGGTTACCGAGGGCAAATATAGCCTCGGGTTAATCTTATTACTGGCCTACTTGACAACTCTGGTTCAGGGCGACGCCAACCCGTGAATAAAAGTGCCTAAAATCGATGCATTAACTTTCTGACCGTTCAAGGATAGGGGGTACAAGATCAGATTATGCAGAAAACTATGCTAAACGCTCAAAATCTATATCCAGTGGTTGCTCCTCCTGGATGGGAAACATCGATACGAGTACATCGTTACCTTCGAGTTTCACCTCATATTTTTTCAGCGGCAGTGAATCGTGGTTGAGGCACCTTCCGGACTCCAGGTCGTACTCCCACTGATGCCTTGGACACACTGCAACGGTGCCGCCACGATAATCGGCAAGTAGATCGGCACCTTGGTGCTTGCACGACGCTTCGATTCCAAAATAGGTACCATCATCCCGTTTAATTATTCCCACCGGCCGGCCGATCAGTTTTATCACTTTGTGTGAAACCTTTATAAATTCATCGACTGTGGCGGCTTTGATAAAATCCATGGTGCATCCTGATGATTAAATATATTTTTTGCGCTGCTTGAGTTGGACCTACCATAACTATTTTCCCTGAAATTCACATACATTTAGATTGTGCACATCCCGCAGCGAAAGATATTTGTCCTGAAGGAGACTGCGCAATTTTTACCGCATGTCTGTCACCGTTGTTTGGCAGATAGAATTCTATGCGCACCACAAATATATTAATAAGTAAATGTTTCCGCGTGCTAAATAGATGTTTCCAAGTGAACACTATTTAAGATATTACTTTCAAAGATAAATAAAAACCTGTACACTGCCCGCTGCTATTTTCTACCGTGGTGATCAATTATCTTGCGCACTTCACTACCACATGGTAGCAAGTAGCCTTATTTTGATAACGATTAAGAACGACTATGCAAAACAACAATTCTATCTGGCAATTCTTCTCTTCAGTAAAACTGGCTCTCGTCACCCTCTTTCTCATCGCCGTTACCTCGATCATCGGCACTGTTATTCCCCAGAAAGAAGCTGCTGAATTCTATGTCTCCAAATATGGCCCCAAGGCCGCTCAGATATTTACCATTTTGGATATACCAGACATGTACAATTCCTGGTGGTTTCTGGGGCTTCTCTTCCTGCTGGGCTTCAACCTGATCATCTGCTCAATCGACAGATTCCCCGCCGTCTGGAAACAGGTTACTGCCGACGGTCTGGCCCTGCCGCCCGAGCGTCTGCAGAAAATGTCCAATCGCATGGCCTGGTCGAGTGACGGTTCAGTGTCCGAAGTCAGCACCGCGCTGCTGGAAAAACTGAAAAACAACAGATTCAGTGCCGGCAGCCGCGAACACGGTGAGTCGACTGTACTTTTTTCCCAGAAAGGGCCTTGGACCCGCACCGGCGTCTATTTCGTCCATGCCTCGATACTGGTAATATTTATCGGGGCGATTATTGGTTCGCTGGGTGGCTATAAGGGCAGTGTCATGATTCCCGAAACCCAGGAGAGCAACAGGGTATTTCTATTCGGCGGAAAGGGGGTCAAGGAACTTGATTTCACCGTACGGTGCAACAAATTCAAAATTGATTTCTATGCCAACGGCATGCCCAAAGAATATACCTCGAGCCTTACTGTTTTCGAACAAGGAAAGGAAGTGCTCACCAAGGTAATCGAGGTCAACGATCCTCTTACATACAAAGGCGTCACTTTCTACCAATCAAGTTATGAACCTTATCAGGACTTCGTCGTCTCCATAAAACCGCCTACAGGAGAGCCACAAAAATTTATCATTCCTTTCCAGCAGCAGGAAGAGTGGAGCGAACAAAATCTGAAATTCGGAGTCATCAACGCCAAAGTCATGGGACAATCGATCGTCTCGTCAAAACTCTGGTTCAACGACGGTTCCAACTCACCGGAATCGATCTGGATAGACGATGGTGCCGAAGTGAATATCGAAGGTGAGAATGGCACCTATACGATCAGTGCCAAGCAGATGTATGCCACCGGCCTGCAGGTCGCCAGAGACCCGGGTGTCTGGTGGGTGTATATCGGCTTCGGGCTCATGTTATTTGGCCTCTACGTCGCCTTTTTCATGTCCCACCGAAGATTCTGGTTGTTGTTGACACCAGCTGGAAACAAGACCGAGGTGCTGCTGAGCGGATCGGCCAACAAGAACAGGGCCGGATTCAAGAGCAGTTTCGAGGAGCTCGGTGAACTTTTAAAATCAGAACATAAAGAGGCTTGAGTAAGCCCAAAGCAGTGTAATCTAATGGTTAGAGCACAGTTTTCTTTTAGTATTCGGAGTATCTGGCATGGATAGTTCTCAGCTTTTAGGCATCACCACCTTCACCTACTTGTTCGCTTCTTTTCTCTACATTGGGGCCCTGCTCTTTCGAAGCAGCAAGATTGGTCTCTTTGCAACCTGGTTTACGGTCGTGGCGCTGGTTGTCCAGACGGCAGGCCTTGGTTTGCGCTGGGTGGAGTCATATCAGATGGGCATCGGTCATGCACCACTGACAAACATGTATGAATCGGTGGTCTTTTTTGCCTGGACCATCGTCATTCTCTATCTCGGCATCGAATGGAAATTCAAGACCCGGACGATAGGCGCCTTTGCCTTGCCGCTTGCTTTTCTGGCCATGGCCTACGGGTCCTTTGCCCCGATCAACAAAGGTATCAACCCGCTGGTACCGGCCTTGCAGTCAAACTGGCTGCTGGCTCATGTGATCACCTGTTTTGTCGGTTACGCTGCGTTTGCCATCGCCGCCGCGCTGGGGATCATGTATCTGGTAAAATCATATTTCGGTAACGGTTCCGAAAACGGTTCAAACTCTTTACTACCTTCCTTAAAGGTCATAGATGACATCATCCACAAATCGATGATCTTCGGTTTCATCTGGCTCAGCGCCGGGATTATCACCGGGGCAATCTGGGCAAATTCTGCCTGGGGTACCTACTGGGGTTGGGACCCCAAAGAAACCTGGTCTTTGATCACCTGGTTCGTCTACGCCATCACCCTCCACGCTCGCTATACCAGAGGGATCAGCGGTAAAACCATCGCCTGGCTGTCAATCGTAGGCCTGGCGGCAGTGATCTTCACCTATTACGGCGTCAACTTTCTGTTGTCCGGTCTGCACAGTTATGGATCAAGCTGATATTTTTTAATAATTTCCAATTATTTATCTAATAGCGATTGATTTTGTAGTACCTTGACATATGCCCATAAACCCGTTATACAAAGGGTTATGAATTGCGGTTCAGTTGCAGTTTAGCCGAAAAGTGGAGATCAATTAAAAGGAGGAGTTAAGGTCATGAGTAGAAAAGTATTATTGTTGGTGTTTGTGGCGACCTGTTTCTGTATTGCCGGTATCAGTATTGCTGCCGATAAAGGTCCAGCCGACATGGTTCTGCAGGCGGAAAAGGACAAAGCCAAAAAACCCAAGCCGGCAGTATTTCCGCACGCCAAGCACCAGGAAGCCGCAGAATGTGGCGCTTGTCATCACGGCGCCAAAGACGGTAAGCAGGTACCCTACGAAGAGGGACAAGAAATCGGCAAATGCGAAGACTGCCACTACAAGGGTGCGGAAATGCCCAAGGGGCTTGACAGTTACAAAGGCGCCGCCCACAAGAACTGCAAAGACTGTCACAAAAAAGTAGCAGAAGAAAAACCGGAACTGGCTGAAAAATTCGCCAAGTGTATGCCCTGCCATCCGAAGACCTGATCAGCCGGACATTGAATAGAGAAAAGGGCTGCTCTGAGTCAGAGTAGCCCTTTTTTTACCTTTTTAGCAAACGTTTCAGCGGTATCTGTACGGTTAAGAAGTGACGAATCAATCTATGTGCATTTTTGATATATCCCCAACTCTTAGAATGAGTTGGTTAATGCCAGTCAGCAGATTAAGCCGGTTGTTTTTCACCGATTCATCATCGGTCATCACCATTACGTCGTCGAAAAAGCGATCAACCGGTTCCTTGAGTGCCATCATTTCAGTGAGAAAGCCGAGATAATCTGCGGAAGCAAGTTTTTCCACACCAATTTGATCTAGTTTCTCGTAGGTACTGAACAACGTCTTTTCCGTTTCTTCCTGCAACAGGGTGCTATTCACTACAGTTTCCTGGTGGTCCTTGATGATATTTCTGATCCGCTTGAACGACCCGGCCAGCAGATCGAAAGACTGGTCGTGACGGATACCCTCAAAAGCTTTGATTTTTTTCAAACAGTCAATCACATCGATAAATTCGACCGACACCACCGCTTCGACTGCGCTCTGCTCCATCCCCTGACGGACACAGTCATTGAGAAAACGGCCCTGGACGAATTGGACAATCCGCTCAACCGTCTCGGCCGAACCATCCACCCGGTCACCATAGAGGGCCAATGCCTTGGCAAACACCGCCGGCAGATCCAGGCTGTAGGAGCGATCCTCGATCAGGTGCAGAAGTGCCAGACTCAACCTCCGCAAGCCAAACGGATCGGCAGTGCCGGTGGCGCTCTGGCCGATACCGAAACTACCCGCTATAGTATCTAAGCGATCGGCCATGGCGACCAGTGCCCCCTGCGCAGAACTGGGCAGCTCAGCCCCTGATCGCAGCGGCATGTAGTGCTCTAAAATGGCCGTGGCAACCACATCGTTTTCGCCGTCGTTACCGGCATAAAAACTGCCCATCACCCCCTGCAGGCTTGGAAACTCACCAACCATGTCGGTAGTCAGGTCAGCTTTGCAGAGAAGTGCAGCCCGACAGGCATCGTCCGCCAGATTCGGGGCGAGCATTTCCGACAGCAACCTGGTCAACTTGACGACCCGCTCTGTCTTCTCTTTCATGGAACCCAGTTTGGCCTGAAAAATGACCCCACCAAGGTCGTCAACCCGGTCCTCGAGACGTCTTTTCTTGTCTGACTCGAAAAAGAAATAGGCGTCCTCGAGCCTGGCCCGAAGGACCCGTTCATGTCCTTCACGGGTGAGTTCGGGCTTGATTACCTGAGTGTTGTTTACCGCCACGAAGCCTGGCAGCAGTTTTCCATCTTTGGTAATTACTGGAAAATATTTCTGATGCTCCCGCATCGAAGTAATGAGTACCTCATCGGGCACGGCAAGGAATTTATCATCAAAGCGACCGCACACGCCAAACGGAATTTCCACCAGGTTTGTCACCGTGTCGAGAAGTCCCTCATGCACCGCAACCTCTGCTTCCACGCCAAAATCGGCAGCAGCGACAGCCTCTTTTATTTCAGTCAGCACCTTTTCTTTTCTGAGCTCGAAATCGCCAATGACTGACACAGCTTCCAAACCTTTTTCATATCCATCCGCATTTTCTATCACCACCGGATCCGGGGCCATAAATCTGTGTCCGCAGGTCTTGTTGTCGGCCTTTATTCCTTCGTGCTCGAATTGGACCACCTTGCCGTCGAACAGGGCGACGATCCACTGAATCGGCCGAGCGAAACTGTGCTGGTTGACACCCCACCTCATCGACTTGGGAAACGAGAGCGCCAGGATTATCTCCTGCAGCAGTGAGGGAAGCAATTCACTGGTCTGTTTGCCCACCACTTTTCTGGTCAGCTGCAAATACTCTCCCTTGGGAGTCTCCACCACTTCCAAATCTTCGACACTGGCCCCCTTGGAGCGCGCAAATCCTTGCGCCGCCGAGGTCGGCTTGCCATCCAGGTCGAAGGATGCCTGCTTCGACGGTCCGAGCAGCACCTCTTCGATGTCCTTCTGGCCCTCGGCGATCCCTTTGACTATGATAGCCAGCCGGCGAGGGGTGGCATACTGGGTAATTGAATCAAAAGGAAGTCCAAGCGCACCCATCTTGTCGTTGAACATCTGCTCCATCTGGGCTGCAGCCGGCAGGATAAAGGAGGCCGGTATTTCCTCGCTACCGATCTCAAATAATAAGTCGCTCATGGGAACCTTTTCTCGTAGTGGATGGTTTAATCTTTGTTCTACTGCGATTCTGAATCAGGGCCGGATGTTCTGGCAAACAGGGAATATCCCTGGGATTCGTTTTCCACGGTAATCTCGTACCAGGCCAGTTCTTTGAGCTGTGAGAATCTCTGCTCGAGTTTGGCCAGCAGGGACTCCACCGGTTTGGTATTGTCGCTCTGCGTGCTGGAAAATGATTCTGACCGAGTTATGGCCTCGACCATGTCAATCAGGTCCTCGAGCCACATAAACCTGTTAAATCGAACGCTAACCAGGACCTTTCCCCACAGGCCCACCACCGGGGTGCTGTCGCTCGTCGCACTGCCGTTGAAGGGATGGGCCACGGGCACGCTTATATCGAGCCGCAAATCATTCTCTTCTTCAAGAAAGCAGTGCATAGTGCAGTCGTAGCGGCGCACCTCAAAGGTATCAAGATCATCTTTTCTGTGCAGAAAAAATGGAAATTTCATTTCCAGGTGTGCAGCTTCAGCCTCGAGCCGATTCTTCATCTCCTCGAGAATGAGATGGAACTGACTGATGTCGATCTTGCCGTGGTAACGGTTGAGAATTTCAATGAAACGGCTCATGTGTGTTCCCTTGAACCGATGCGGCAGATTGACGTACATATTGACGCTGGCCACCGTTTTCTGACTGGCCTGCGCCTTGTCGAGCACCGTGATCGGATAGGTGATGGTTTTTACCCCCACCTTTTTGATGTCGATGCGACGATGATCTGACTGGTTCTGAATATCCTTCATGTCTCGTCTTCGAGAGACTCAATCAATGTGTTTCTTGACCGCTGACATCAGTTCACCGATATCGGACGACTTGACCACATATTCATCTGAAGCCCAGGCACCCAGATCCTGCTTGAATTCCTGATAAGCACTGTTGAGGATTACCGGTACTGTCGAATCGAGCATCTTGATCTGGCGAAGAACTTCAATGCCGTTCAGACCGGGCATCTGAATGTCGAGAATGACCAGATCGGGAGCGGTCTGCTTGAACTTGTCGAGCGCTTCGTTTCCGTTGTAGACCGAGACCACCTTGTAGCCTGCTTCTTTGAACTCCTCCTGATACAGCAGTTGGATGGACTCGTCGTCGTCAACAAGCAGTATGGTTTTCATGAAAACCTCCATCAGCTATCTAGAGATTCGCGTAAATATCGAGTCGCCTCCTCAGGCGGCATGGGATTTATGTAGAAGCCTGAACCCCATTCAAAACCGGCAATGGAAGTCAATTTGGGTACAATCTCGAAATGCCAGTGAAAGTGCTCCATCTCGCCCGACCGCAGCGGTTGGGTGTGCAGCACGAAATTGTAAGGCACATTGGGAATACATTTTTCCAGACGCTTGAGGGTTTCCGAAAAAATCTGCGCCAGCGCCGTCAGCCTCTCCTGATCCTGGGTATGGGCACAATAGCCCGAGGCATGGTCTTTGGGCAATACCCACATTTCAAAGGGCGTGCGGGGTGCGAACGGAGAAATAGTGATGAAGTGATCGTTGACACAGACCACCCTGATTTCCTGCTGCAGTTCCTGGCGGATGATATCGCAGAAAATACAGCGGTCTTTGTAGCGGTAGTAGGATTCGGCGCCGTTGAACTCGGAAATCAGCATACGGGGCAGCACCGGCAAAGCGATCAGTTGTGAATGGCCGTGCTCGAGAGAGGCACCAGCAGCTTTTCCGTGATTTTTGAAGATCATCACATAACGAAACCGGGGATCGCGTTCGAGATCCTTGAGCCGATCCCGATAGGCTCGGAAGACCAGCGCCAGGTGTTCGGTCGGCAGGTTCCAGAACAAGTCGTGGTGATCGGGACTCTCGATGATCACCTCGTGGGCTCCGATACCGTTCATCCGGTCATAGAGCCCTTCGGCTTCCTTGCCTAGTTCACCCTCGATTTTTAAAGCCGGGTATTTGTTGGGTACGACCCTGACCTGCCAGTCGGGCCGGTCTCCTGTAGTGGCGACACCGTTTCGGTAGGCCAGCACCTCAGGCGGGGTAAAGGTCTCGTTGCCGGGACAGAGCGGACAGAAACCACCTATTACCTTGGCCTCCTCAATGACAAAATCATTGGGCCGCTTTCTCCGCTCCTTGGAAATGATAATCCATCGTCCAAGGACCGGGTCTCTCCTGAGTTGGGGCATAAATTACTGGCCCTGTGATTTTTCCTTTTTTTCCTGGAGGGTCTTGCAGTCGATGCAAAGCGTCGTCACCGGCCGCGCCTCGAGGCGCTTAACGTTGATGTCGCAGCCGCATTCTTCACAGATGCCGTATTCGCCTTCGTCGATCCGGATGAGCGCGTCTTCTATCTTCGAAAGCAGTTTCCGTTCCCGGTCCCTGATGCGAAGCTCGAAACTGCGATCTGACTCGATGGTGGCCCGGTCATTGGGATCGGGTACATTCGAGTTCTGATCGGTCATCTCGGCCAGGGTCTTGTCAGCTTCGCTGAGAATCTCCTGTCGTTTTTCAACGAGCTGTTTTTTGAATTTTTCCAATACCTTTTTTTCCATCCAAAATCTCCTGTAATACGTTACACACGAGGAATCAAAAGCCAGTGCCTGATCTCATTCGCTAAGACTGAAATCACCGCTTTTTCCTCCCGTCTTTCTCAGCAGACGAATATCGCTGATTTTCATCGTTTTATCCACAGACTTGCACATATCGTAAATGGTCAGCGCCGCCATTGATACTGCGGTGAGCGCCTCCATTTCGACTCCTGTCTTTCCCGTGATCGACACTGTCGCCTCGATTTCGATCCGGCAGTCGGCCTCGGCAAAGGAAAAATCGATCTCAGCCCGGTTGATCAGCAAAGGATGGGTCAGCGGGATGAGACGATCAACATTTTTAGCCGCCATGATACCTGCGATTCTGGCCACACCGAGCACGTCTCCCTTGGCCATCGAACCGCTTTTGACCAGTTCGAAGGCCGGTCGATTCATGGCAATGTTGCCGGCAGCGACAGCTATTCGCTGGGTCTCCTGCTTCCCTCCGACATCGACCATAACGGCTTTGCCGTCTGCATCAAAGTGGGTCAGTCTGTTGTCGTTTTCTTCGGCCACCGTTTATCCTGTTTTACCCATCACCTCGTTCACCAGTTTGGTGAAGAATCCTTCACGTTCCTTGTTCTGGCCATGCTTGTCGCACAGGGTGTCGAATTCCTTGAGAACTTTTTTCTGCTCCTCACAGAGATTTGTCGGTGTTATAACCTGCAGTTCGACGAACATGTCGCCGCGGCCGCGGCCGCGTAGATTTTTTACCCCTTCACCACGCAGGGTGAATACCTCGCCCGACTGACTGCCCTCCGGAATGGTGAGCTTCTTGGTGCCGTGGATGGTGACCACATCTGTCTTAACCCCCAGGGCTGCATCGACCATGGAAACAGGCAGGCGGCAATAGATATTGTCGCCTTCACGGCCAAAGAACTCATGGGGCTCGACATCGATAATCACGTAAAGGTCGCCAGTCGGTCCGCCTCTGCGGCCGCCCTCACCCTCTCCCTTGAGCCTCATCCGGGCCCCGGTGTCGACGCCGGCAGGAATTTTGATGGACACCTTCTTGGTCCTGTTTACCAGGCCGCTGCCTCGGCAGTCATCACAGGGATCAGTGATAATGGATCCTTCGCCGTGGCACTGCGGACAGGTTGAGCTGACCTGAAAAAATCCCTGGGAGCGAACCACCTGCCCCCTGCCGCCGCAGGCAGGGCAATTTTGGCGCTGATGTCCCGGACGACACCCTGAACCTTCGCAGGTCCAGCAGGTATCCCTCCTGTTGAGTTCAACTTCCTTGGTGGTGCCGTGTACCGCTTCCATAAAGCTGATACGCGTGTCGTATCGCAGGTCGTTGCCCGGTATGGGACCGTTTCTCCTGGCCTGGGCCCGTGATGAACCGAAACCGAAAAGATCGCCGAAAATGTCACCAAAACTCGAGAAGATATCATCAAAACCGCCGGGACCCTGATAACCACTGTTTTTCAGCCCTTCATGACCATAGGTGTCGTAAATCTGGCGTTTCTGATCATCGCTGAGCACCTCGTAGGCCTCGGTGCACTCCTTGAAGGCGCTCTCTGCTTCGAGGTCTCCGGGGTTTCGGTCCGGGTGATATTTCATTGCCAGTTTACGGTAGGACTTCTTTATATCAGCCGCCCCGGCATTTCTGTCAACTCCGAGTATTTCGTAATAGTCTCGCGCCATGGTTGTACTTCTCAAGCTTCCTCACCCTCTTTTGGTTCCTGTTCGTCGTTAAGGCCATCCAGATCATTGAGTTCCGGGAGTTCTTCCACATTGTGAAAAGTCACCTCCCCCGCAGCGATCTCACGCAGGGTCATCACAACTTCCTTGTTTTTAGCCTCGATCAAAAACGGTTCTCCCTGCCGATGCTGCTTTATCCGTTTGACGGCAAGATGGATTAAGTTAAAACGGTTGTCATCCCCTACTTCATGCAAACAATCTTCAACGGTAATACGAGCCATTGTTACCTCATTTATTTATACAGTTCTGATTTTTACTGTTTTGAGTTTATTTAAGTTTAAAAATTAGGATTTTTGCTCAAGATCGAGGCGTGTGAGAAAATTGACCCGGAAGCGTATGGGTACTACGCTGAGGATTCAATTTTCTCGCACAACGAAGAGATTGAGCAAAAAGACAATTTTCATACCTCGAAAGGGTTTTTAAGAAGCAGCGTCTCATCCCGGTCCGGTCCCACCGAGACAATGACCGCCTCCACCCCGGTAAAATCCTCAATGCGCTTTATGTAATCTTTGGCTTCAGCCGGAAGATCCTCGTGGGCGGTGATCTCGTTTATCTCTGACTGCCAGCCGGCCATTTCTTCATAGACCGGTGCTACCCTGCCG
>JABDQA010000140.1 GCA_013042475.1 Desulfofustis sp.
CCACGGAGCGGAGAGTTGGTTAGGGTTCTGAACCGGGCTGCCTTCCGGCAGCATTCATTTAACTCCCACAATGCGGAGCACGGTTATGGATGGCATACTTTTTTTGGCTTTTTGGATTGGTGGAGCAGCACTTCACACCTTGTATGATCTGAAGATCAAGCCTCGGTTGAAGACTGCTGAAAGCAAGACCGACAATACTACTTACTACGAAGGATAATTGAAAATGGAAAGAAAAGCGGGTGTAATGAACAATTTTCTGACGGGCATTCTGCCGCAGGAAGGGGGATTGGACTTCACTGCATCGTGGAAGTACACCACTGCGGTGATGCTCTGCGGACTGCTGACTCTGGTCGGCGTAGCTTTCGGTGTTCACTCAATCGTTGCCGGCCATGAGCATACATTCGGGGTAACCAGGGATGTGCCCTGGGGAGTGTTGATCGCCGCCTATGTCTTTTTCGTGGTCACTTCCACCGGTCTCTGCATCGTCTCATCCGTCGGCCATGTATTCGGTTTCAAAGATTTTAATCCCATCGCCAAAAGGGCTGTTTTTCTGTCAATTGCGACCATCGTCGCCGGATTTCTGGTGATCGCATTCGAGATCGAGAATTCCTGGCGTATGCCGGTGGGCAATGTGATCGGCGCCAACCCCACGTCCAACATCTGGTGGATGGGAACGCTTTACGGCGCTTATCTGTTCTTCATGATGATCGAGTTCGTCATGCTGCAGAAAGAACAGCATAGAACGGCGACCATGTTCGGCCTGGCCGGTCTACTCACCGGTGTCGTCGCTCATTCGAACCTCGGAGCGGTATTCGGTCTTCTCAATGCCCGTGAATTTTGGCATGGGCCCTATATGCCGATCTACTTCATTACCTCGGCAGCGATGTCCGGCTGCGTGGCGATTATATTCTTCACCTATCTCGCGTATCGGGCAAATGGCTGGGAGTTCAGTGACGACATAAAGAAATCACTAAGCGCCGTTGCCAAAATGGGTGCTCTGATGATGGCCATCATCCTGTTCTTCACCAGTTGGAAGATGATCACCGGAGTCACCGGTAACCCTCCCGGCAAATATGAAGCCATTCAGGCGCTATTGTCAGGCCCCTATGCGGTCAATTTCTGGATCGGCGAGATCGCGCTTGGCATGATCATACCCTTTGTACTGATCCTGGCGGTGCGCGGCAATAACATGAGAGTTCTGTTCATCGCCTCGGTAGCCGGCATGATAGGTATTTTCTTTATGCGCTATGATCTGGTGATCGTCGGTCAACTTGTTCCCCATTACCATGGCATGGGAATGGTTGATTATCCATCGCTGTTCACCTATTCTCCCACTTTCCACGAGTGGGTGATTACTCTGGGCGGCTTTGCTTTCTGTGGATTCCTGTTCCTGGCCGGTGAGCGCCTTTTCCGGGGCCACCTGACCGAGGATCACTGAACCCGGTTTCTGAAGGGAACTGTGCCTCGCCTGCTAAGCGGCGGGGCGCAGCCCTGGACAGATGCTCCGACCAATTCAAAAGGTGGGATGATGACATTTAACAAAAAAGTCGAAGTACAGCCGATCACACCGGAAACGCCGGTCTATTCGATAGGTGTCGCTGCCCAGATCCTCGGCGTGCATCCCCGAACCCTGAGAATCTATGAGGATGAGGGGTTGATCAAGCCTGCCCGTAAAGGCAACCGACGATTTTTTTCAGCCAATGATATCACCTGGATCGGCTGCATCCGCAAGATGATTCACGACGAGGGAATTTCCATCCCCGGAATTAAAAAGCTGCTGCGCTATGCTCCTTGCTGGGAGATCACCGACTGCCCGAAAGAAGTCTGTGAAGCGTGTACCGCCAGTGTCGATACCGCGGTGCCGAAAACCTTGCGTCTGACTGGAGATGCCGAAGCAGAAGTCAAGGCCAAGCAGCAGGATATCGCCAAGCGGCAACAGAATGGCGGCGTTGGCAACGGTAAAAGAACATCCACAAGCTGATCGACATTTAGCATCCTTCTTTTTTTTCTCTATTATCCATCCTGATTCACCCTGTCCCCAGGTGCTGATTCTTCCTTAATCACGAAGAAATTCAGCAGAAATTCTGTTGATATCACCACAGGTTTGCGAGTAGATTGCACAGGACAAAAATATCGTGCCCTGTGCTGAGCGCAGGTGCAGCCCGAAATCACTGCATTCATGGAGCGGCGAAGGGAGAAATAGATGGAAGAGCAATTTCATGTGTTAACGATGCTGGTAGCCAATAAACCCGGCGTGACTTCAAGGGTTACAGGGCTTTTTTCAGGCAGAGGGTATAACCTGGAGAGCATTTGCGGGGCGCCGACCCACGATCCCGAGGTCTCGAGGATTACCATCAAGACCAAGGCGACCTCCGATCAGTATATAGAAATACAGAAACAGCTGGAGCGGCTCATCGACGTCATCAAGCTCAGGGATATGACCAACGAGGAGAAAGCGGTCCGGCGGGAGATGGCTCTGATCAGCATCGCCGTGACTTCTCAAAATCGAGCCGAGCTTCTGCAGGTAGTGGAAATATTCAATGGCAAGGTGGTCAACGCTGGATCAGATTCCTATATCGTCGAGGTGACCGGCAACGAGAGCAAGATAAACGCCATGATCGATCTTCTCCGGCCCCTGGGCATAAAGAAACTTACCCGATCGGGTATTCTGGCTCTCTACCGGGAGCTCGAAGACTCTCATCGAAGCAGCTGAACCGGACACCACCAACACATCTTGCAACCTATGACTACTCCAAAACTTGCCTCCAGAATGGAACGGATCGTTCCTTTCTATGTGATGGATCTGCTGGCCCGGGCCAAACAGTTAGAAGCCGAAGGACGTTCGGTGATTCACATGGAAGTCGGGGAACCCGATTTCATCACCCCTGAACCGGTGATCGAAGCCGGCAAGAACGCCCTTTACGCCGGTCACACAGGTTATACCGCAGCCACAGGGATTCCCGAGCTGCGGCAGGCGATCAGCGACCACTATGGACGCTCGTTTTCCATCGATGTCGATCCCGCCCGAATTATTGTCACCCCCGGCGCCTCGGGCGCACTGCAGCTGGTCATGAGCGTGCTGATCGATCCGGGGCAAGAGGTGTTGATGACCGATCCTGGCTATCCCTGCAACAAGAATTTCGTCGAGCTGGTCTCGGGAGTCCCAGTGGGTGTGCCGGTCAACGCCGACTCCAATTATCAGCTCAACAGCACCCACATTGGCGATAACTGGAGTGACAAGACCAGGGCGGTAATGGTGGCTACTCCGTCGAACCCCACCGGCACTGTGGTGGAACGCGATGAAATGGCACGCATCCACAAGACTGTCAAGGAGCGCGGCGGGCATCTTATCGTCGATGAGATTTACCAGGGACTTGTCTATGGACAGGACGGTTATTCGTCTCTGGAACTGGCTGACGATCTGTTCGTCATCAACAGCTTCTCAAAGTATTTCGGTATGACCGGCTGGCGCCTTGGGTGGGTGGTGGCCCCCCACGCCTTTGTGGAGAGTCTCGACACATTGGCACAGAACCTCTTTCTTTCCTGCACTTCGATGTCGCAGTACGCCGCGCTGGAAGCTTTCAGTCCACGCTGCCTGGATGTCCTTGAGCAGCGTAGGGATGAGTTCCGGAAAAGACGGGATTTTCTGCTGCCGGCATTGCAGGATATCGGTTTCAGAATTCCGGTACCCCCCCAGGGAGCCTTCTACCTTTATGTCGACAGTTCCGGGCTCACCGATGACAGTTTCAGCTTTGCCTATGAGCTGCTAGAAGCCCAGGGAGTTGCCATTACGCCTGGAAAAGATTTCGGCATCCACAAGCCGGAACAACACATTCGCTTCGCCTACACCAACAGCATAGAAAACATGGCCGAAGGTGTACGGCGCATCAGGAAGTTTCTTGCCAGATAGATCAGGGCATCAGAACCGCAATTAGAAAAAAGCCAGACGTTGGTGTGGTCGAATCACATCAATAAGAGGTATGGAGGATTTTCATGAATAATGCGCAAATATTAGCGAAAAGCTTCATTGATCTCGGAGTAAAAAAGGTGTTCGGTTTTTCGGGTGCCACGATTCTGCCGGTGTTTCATGCCATCGACGAAGTGGGCATAGAGATTGTCGTAAATGCCAACGAACAGTCGTGCGCCTTTGCCGCCGGGGGCTATTCCCGCTCCAGCGACGATGTCGGGGTCGCCGTGGTCACCTCGGGACCGGCCATTACCAATACTCTGAGCGCTGTCGCGGACGCCAATGCCGATTCCATTCCTCTGCTGGTTTTTGCCGGGCAGGTCGCCCAGGGACAGATGGGAACCGATGTGTTCCAGACCATCGATGTAGTTTCCATCTTCAAAGATGCGGCCAAAAAAGTGATTCTCGTTACCGAGCTTCAGGACGTCGAGGAAATAGTAAAAGATGCCTATTTCCTTGCTAAATCGGGTAAACCGGGCCCGGTGGTTATCGATTTTCCCTATGATATCCAGAAAAATGAAGGCGACTACAAGGCCATCGAAGTGGCGCGATTCGGCCACAAATACGACGAAGAACGGCACCTGGGCGAAAACCAGTGCAAGCAATTCTTCGATCTGCTGCAGAAGTCAAAACGGCCGCTGCTTTATATCGGCGGAGGGCTGAATTCAGCATCGGCAAGCGAGCGCATCAGGGAATTCAACCGCCGCTACAAGGTGCCCTCGATATGGAGCCTGATGGGTAAGGGGATTCTCAACGAGAAAGGCGATTGGGCTCTTGGTATGCTGGGCATGTTCGGGGTGCCGGCGGCCAACATGGCCATCCAGGAAACCGATCTTTTTGTCGCCTTCGGGATCCGCTGGGACGACCGTGTCCAGCAGAAGGTTGGCGAGGCCGGGCTGGAGGCCGAAATTGCCTATTTTGATATAAACCCTGAAAAGGTGCAGGAAGTGCGGTTCAGCAGGAACCCGAAATTCTCCTTCATCGGCAAGGCGGAAACCGCTCTTGACGATCTGCTCAATTATGCCGAGAAGCACGACAAACAGCTCGATATCGGGCCTTGGCAGGAATATGCCTTCAAGCTCAAAAAGGATCACCCGCTCAATTTTGACCGGGCCACACCTGCAATACAGCAGGCCGAGGTGATGGAGTTGCTCTCCGGTATGCTCACCGAGGACACCAAGGTGACCACCGGAGTCGGCAATCACCAGATGTTTGCGGCCCAATACCTGATTTCCCTCAAACCTAAAACCTTTCTGACTTCCGGTGGCTACGGCACGATGGGCTTCGCAGTCCCTACGGCCATCGGCGCCCACTACGCCAATCCTCAGGATACCATTATCGCGATCGATGGTGACGGAAGTCTGCTGATGAACCTGGGAGAATTGTTCACCATCGGTAAATATCAGCTGCTCGTGAAAATTCTACTGCTCAACAACCATGGCGACTGCATGGTTCGTAACATCCAGGACCTTCTCTATGGGGGCGCCCATGTGGGAACCAAGAAAATTACCGACATCAGCTTTGCCCATGTAGCCCAGGAGATGGGATTTGCCTACAGCCGGAGAATTGAAAAGCGTGACGAGTTGAAGCAGGGATTAGAAGATTTTGTCAGTGCCGAAGGAGCCTCCTTTCTCGAGGTGGTTACCGATGTAGACGAAATGCTTTATCCACGAATCCCGGCAGGACTGGGGTACAAAGACATGATTCTTGGTCCCCACATGAAATAGGCCTTCGCGCACAGCCTCAAGTAGGCGCAGCTCAAAAACTGCATGCCAGGGGGGCTGGTCTGGACCACAAAGGCTATTCACCGTGCTGAGGGCGCAGGGGAAGAGTACCTTGCGCGGTGTCCTGGGAATGGTTATTCATTTTGTTGTATGCAAATTAGTTGCATGTCAATTCCCACTATTCAAATGGAAATTCCTCTATCGTGAAGCGTAATATAATTCTTGTAATTCTGTCGTGGGCATTAGCGGTTGGCGCTACAGCACCAATTCTTGCAGAAACTAAACCCACCGTGTTTGTGTCAATCCTGCCCCAGAAGTTTTTCGTGCAACAGATTAGCGGAGAGTTGGTCGATGTGGAAGTGATGGTGCCCCCGGGAGCGAGCCCCCACACCTATGAACCGAAGCCGTCACAGATGAGAAAAATGGCCAAGGCCAGTGTTTTTTTCACCATAGGCATCGCTCTGGAAGAAGCCTGGCTGGAGAGGATAACAAAAATCAACCCTGACATGAGCGTGGTCCATACCGAGGCAGGGATTGTAAGAATCGCAATGAGTGGGGATCATCACCACGAGGATGATGGGGATCACAAAAAAGGTCACCGTGAAGATGATCATGGAGAGCGTCTTGAAGACCATGAGAGAGACGGCTCAGCCGAACCTGAGGGGCATGGGCAGGACGATCATGGTGAAGACGGACTCGATCCCCATATCTGGCTTTCACCGGTGCTGGTAAAGCGCCAGGCCGAAGTAATCGGTTCCAGCCTTGAAAATCTGGACCCGAAACACGCTGCCACCTACCGTGCCAACAATGAGAGTTTCATGGAACGCATCGATGAACTCGATGCACAACTACGTAACATCCTGGACTCAAAGAAAAGGATGAAATTCATGGTATTCCACCCCAGCTGGGGCTACTTTGCTCAAAGTTACGGACTTGAACAGGTGCCGGTGGAAATTGAGGGCAAGAGTCCAAAACCGGCACACCTTGAGGAGTTGATCGAGCTGGCCCGCCAGGAACAGATTTCGGTGATCTTCGCCCAGCCCCAGTTCTCCCAAAAAAGTGCCGAAGTCATTGCCAGAGAAATCGGTGCCCAGGTGGTGATGATCGATCCGCTGGGGAAAGACTGGTTCGCCAACATGAGAGAGGTAGCCGACAAGATGGCTGCTGCCGTGCGCTAGTGGGCAGGACATGAGAAACATCGTAGCCGAAATCAACGATCTCTGCTTTTCTTACAGCGGTAAGGAAGTACTGCACAACATCGACCTGGTCGTCAATCAGGGAGACTTCATTGCGGTAGTCGGCCCCAATGGCGGGGGCAAGACAACCCTGCTCAAACTGATCGTCGGGTTATTGAAACCGACCCGGGGTAAGGTGCGGCTAGCGGGAGGGAAAGCACCTAAAAAGGGGGTGGAAATCGGCTATGTCCCCCAGCAGATAGACCATAACTTAAGTTTTCCGGCCACGGCGCTCGATGTGGTCATGATGGGTAAACACGTACCCGAACAACGGCTGATGTTCAACCGTTCCCGGAAGGACCGCAAGGATGGCCTGGCTGCGCTTGAAAAAATGGGAATCGCTGAGTTCGCCGATCGCAAAATCAGCGATCTATCGGGAGGGCAGCGTCAGCGGGTCCTGATTGCCCGGGCCCTGGTAACTGAACCGGAGCTTCTGGTGCTCGATGAACCTACCGCTTCTATCGACAGCAGGGGGCAGACGCAATTCTACCAACTTCTCCAGGGATTGAACAAAGAGTTGACCATCCTGATGGTCAGCCACGATCTGCTCTCCGTTTCCGCCTATGCCAAATCGGTGGCCTGCGTGAACCGGCGGCTGCATTATCACCAGGCCTTCGAAACTTCGGGTGAACTGCTGGACGCAGTCTATAGCTGCTCAGTCTATGATTCCTGTCCGGTGACAGTTCCTTTTCCAGACTCCCGCACGTCGGAGTTGTCGAAGGAGGCCGCCAATGATTGAGGTGCTGCAGTTCGAATTCATGCGCAATGCGCTGATGGCCGGGTTGCTCGCAAGTCTCATCTGCGGTGTGATTGGCTCGTTGATTGTGATCAACCGGCTGGTATTTCTCTCTGGTGGTATCGCTCACAGTGCCTATGGCGGAATCGGGCTTGCCTTTTTCCTGGGGTTGCCTTTTATGGCCGGGGCCTTCTTCTTCTCATTTCTTTCGGCCATGATCATGGCTGCCGTGTCGACCCGGTCCAAACAGCGGGCGGATACCATCATCGGCGTCATGTGGGCGGTCGGGATGGCAGTTGGAATTCTTCTAATCGATATTACCCCGGGCTACAACGTCGACCTGATGAGTTATTTGTTTGGCTCCATTCTCAGTGTTCCGCGCTCAGATCTGCTGATTATGGCCATTGCAGGGGGAGCAATTCTGTTACTGGTGTTCTATTTTTTCAACGATCTGCTGATCATGTCCTATGACGAGGAATTTGCCCTTGTGCGCGGCGTACCCGTGCGAAGACTGTATTACATGCTGATTGGCATCGTGGCGATCACGGTGGTTATGATGGTCCAGGTGGTTGGCCTGATTCTGGTTATCGCCCTCTTGACGATACCACCCTATATAGCAGAGAAATATACTAAATCACTCGTCCAGATGATGGTCTTGTCATGTATGCTGGGGATGGCTTTTACCACTGGCGGGCTGTGGATATCCTACCGCCTCGATCTGACTTCCGGGGCGGTCATCATTTTTCTTGCCGGTTCGGGATTTTTTCTTTCCCTGGTGCTGGATAGTTTGATAACGCTGAACAAACGACGGCTGACAATCAAGTCGCATCAGGAAATGTCGGGGTAAGGACAACATGTGCGTGAATTGCGACTATCGCGACCTGCTCGAGTCGGCCGGACTGGAACCCACCACCAATCGGGTAAGGGTATTGGAGATTATTGGTAACAACCAGTTCCCACTTACCGCAGCAGATATCTTCACTACGGTCGAGCGCAGCCATTCAATAAACCGGGTTACTGTCTACAGAATCCTGGAGTTGCTGGTCGACCATAAGCTGGTGGAGCGTCTCAGTGCAGGGGGAAGGGCAGCCCATTACGGTCTGGCTCCGAACGATAATCATGCACCTCACCACCATTTTTTCTGTACACGCTGCGGTCGAATGGATTGTCTCAATCCCGGCAGCCTCGACCTGTCATCCGATAGGCTCCGGAAAACCTTTTCGGGGGAGATTGAACGGATTGAAATCCGGGTGGACGGCGTCTGCCGCAATTGCCTAAAATCTTCAGTACATTGAATCTGAGGGGATTCTAAGTGACCACTTCCAGGGGATTTTCCAGGTTGTAACGCTCGATCTTTCTGCGCAGGGTATCCTTTGAGATTCCCAACTCACGACAGGTCATCATTTTTTTCCACTTGTTACGCTGCAGCGCTCCCAAAATAGCCTGCTTTTCAATCTCTTCCAGGCTGAGCCCATCGCCTAGCAGTCCTTTATCTAGGCTGTCGTTTGATTCCTCAAGGTGGAAAGAGTCGGGCAAATGATTTTCCTGGATCAGCCCTCCGGGGCAGAGAATGAAGCCATATTCGATGATATTTTCCAGTTCCCTTATATTGCCGGGGAAGGTGTGATGCATCAGGCGTGCCAATACCGTATCACTTATGCCATTGATATCTTTTTGTTTTTCTGCTCTGAACTTGTCTATGAAATGTTCAATCAGCAGTGGTATGTCCTCTTTTCTGTCACGCAGCGGCGGCAGCATGATATTGGCCACATTGAGCCGGTAGTAAAGGTCATCGCGGAAGGCGCCTTCTTCGACCAGGGCTTTGAGATCTCGGTTAGTGGCGGCAATGACCCGGATATCAACCTTTATCGACTCGTTTGA
>JABDQA010000059.1 GCA_013042475.1 Desulfofustis sp.
GCGAGCTGGCAGGCTTCGTCGTCGACAGTTTTGTGATTGAGCAACTTACCGGCACGGTAGTATGCATCCATGGTGATCAGGACTCTGCTGTTGGAGTCAATAATTCGATCGGCACAGGCGCTCGAGGAGAAGCCGCCGAAGACCACCGAGTGGATAACACCGAGACGGGCACAGGCCAGCATGGTGATTGGCAGCTCGGCTGACATCGGCATGTGGATGGTAACCCTGTCTCCACGTTTGAGACCGGCTGTGTCTTTCAAAAGCGCGGCCATTTCGTTTACCCGAACATAGAGTTCCTGATAGGTCACATGGTGGACGGCCTCTTCTTCGAGCTCAGGAACGAAATGGATGGCAGTCTTGTTCTTGTACTGGTCAAGGTGGCGGTCGATGCAGTTGTAGCTGGCGTTGAGTTTACCGCCTTTGAACCATTTCCAGCAGGGTGCATCACTGGTGTCGAGCACTTCATCCCAGTATTTGTACCAGGTTAATAGTTCGGCGAATTCAGTGTAATAGTCGGGAAAATTGTCGAGGCTGAAACGCTCGAAAATAGAAGGGTCGGTGAGATTTGCCTGGCCAACAAAATCGGGCGGCGGATGAATATATTCTTCTTCCTGCCAGTGTACCGCAATTTGCGCTTCAGAAGTTTCGATAACCTTCTTGTCGTCACTCATAGATCAGCCTCCTGTTCGGTAATTTGATAGTCTTCTTGCCTGAAAACGCTTTCTGTGCGTTACCTCCTTGCCAACAACAAAAAAATCCACCGGACAGAACTTCCTATCCGGCACACACCTCTAGACCTTACTGATATTTGGGAAAAGACAATCTCCACTTGATGCCTAACATAAAACCTAAAATAATGCAATTAATCTTATTATCGGATTCAAAAATATTGATGTAAGCTGGGCCAAGGCAGAAACTGGCCCGTCAGGGGGCCTTCAATGCAAAGTTCACCAGCGCCAGAGGAACTTTATGAGACCGCCTCTTGGGAACGCTGAGAAGGTGCCGAGGCAATAAAATACCATTTAAAAATATCCGAACAGGGTATAATCGATCTCGATTTGATTTAGAATAGATTCAACTGACTTAAACGCCCATTGAGAATGCAAAACAGCCAGAACCAGTACATACGTGTCGGATCCCTCATTGACGGACGCGGCGGGCCGGTGAGAAAAGATCAGCTCATCACAATAAAGTCAGGCTCTATTGCTGAAATCGACAATGATACTTTTACGGACCCTATTCCCGCTGAGCAGCTAACCGATCTTTCTCACTGTGTTGTACTTCCTGTGCTGATTGACAGTCATGTGCATCTCTGCATGTCGGGCAGCATCGATATGGAGTACCGGGAGAAGCAACTGAATGCCTCGTACGAGGAATTGGTTCCGATCATTGCCGAGCATCTCAGACACCAGTTTTCGCATGGGGTGCTGGGACTTCGCGACAGTGGCGACCGGGGCGGACATGTGCTGCGCTATCTAGGGGAGCTGTTTGATTCAGAAGCAATGCCAGTCAGGGTGCTCTCGCCGGGCAGAGCTTATCATCGATGCGGCCGGTACGGTTCGCTGATCGGCGTCTGTCTGGAAAGCGATGAGTCATTGCTCGAAACCTTCCTGCGGCTTGCCCAGCCGACAAAGCTCGTCAAGGTAGTCAACTCGGGTTTGAACAGCCTTACCAGGTATGCTCTTCAGACCGAGCCGCAATTCTCCACAGGACAGCTCCGCGAGCTGGTAACTGAGGCGAGGAGGCGCGATGCACGGATAATGGTTCATGCCAATGGCGAGGTGCCGGTCAGGACAGCCATCGAAGCTGGTTGCAATTCAATCGAACACGGTTTTTTTATGGGCCGGCGGAATCTTGAACTGATGGCCGCAAGAGGCGTCTATTGGGTGCCGACGGTTTATACCATGAAGGCTGTTGTCCAGAATGCCGAGCATTATCGTACCACTATCGACAAGAAAGTGGCCGAGCGCAATCTGGCCCATCAATTGGAGCAACTGGGGCTGGCCAGAGAACTTGGGGTCAAGGTTGCAATTGGGACCGATAGCGGCAGCATGGGTGTGCTGCATGGTGAGTCGATGGTCGAGGAGATGAAGCTGTTCATACAGGCAGGCTTCAGCCTCAGTGAAACGATCCGCTGCGCCACCGATCATGGTGCCCGGCTTCTGGGGCTGGAGGAACTGGGTACTCTTGAACCAGGGAAGCCCGCTCACTTTCTTGCAACCAGAGGAACACCGGCCCAGTTGCCCAGAAAATTGAGTTATTTAGAAAAGATCTATCTGCACGGCAATCCGAGCGAGGCCTATCGCAGAGATCCCGACTATACGACATTGAGAAAATTCGAGGGGGTTGCGTTCAGCGGTAAAGTCAAGTACTAGCCACGCTTTTGCTAAAACATGAGTTTCTCAAACCCTTTCTTTCACTGTGTTCAGTATCATGACGACAAATACTCTATTTCTTTGGAAAGAATTGTTTTAGAGATGGACTGTTCAGCAGACTCAGTGAGTAGATCTTATACACTGGTACTGAAAAATCGAGTTTCCATGGGTGGAAGAAAACTAAAAATATTAAGGAGATTTTGGAAATGAGTCATGCCTTCACACTTGCCAATCGGGTTGCCAACCTTGGCGTAGAGACAGCCTTTGTGGTTGCCGGCCAGGCGGCCGCCCACGCTGCTGCCGGAAACAGGGTGTACCCCTTCCATCTTGGTGATCTGAATCTGGCAACTCCGGCTCATATCACCGAAGCAGCCTGCCGCGCCGTAAAAGAGGGGAAGACGGGGTATACCGCCAATGTCGGTATCGTCGAACTTCGAGAAGCCCTCGCCGAAGAGTTCAACCGCACCAGAAACACCTCCTACACCGAGGCTAACGTGGCCGTGCAGCCGGGCGGCAAGCCGGTGATCTCCAAGTTTCTGCTGACCGTGATGAACCCGGGTGATGAGGTGCTCTATCCCAATCCAGGATTTCCGATCTATGAGTCGCAAGTGGAGTTTCATGGCGGTGTGGCGGTTCCCTATGGAACGGTTCCGGGAGAGTCGAACTTCACCTTTGACCTAGATCAGCTCGAACGGGCCATTTCTGACAAGACCAGGATTCTCATCGTCAACGACCTTCACAATCCCACCAGTGCAGAGTGCAGCGCCGAAGATCGGCGCCGGATAGCGGAGCTGGCGGTCAAGTACGACCTCATGGTACTGCTCGACGAGGCCTATTTCGATATTCACTACGACGGACAGTCCACCTCGATCATCACCGAACCAGGGATGAAAGAACGAAGTGTGGTGCTTTACACTTTCTCCAAGAGATTTGCCATGACCGGCTGGCGCCTTGGGGCTGCGCTAGGCCCCGATGAGATCATAACCATAATCGGGAAACTAAACGTCAATGACGAGTCCTGTACCAATCAGTTTGTGCAATGGGCAGCACTCGAGGCGCTCGGTGGGGACCAACAGCCGGTGCGTGACATTCTCGACATCCTGAAGCAGCGGCGTGATCTCTGTGTCGATCTGCTCAACGACATCGAGGGCGTCTCCTGTTTCAGGCCAAACGCTACGTTCTATCTCTGGCCGGATGTGACCGAGGCCATGCTCAACAAAGGTTTTTCCACTTATCAGGAGTTCATCGAGAGCGTGTTGAAGCACGCAGGAGTGTCTATGTGCGCCAGGTCTCACTTCGGAACACCTCTGCCTGGTGAATCAAGAAAGTATCTGCGCCTGGCTTATTCAGGGATCGAACTAGCGGCCATTGAAGAGGGTCTGACAAAATTCAAGGCGTACCTAGAAAGCTAAGCCTGATGCACTGATCGGGTGTCTTGCAAAATTAGGATTTTCGTTCAAGATCGAGGCGCGCGAGAAATTTTACCACAGGCATATAATAAATATTCCGAGGATAAAATTTCGAGCTCAACGAAGAGATTGGGTAAAAGGGCCGTCTCAGGATGGTTATTTTAAAAATTTTGGACGTAATAATCGTACTTCTTGAGATAAATCTCCGAAAGGGTGATAAAGGCGGTCACGATCAATGGGCCGTAAATGATGCCGAGGATGCCATAGACGCTTAGGCCGCCGATGATTGACAGGAAAACCAGCAGGGTATGCATCTGCACCTGGTCGCCGACGAGTTTTGGTTTGAGCAGATACTCGACCGAAAACGACAGCAAGGCATAGAAACAGAACAGGAAAATACCGGCGCCGATTTCGCCACTGAAGGCCATAATGATGGCTGCCGGTATCATAACCAGACCGATACCGAAGATTGGTAGAAAAGCGAGAATCGCCATGATAAATCCCCACAGGATCGGTGAGTTCAATCCCATGATTTGAAACACCGCACCGCCCAGTATGCCCTGGATAATCCCGCAGATGCCGTTGCCTTTCAATACGGCGGTGGCAATTTCCTGAAATTTCTTGATCAGTAGTCGATCCTCGTCGTCGGGCAACGGCGAGAGATGTATAAAGTAGGAGAGCAATTTCGGCAGATCGATAAGTAGGAAGAAGATCACCAGGATCATCATCACGAATAAAAAGAAGAACTGAGCGATGTTGGCCGCCCAGCCGCTGGCCTGATTGTAGAGCATCAGGCCGCCCATTTTGACAACATAGGACAGTGAATCAGAAATTTGTGAAGGATCCAGTTCAAAACCCACTTCATTGAGGTATTCAAGCCCCTGGGCAACGATCGGGCTCTCCTGAATAAATACTTGCACTTTGAGCCAGACACGGCTATCTCGACCCCATTGATAGACGGTCAGGGCCTCGTTGGACAGAGCCGTGACGAAAAAGACCAAGGGGACAAAGACGAGGGCGGTTATCAGCAGACAGGTTATCAACGAGGACGGTGTGCTCGGAAGCCGTCTGTTGAAAATCAGGTAGGCAGGTCGGAACAGGGTGGTGAGAATGAAGGACATCACCAGGATTGACACGAAAGGATAGAGAACCCGGCCAAGAAAGACGATCGAGATCAGGAAAACAATCAGAAAATAGCGGACGCGCATTGGGCTGGGTCCGTCGGGGGGGTATTCGTTATTGTTTTTCTGCAATGAATTCATCCGGGAAGCATCTTAAATGGACAGGGAATATAATCCGGCGCAATTATATTTGCATTTACCATCAGGGCTGAGTTATGGTGATATCCTTCTGTTTTACGCACTGTCTGGATTGTATAACTATATATTGTACCAGTGATATTGGGAAGGAAAATACGTCGAGTGTGGAGATTGTATCATGTGGAAAGATCTGGATATTTCCCTTGAAAAAGCGACGGCTTTAAAGGACATGCCAGCGGAGGACGACCTTGGATTTGGCAGATACTTCACCGACCACATGTTCCTCATGGAATGGAATCGTGAGCAGGGGTGGCATAATGGTAGGATAGCTCCTTACAGCTCGTTTTCCATGGATCCCGCCTCAACTGTCCTCCATTACGGTCAAGCCATATTCGAAGGTCTCAAGGCCTATCGGGGCAAAAA